>JANNFB010000227.1:0-4815 GCA_031379365.1 Burkholderiales bacterium
CGCATGCGAGAGGTCGGCCGCATCGCCAGTGGCTATGTCTACTACGTCTCGCTCAAGGGTGTGACCGGCGCCGGCCACCTCGACACCGAGCGGAACCTTGACGTGCTCGCGGATGCGCGGCAACACCGCCGCCACCGCATCGGTGTCGAGGTGGCCGGCGCCGGTCACACCCTTGAGCGAGACGTAGTAGACATAGCCACTGGCGATGCGGCCGACCTCTCGCATGCGCTGATCGGTCGATGTCGGGGCCAGCAAGAAGATCGGATCCAGGCCATCGGCCTTCAAGGCGGCGGCGAAGGCCTCGGCCTCTTCGGGCGGGTAGTCGACCACCAGCACGCCGTCGACGCCGGCCGCCTTGGCATCGGCGATGAAACGCGTGATGCCGTAGCGCTCGACCGGGTTGGCATAGCCCATCAGCACCACCGGGGTGGCTTGGTTCTGCGCGCGAAAGCCCCGCACGAAGTCGAGTACCTGGCTCATGCCGATGCCCTTGGACAAAGCACGCTCCGAGGCCTTCTGGATCACCGGGCCGTCGGCCATCGGGTCGGAGAAAGGCACGCCGAGCTCGATGATGTCGGCCCCGGCCGTGGCCAACGCCAGCATCACCTCGACCGTGGCCTCGGGCAGCGGGTCACCGGCGCAGATGTAGGGAATCAGGGCCGTGCGGCGCTGTGCTGTCAGGGCCGCGAAGGTGGCTTGGATGCGGCTCATCGCTTCACCGCCTGGCCTTTGCAAGAGGGCCGACAGTAGAACTCGGCCCCCGACAAGTCAGCCACGGTGCCGATATCCTTGTCACCGCGGCCCGACAGATTGACCAACAAGTGTTGGTCGCTGCGCATCGTCGCCGCCAGCTTCATGGCGTAAGCCACGGCGTGGCTGGATTCGAGCGCCGGGATGATGCCTTCGGTACGGCACAGGCGATGAAACGCCACCATCGACTCGTCATCCGTGATGCCGACGTACTCGGCTCGGCCGATGTCCTTGAGGTAGGCATGCTCGGGGCCGACGCCGGGGTAGTCGAGGCCGGCCGAGACCGAGTGGGTTTCCGTGATCTGGCCGTTCGCGTCCTGCAGCAGGTAGGTGCGGTTGCCGTGCAGGACGCCGGGCGAGCCGGCGATCAGCGAGGCCGAGTGCTTGCCCGAGTCCAGGCCCAGGCCTGCAGCCTCGACGCCGATCAAGCGCACGTTCTCGTGCTCGATGTAAGGGTAGAACATGCCCATGGCATTGCTGCCACCACCGACACAGGCGATCACCGCATCGGGCTGCCGGCCGGTGCCGATCATCTGCGGCATCTGCACCAGGCACTCGTCACCGATGACACGCTGGAAGTCGCGCACCATCATCGGGTAGGGGTGCGGCCCGGCCACCGTGCCGATGATGTAGAAGGTGTTCTCGACGTTGGTGACCCAGTCGCGCAGGGCTTCGTTCAGCGCATCCTTGAGGGTGCGCGAGCCGCTGTCGACCGGCACCACCTTGGCGCCAAGCAGGTGCATGCGGTAGACGTTGGGCGACTGGCGCTTGACGTCTTCGCTGCCCATGTAGACCACGCACTCCATGCCGTAGCGGGCTGCGATCGTGGCGGTGGCCACGCCATGCTGGCCGGCACCGGTCTCGGCGATCACACGCGGCTTGCCCATGCGCCGAGCGAGCAGGGCCTGGCCGATGGTGTTGTTGATCTTGTGCGCGCCGGTGTGGTTGAGGTCTTCGCGCTTGAGGTAGATCTGCGCGCCGCCGAGCTCGCGGCTGAGCCGGGCCGCGTGGTAGACGGGGCTCGGACGGCCGACGAAGTGCGCCAGTTCGCTGCGGTACTCGGCCATAAAGGCGGAGTCCTGGCGATAGTGCTCATAGGCGGCCTTGAGCTCGTCCAGGGCGTGGATCAGGGTCTCGGCGACGAAGGTGCCGCCGTAAGGCCCGAAGTGCCCGCGGGCATCGGGTTGTTGATATTTCAGCATGTCGGATTCCAGGTTCAGGTGGCGATGTCGGCGAGACGCGCATCCGCATCTCGAACCGCAGCGCAGAACCGGCGCATCAGCGCGGCATCCTTGATGCCTTTGGCGCTTTCCACACCGGAGCTCACGTCAACGGCAAACGGCCGTGCGTGAAGCACTCCATCGATCACGTTTGCAGGATTCAACCCACCAGACAAAACGAGGCGAGAGCGCACGTCGGCGGGAAGCGATGGAGGTATGAGCGACCAATCGAACACCTTGCCGCCACCGCCGTAACCGTCGACGGGAGCGTCGAGCAGCAGGGCCTGGGCGTGGGGAAAACTGAGCGCGCAGTCTAGCAAATCGAGGCCGGGGGCCATGCGGATGGCGCGCAGGTAGGGCCGGCCCGCCGCGTCGCAGTCGGCCGGCGTCTCGTCGCCATGAAACTGCAGCACGGCACTCGGCAGCGCCTCGCACGCCGCTGCCACGTCGGCTGAGCTCGGGTTGACGAAGAGGCAGACCGGCGTGACGAAGGGCGGCAACGCACGCGCCAGGGCCGCGGCGCGGGCCAGGCTGACATGGCGTGGGCTCTTGGCGTAGAGCACGAAGCCGATCGCATCGGCCCCGGCGGCGGCGGCTGCAGCCACATCGGCTTCGCGGGTCAGGCCGCAGATCTTGATCCGCGTGCGCCGCGTCATTCAGGGCAACCAGTCGAAAGCCGGGGTGTGTTCAGGCAAGCCATGCACCGCATCGTAGTACGGGCCTGCAAAGTAGAGGCCGTCAGGGGCAAAGGTCGGCGCCGCAGCGTCGCGGTCTCGCGCCGCCAGCACCGCGCCCAGCCAATCCGGTGGGCGACTGCCCTGCCCGACCGCCACCAGGCAGCCCATGATGTTGCGCACCATGTGGTGCAGGAAGGCCACGCCGTCGAAGTCCAGGCGCCAGTAGGCGCCGCAGCGCCGGATGGCGATCGAGTTCAGGCGCTTGATCGGTGTCGTGGCCTGGCACTGCGAGCTGCGAAAGGACGAAAAATCGTGCTCTCCGACAAGATGCCCCGCCGCTGCGCGCATGGCGTCGCCGTCGAGCGGGCGAAAGACCCAGCCGGCCAGTCCATGCTCGACCGCCGGGCGCACCGGCGACTCGAGCAGCAGGTACGCATAACGTCGCCCTCGCGCGCTGTTGCGCGCGTGGAAGGTGTCAGCGACCGGCTCGCACCATTGAATCGCGATGTCGCTCGGCAGGTAGCGGTTGACGCCGCGCACCCAGGACGGGGTGTCCCGCGTGACGGGTGGGTCGAGGTGCACGACCTGGTTCAGCCCGTGCACGCCGGTGTCGGTGCGGCCGGCGCACGCCGTCACGACGGTCGTGTCGGCAAACCGGGACAGTGCGCGTTCGAGGTGGTCCTGGACGGTCTGACCATCCGCTTGGCTCTGCCAGCCGTGGTAGGCCGCGCCGCGGTAAGCCACCCCGAGCGCGATGCGCCGGCGGGCCGCCGGAGCGTCGCGCAGGGGCGAATCAGGCAAGACCGTCGAGCAGGCTCTGCGCGCGCGCCTTGAGTGGCCCGGTGGCCTTGGCCAAGACCTCTTCTAGCAGGTCGCGGGCGCCGTCCTTGTCGCCGATCTGGCGGAACTCGTCGGCCAGTTCGAGTTTGCGTACCAGCGGATCGGAAGGATCGCCGAGCGACTCGATCGGACCATCGAGTGCCCCAGGCATGGACGAGTAATCAAGAGCCGGCTCCGTGCTGACGGCCTTGCCACTGCTGCCGAGGTCGAGCGAGATGGACTCGAAGTCGAACGCCGCCGCGGTCGTGGCGGTGGCCGCACTGGCGTCGCCCGTCGGCATGTCGAGGTCAGGCAAGCGGGCCGCCGGCTTGTAGGCCGACACCGGCTCGATCGGTTGGGTGACCTCCAAGGGTTTGGCGACAGGATCGCTGGCCGCCTCCAGGTCGAGGTCCAGGTCCAAGTCGTTCGGCGCCGAGCTGCGCGCCTCGTCGGCGTCCGAAAGGGCGAAGTTCGAGGCCGACGGCAGCACCGACTGCGGCATCGTGCTCGCGCCGAGCGGCTCGACCACAGCCGCGGCACCGCCTGCCAGCGCGGCACTGGGCCGGCCGCCGGGGCTGTACATCGGGTTGTCGGGGTCGATCTGCTGGCCCAGTTCCTGGGTCTTGTGCCATTCGTCGCCTTCGCCCTTGGTCAGCGAATACAACTGCGTCGCCAGCAACTCATAGCCCTTGGTGTCACGGCGCTTGGCGTAGACCTCGAGCAGCTTGGTGCGGATCGCGAGACGGTCCGGGCTGCTGCGCATGGCCTCCTTGAGGATCTCTTCGGCCTGCAGGTCCCGGCCGTAGGCCAGGTACACATCGGCTTCGGCTACTGGATCGACATCGCCGATCGCGTCGAGTTGACTCAGCGAATAACTCATCGACGAGGACGCGCCAGAGGCATCGCGGGTGTCGATGCGCTGGCCGCCACTGGCGCCGAAGAACGAGTCGGGCTGCAGGCGGCTCTCCAGGAAGGAGGTCTCACCGCTTTCCGTGCGCGCGCGGCTGCGCCAGCGGTAGACGCCGAGACCGGCCAGCAGCGCCAGCACCAAGCCGGCGCCGGGCAGCACAAACGGGTTGTCCAGCAGGCCCGAGACGAAGCTGGGCTCTTCCTTGGCGGGCACCGCGGGCGGCTTGGCCGCGACGGCTGGCTTGGACGGTGCAGCAGGCGCCGGCGCCGCGACGGCAGAGGCAGGCACCGCGGGCGCCACGGCGGCAGGCGCGGGCGCCGGTGCTGGCGGTGCCGCAACCGGCGCAGGAGCCGGTGCCGGCGCGGGTGTTGGGGCTGGCAGGGGCGCCGGCGGTGGGGCGGCAGCAACCACCACGGGCGCCGGCGGCGCCACGGGTGCG
>JANNFB010000309.1:0-5841 GCA_031379365.1 Burkholderiales bacterium
CGCGCTTCGTGCACTGACTCGGCGCGACTGTCTGACCACAGTGAGCGCAGCGAACGGCGGGAGTTTCGCGACGGGGCCTCGAAGCCGAGCAGCGCAAGGCAGTCGCAGCGAAGCGAAGACCGCCTCAGCTAAGCGCTGCGCTCGGCCCGGTGGCCCCGTTGCCGCGCCGCCATGTCGCGAGCAGTTCGTCAAGGTCCGCGATGGGCCGAGAGCAGCCCGGCAGCAGGCGGTTGCTCAGCGCAACCCGTCCCACAGCAGTTTCACTCCGGTGAGGAACATGCCGGTGTAGGCGATGCGGTAGAACCAGTCTGCGGCGATGCGCCGGGTGGCCCAGATGCCGAGCCAGACGCCGAGCGGCGCCAGCGGCACCAGCACCAGAGAGGTGAGCAGGATCTGGGCATCGAACAAGCCCAGGCCGGCATAGGGAATCCACTTCGACAGGTTCAGCACGCCGAAAAGGACGGCCATCGTGGCGGTATAGCGCAGCGGCTCCATGCGCAGTGGCAACACATAGGCCGCCAGCGGCGGGCTGCCGGCATGGGCCACGAAACTGGTGAAGCCGCCGGCGATGCCGAGCAGGAAGCCCACTGCCTTGGGGGGCGGCGGCGCATCGCGGCGCAGCGGGAACAGCAGGCGCTGGGCCAGAAAGAGCAGCGTGAGGCCGCCGACCACCGCTGCCACGGTCTTGCTGGACAAGACCCCGAACAACAAGGTGCCGACCAGGGTGCCGAGCAAGCCGGCCGGCAGGAGCAGGCGCAGCAGGGCGCGGTCACGTTCGCGCCAGAGCTGGCGGATGCCGGTGATGTCCATCACCAGCAGCAGCGGCAGCATGACGGCCGCCGCTTGCGGTACCGGCATCGACAAGGCCAGCAGCGGCGTCGCGAGCGACCCGAAGCCGATCAGGAAGCCGCTCTTGGCCACCCCCATCAACAGCACCGCGGGCACGGCCACGGCGTAGAACCAGGGGTCGTCGATCAGCATCCGGGGCCTCGCGAGAACACCGCACAATTGTCGGACCATGTTCGCCCCTTCCCAGCACGATGTGCGCCGCTTCTTCTGCGAAACGCACAGCAAGCAACGCCAGGCCCTGCCCCTGACGCCGATGGAGTCTCTGGCGGCGCAGTGGATCGCCGAACACCCCGAGTACCACGCCGAGTTGAGTGACGTGACGGCGGCGCTGGCGGCGAGCTACACCGTCGAGGACGGCCGCAGCAACCCCTTCCTGCACCTGTCGATGCACCTGACCATCACCGAACAGGTGGCGATCGACCAGCCGCGCGGTATAAAGCAGGCTTTCGATTTGCTGGCCGCCCGCCTGGGCTCGGCCCACGAGGCCCAGCACCAGGTGATGGAATGCCTGGGCGACATGATCTGGACCTCACAGCGCTCGGGCGCGCCACCCGACGGGCATGCTTACCTGGAATGCGTGCGCCGGCGCGCGACCGTTTAGCGACCCTCGCGCCCACGCGCCGAGCCGCCAGGATGGCTGCCCGTTACTCGCCCACCAGACCGTTGCGGATCGCGTAGACCGTCAACTCGGCATTGTTGGCCAGGCCGAGCTTCTGCAGCACGCGAGCGCGGTAGACCGACACCGTCTTGGGCGACAGGCTGAGCTCCGTGGCAATGTCGGACAAGCGCTTGCCCGAGGCGATCATCGTCAGGGTCTGCAACTCGCGGTCCGACAAGCTGTCGTGGGCCTGCTCGGGCGTGGGCGAGGTCAGGCTCTCCACCAGCATCTGTGCAATCTCGGGCGTGACGTACTTGCGCCCCTGCGCCACCGTGCGCACGGCCTGTACGATGATCTGCGGGTCGCCCGCCTTGTTGACGTAGCCATAAGCGCCGCCACGCAGGGCGCGGATCGCGTATTGGTCTTCCGGGAACATGCTGACCACCAGCACCTTGACCGGGTTGCCTTCGTCCTTGAGCACCTGCAGCACGTCCAGACCGCTGCGCCCGGGCATGTTGATGTCGAGCACAAGCACATCGCAGCGCGTGCCGCGCATCAGGCTGCGCAACTCGCCGTACTCGCCGGCCTCGCCGACCACGCGGATGTCGACCGCTTCGGCCAGGGTGTTGCGAATGCCGCGCCGGATCAGCGCGTGGTCGTCGCAAAGAATGACTTCAATCATCGATCGTCCCAGGCCGCAGGGTCGTGGGCGCCCCGGTCGAAGCCAGTATCACTGAAGCCGGTGTCGAGCGCGTACGGCCCGATGGGCACCGACACGATCAAAGTCGTTCCGCCCGTGTTGCCCGACAAATCGACCCAGCCACCGACCGTTTCGGCGCGCTCGCGCAAGCCACGCAGGCCGAAGCTCTTGGCCTTGGCCAGGTCTTCGGCTTTCAGGCCGCAACCGTTGTCACTGACTTCGATCGACAGCACGCCGCTGGCGAGCGAGACATCGATGGCCACCTTGCTGGCCTGCGCGTGCTTGCTGACATTGGTCAGCGCCTCCTGCACCGTGCGGTAAGCCACCAGCGGCACGCCGGTGGGCAAGTCGAGATGCTCGTCGGTGGTGCGGAACGCACACACGATGCCGGTGCGCTTCTCGAAACGCAGGGCCATCCACTGCAGGGCGGCCACCAGGCCCTGCTCCAGAATGGCCGGGCGCAAGTTCTGCATGACGCGCTGGCTGGCTTCGATGGCATGGGCCGTCATCTCGATGGCCGACTGCACCCGCTGCTGCAGCGCCGGCGCCTGCGCATGGCGGGCGATCCAGGCCAGGTCGAAGTTCAGCGCAGTGAGCGCCCCGCCGACGTCGTCATGCAGCTCGCGCGCGATGGCGGCGCGCTCGCGCTCGACGCTGGTTTGTAAGTGCTGCGCCAACTCGGACAGTTGCTGGCGCGACGCCGCGAGTTCGCGGTCGGCGGCGACGCGGGCGCGGCGGGTTTCATTCGCCTCGATGGCCTGGTCCAGCGCCGGCGACAAGCGCGCCAGGTTGCTCTTGAGCAAATAGTCATTCGCGCCGTTACGCATCGCCTGGACCGCGGTTTCCTCGCCGATCTCTCCCGAGACGATGATGAACGGCAGCAGGCGGCCGCTGGCCTTGAGGATCTCCAGCGCCGCCAGACCCGAGAAGCCGGGCAGGTTGTAGTCCGACAGGATGGCGTCCCAGTCTTCCTCCAGCGCCGCCACGAAACCGGCCTCGGTCTCGTCGCGCAGGGTCTGCACCGAGCGACCGTCGGCCGTCAGATGGGCCAGCGCCAGGACGTGGTCGATCTCCGAGTCTTCGAGGTGCAGCACTCGCAGGCTGCGTTGGCGGGGCAAGGGGGCCATGGGCGACGGGTGGGCGCGGGTCGGGCGCACAAAGCGGGCAATTGCACCGACTTTATCCCGGTGATCGACTCAATGAAGCCGCGACGGCTGCCGAGAATGACGCCAAGACTATGTGCCTTCCCGCGCACCCCGGGCTGATCTTCGGCTCGGGCCGCCGCGACTCACCCCTTCAACAAGACCCTCCATGACGGCCTTCGAAGCAAGCTCAGCCCACGCTGGCGACTCGGTCAGCCCGGTCCGGGATGTGGAACTGCAAGACCACCTGATGGCGGTCACGAATGATCTGGAACGCCTGCAAGGCCTGCTCACCGATGCCTGCGAAACCCTGATGGAAGGCTTTCTGGGCGTCACCCACCAGTTGCAAAGCCTGCAAGTCGTCAAGCCGGCCAACAGCGCGGCCATCGAGCAGGCGGTCAAGCACCTTGCCAGCACGGCCAGGGCCCTGCAGTTTCAGGACATGTCGACGCAATTGATCGCCCACACCAGCCAACGCGTTCGCTACTGCGCCAGCGTGTTGGCGCGGGACGCTTTCTCCGACGACGACGACGACGGGCTGCTCGAGCCCGCGCCGCTGCGTCCCAACCCTGTCACCCAATCTGAAGTTGCCACCGGCTTCGTCGAACTTTTCTAGGAGAAAAACATGTACTCGATCCTTGCCGTGGACGATTCGGCCTCGATGCGACAGATGGTGAGCTTCACCCTGAAGAACGCCGGCTTCAACGTGGTGGAGGCCGTCGATGGCCAAGACGCTTTCGAAAAAGCCAACAGCCGCGACTTCAACCTCGTGCTAACCGACCAGAACATGCCGCGCCTGGACGGCATTGGCCTGACCAAGAAGCTGCGCGAGAACCCCAAGTTCAAGACCACGCCGATCCTGATCCTGACCACCGAGTCGAGCGATCAGATGAAGCAGGCCGGGCGTGCCGCAGGCGCAACGGGCTGGCTGGTCAAGCCCTTCGACCCGGCCAAGCTGATCGAAGTCATCGGCAAGGTCATTCGCTGAGACGGCGACGCAAGGAATTCAGAGCATGAGCGCCACCACCCCCAACAGTGCCAGTGCCAATGCCGGCATCGACCTGAGCCAGTTCTACCAGGTCTTCTTCGAGGAGGCCGGCGAAAACTTGGCCACGATGGAGCAGATGCTGCTGTCGATCGACCTGGCCGCGGCCGACGACGAAGAACTGAACGCCATCTTCCGTTGCGCCCACTCCGTCAAGGGCGGTGCCGCGACCTTCGGCTTTGCCGACGTGGCCGCGTTGACGCACCAGATGGAGACCCTGCTCGACAAGCTGCGTCGCCACGAACTGGCCCCTAACGCCGGCATGGTGGACGTGCTGCTCGCCGCAGGCGACGCCTTGCGTGCGCAGTTGGCCCGCCATCAGAGTGGCGGTGAAGGCGAGAGCATCGACACCGCCGAGCTGCTGGTCCGTATCAAGGCCTTCGTTGAAGGCCATGCGCCGCCGGTGGCCGCGGCCCCGGCCACGCCGGTGGCGGCCGTCGCCACACGCAACCCTGCGGCCAGCGCCGCCGCGTCCGGCAAGCGCCTGCTCGAACTCACGGTCGGCCCGCTCGACAAACCCGAGCAGGCCAACAGCCTGGTGGAGCTTTTCGCCGAGATCCCCGACCTCGGCACGATCGAACCCCTCGATGCCGGCCGCGATGCCGACGGCATGCGCCGTTTCAAGCTCGCGACCGGCAGCAACGACAACGACCTGCTCGATCTCTTCACCTTCCATGTCGCCCGCGAGCATGTCAAGTTGAGCCCACTGACCGCCGGCTACGGTTTCCACAATGGGGCGCCCGGCGCACCGGTGGCCGAGCCCGCCGTCGAAGTCAACCCGGGCTTCGGCTTCTTCGAAGACGCACCCGGCGCTCCTGCCAGCGGCGCATTGCTGACTGCCGCAGCGGAGCCCAGCGTGGCGGTCAGCGCTGCGCATGGCACCAAGCCCGAGGCGCCGCGCACCGCCGTCAAACCCGACGCCAAGCCGGCCGCGGCCGCGGCCGCCGCCGACACCACGCTGCGGGTCTCGATCGACAAGGTCGACCAGCTGATCAACCTGGTCGGCGAACTGGTCATCACCCAGGCCATGCTGGCGCAGAACAGCAAGAGCGCCGACGGGGGTCTGAGCCAGCAGATGGCGGCCGGCCTCACCGACCTCGAGCGCAATACGCGCGACCTGCAGGAAGCGGTGATGTCGATCCGCATGATTCCGATGTCGCTGGTCTTCAGCCGCTTCCCGCGCATGCTGCGCGACCTGGCGGGCAAGCTCGACAAGAAAGTCGAGTTGGTGCAGGTCGGCGAAGCCACAGAGCTCGACAAGGGCATGGTCGAGAAGATCACCGACCCACTCACCCACCTGGTGCGCAACAGCTGCGACCACGGCATCGAACTGCCGGCCGAGCGTCTGGCCAAGGGCAAGCCCGAGCACGGCACCATCACCCTGGCGGCCAGCCACCAGGGCGGCAGCATCGTCATCGAAGTGCGCGACGACGGCAAGGGCCTGAACCGCGCCACCCTGCTGCGCAAGGCGCGCGAGAAAGGCATCGACGCGCCCGACAGCATGACG
>JANNFB010000229.1:0-5729 GCA_031379365.1 Burkholderiales bacterium
CACTTCGAAGCGCTGGTCGTAGCCGTAGGCGGCGCGTCGGCTGGTGTTGATCTGGCACAGCCGGCCCTTGCGGGTGCGGATGGTCACCACGCTCGAGTCGATGTCGGGCACCTGGGCGATGGCCGGGTCCACCAGCACCGACCCGGTGGCGTAGAGCGTGTCGGCCGCATCGGCGCCGTGGCCGAGGTCGGTGCACAGGATCCAGCGGAACACGTCGAAGTCGTGGATCAGCATGTCGCGGAAGATGCCGCCCGAGCCCTTCAAGTACTGCGCCGGTGGCGCGCCGGGGTCGCGGCTGGTGATGATGAGCATCTCGCGCGCCCCGATCTCGCCGCGCGCCAGCCGCGCTTGCGCTTCGGCGAAGGTGGGGTCGAAGCGGCGCTGAAAACCGATCATGCAGGCCACGCCGGCCGCCTTCACGACGGCGGCGCACTCGACGGCGCGCGCCACCGACAGATCCACCGGCTTCTCGCAGAAGATGTGCTTGCCGGCCTGCGCGGCGCGGTGGATCAGGTCGCTGTGGGTGTCGGTGGGCGAGGCGATCACCACGGCGTCGATGCTGGGGTCGGCCAGCACGGCCTCGGGCGTGGTCACCGTGGCCCCAAGCTGCGCGGCGACCTCGCTGGCGCTTGCGCCCACCGGGTCGCAAACGAACTTCAGGCTCACGCCCGGCAGCGCAGCGACATTGGAGGCGTGGATGCGGCCGATGCGGCCGGCGCCGAAGACAGCGACTTTTTTCATGGGGTTCTCCATAGCGGGATCTGGCGCCCATGGTGCACCACCTCAGGCCACCCGCCTACCGGGCAAGTCGGTAGGCTGCGAGCAAGGGGCGCGGCGCAGAATGCCGACGTGCACTCACCCTCCCGTCTCACCTTTGCGCCCGGCCGCCGTTTCGACATCGCCTGCCTCGGCCGCCTGGCGGTCGACCTGTATGCGCAGCAGGTCGGCTCGCGCCTGGAAGACGTGGCCAGCTTTGCCAAATACCTCGGCGGCAGCTCGGCCAACATTGCCTTCGGTGTGGCGCGCCTGGGCCTGCGCGCGGCGATGGTCTCGCGCGTGGGCGACGAGCAGATGGGCCGCTTTCTCGTTGAGACCCTGCAGCGCGAGGGCTGCGACACCTCGATGATCCAGATCGATCCGGAGCGCCTGACCGGCCTGGTGCTGCTGGGCCTGAAAGACCGCGACACCTTCCCGCTGCTCTTCGTGCGCGAGAACTGTGCCGACATGGCGGTCGATGCTGCATTGATCCGCGAGGACTTCATCGCCGACTGCCGCGCGCTGCTGATCACCGGCACGCATTTGTCCACGCCCACGGTGCGCGCTGCGTCGCTCGCGGCGCTGGGCCACGCCGGCCAACACGGCGTCGTGCGCGTGCTCGACATCGACTACCGCCCGGTGCTGTGGGGCCTGACCAAGCGAGGTGAGGGCGCCAACCGCTACGTTGCCGATGCGGCGGTCACGGCGCGCCTGCAGGACGTGCTGCCGCAGTTCGACCTCTTGATCGGCACCGAGGAAGAGTTCCTCATCGCCGGCGGCGGCGGCGACCTGCTCGGCGCGCTGCGCCGCGTACGCGAAGTTAGCAGCGCAGCCTTGGTGGTCAAGCTCGGTGCCAAGGGCTGCTGTTTCATCGAAGGCGCCGTCCCGGCGCGCCTCGAAGACGCGCCCACCGCGGTGGGAGAGCGCATCGAAGTGATGAACGTGCTCGGCGCCGGCGATGCCTTCGCGGCTGGTCTGATGACGGGCTTCCTCAACGGCGAGGACTTCCAGGGCGCGGCGAAGATCGCCAACGCCTGCGGTGCCATCGTCGTCTCACGCCACGCCTGCGCGCCGGCCATGCCCACACCGGCCGAACTGGCGCATTGGTTCAGCGGCGCGCGGCTGCCCAAGGTCGACGCCGATCCGGTGCTTGCCCACCTGCACCGCACCACGGCCGCGCGGCCGGCCTGGCCCGAGCTGAACGTGATGGCCTTCGACCACCGCTCGCAGTTCGAGGCCATGGCGCGCGAGGCGGGTGCGCCGCTGGCACGCATCCCCGTGCTCAAGCAACTGCTGCTGCGCGCCGCCGAGGCCACCGAGCAGGCGCATGCGCTGCAGGGTCGGCTCGGCGTGTTGATCGACGGCCGCTACGGCAGCGACGCCTTGAACGCCGCGACCGGCCGCGGCTGGTGGGTCGGCCGCCCCGTCGAGCTGCCGGGCTCGCGGCCGCTGGCGTTCGACAGCACGCGCTCGGTCGGCACGGCGCTGTTGTCGTGGCCGCGCGAGCAGGTCGTCAAGTGCCTCGTTGCCTACCACCCCGACGACGAGGCGACGCTGCGCGTGGCCCAGGAAGAGCGCCTGCTCGAGCTCTGGGAAGCCACGCGCGCCAGCGGCCACGAACTGTTGCTCGAAGTGATCCCGCCGAGCGGTGATGACGCGGCGGTGCTGCGCAGCGTGAAGCGCTTCTACAACCTGGGCCTGAAGCCCGAGTGGTGGAAGCTGGCGCCGATGGCCGCCGAATCCTGGGCCGCCTTCGCCGCCCTGGTGGCGGAGCGCGACCCGCAATGCCGCGGCGCCGTGATCCTCGGCCTGAACCAGCCGCTCGACGCGCTGGCGGCCGGCTTCGCGCAAGCCACGCACCCGATCGTCAAGGGTTTCATGGTTGGCCGCACGATCTGGGGCGAGGCCAGCCGCGCCTGGCTCAAAGGCGAGATCGACGATGCCGCCCTGGTTGCGCAGGCGGCCGGACGCTTTGGCCAGTTGGTGCAAGCCTGGCGCAGCACACGCAGGGAGTCGCGATGAGCAGCACCGTTCGCCTGACGATGGCTCAGGCGCTGGTGCGCCACCTGGCCGCCCTGCGCACCGAGCTCGACGACGGCACGATCGTGCCCTACTGCGCCGGCGTGTGGGCCATCTTCGGCCACGGCAATGTGGCGGGCCTGGGCGAAGCGCTGGCGGCGCATCGCGACGCACTGCCCACCTACCGCGCCCACAACGAGCAAGCCATGGCGCACGCCGCGATCGCCTTCGCCAAGGCCCACTTCCGCCAGCGCATCATGGCCGTGACGACCTCGATCGGCCCCGGCGCCACCAACTTGCTCACCGCCGCCGCACTCGCGCATGTGAACCGCCTGCCGGTGTTGCTGCTGCCCGGCGACGTGTTCGCCTCGCGCGCGCCCGACCCGGTGCTGCAGCAGGTGGAAGATTTCGCCGCCGGCGACATCAGCGCCAACGACGCCTTCCGCCCACTGGTGCGCTACTTCGACCGCATCACAAGGCCCGAGCAGATCCTGACGGCGCTGCCGCGCGCGGTGCAGGTGATGACGGACCCGGCCACCTGCGGACCGGTCTGCCTGGCGCTGCCGCAGGACGTGCAGACGATGGCCTTCGACTGCCCGCTGTCTTTCTTGGAGCCGGCAACGCTGCACATCCGCCGCCCTGCGCCCGATGCGCGCGAACTCGCCGCCGCGACGGAGCTGCTGTGCGCCGCGCGGCGCCCCTTGGTCATCGCCGGCGGCGGCGTGCTGTACAGCCGCGCCGGCGCCACGCTCGCGGCCTGGGCCACCGCGCATGGCGTGCTGGTGGCCGAGACGCAAGCCGGCAAGGGCAGCCTGGCCTGGGATCACCCGTGCAATGTCGGCGCCATTGGCGTCACCGGCTCGCCGGCTGCCAATGCGCTGGCGGCCGAGGCCGACCTCATCATCGCCATCGGCACGCGCTTGCAGGATTTCACCAGCGGCTCGCACGCCCTCTTCGCGGCCGACGCCAAGGTGCTGGGCCTCAACGTGCAGGCCCTCGATGCCGCCAAGCGCGGCAGCGTGGCCCTGGTGGCCGATGCGCGCGTGGTGCTCGCCGCCCTGCGACCGGGAAGCTGGCGTGCCGATCCCGCATGGACGGTACGCGCACAGACCCTGGCCGCGGCGTGGACCGCGCGCGTGAGCGAAGTGACGAGCGCCGCGCCGCCCACCGGTGAGCTGCCTTACGACGCTGAAGTCATCGGCGCGGTGCGCGATTCCGCGCCCGACAGCGCGGGCGGTGACATCGTCGTCTGCGCTGCCGGCACGCTTCCCGCCGAGCTGCACAAGCTCTGGCGCAGCGGCGCGCCCGGCAACTACCACGTCGAGTACGGCTACTCCTGCATGGGCTACGAGATCGCCGGCGGCCTCGGCGTGAAGCTGGCGCGGCCCGAGCGCGAAGTGATCGTGATGGTGGGCGACGGTTCCTACCTGATGCTCAATTCCGAGATCGCGACCTCGGTGATGCTGGGCTTGAAGCTGATCATCGTCGTGCTCGACAACCGTGGCTACGGCTGCATTCAGCGTCTGCAGCTCGCCAGCGGCAGCCCGCGCTTCAACAACCTGCTCGTGGACAGCGTGACTGAGGCCGGCGTCGATGTGCGCATCGACTTCGCCGCGCACGCAAAGAGCCTCGGCGCCGAGGCCGTGCGTGTCGCAAACATCAACGAGCTGAAGACTGCGATGCAGCGCGCGCGCGCCGCGACGCGCACGCAGGTCATCGTCATCGACACCTCGCCCTGGCGCACCACGGAAGCCGGCGGCGCGTGGTGGGAAGTGGCGATCCCCGAAGTGTCGGAGCGCGTTGAAGTGCGCGAGGCGCGCGCGAAATACCTGCAAGACAAGACGCGGCAGCGTCATTGAAGAAGGAAGAGACCATCATGGCCTGGAAAGTACGCATCGGCGTCAACCCGCTGTCGTGGATGAACGACGACCTGCCCTCGCTCGGCGGCGAGACACCGCTCGAAACCGCGCTCGCCGAGGGCAAGGAGATCGGCTACGAAGGCTTCGAGCTCGGCAACAAGTTTCCGAAAGACGGGCCGGGCCTGAAGGCCAAGCTCGCCGAGTTCGGCTTGGCCTGCGTGTCGGGCTGGTACTCGGGTGAGCTGGCCACGGGCACGGTCGACGATGAGGTGAAGCGCTGCCACGGCCACATGGAAAAGCTGTTCCACAACGGCGTCAAGGTGGTGGTCTATGGCGAGGTGGCCGACTCGGTACAGGGCCAGATCAACACCCCCGTGTCGCAACGCCCACGCTTTGCCGGCGATGCCGCGTGGTTGGGTTATGCCGAGCGCCTGAACGCCTTCGGCGCGCACCTCAAGGCGATGTACGGCATCACCTTGGCCTACCACCACCACATGGGCGCGTATGTCGAATCGCCCGCGGACATCGAGCGCCTGATGGCGCTCACCGACCCGGCCAAGGTCGGCTTGCTGTTCGACACCGGCCACGCCTACTTCGGCGGCGCCACCGATCCCGTGGCTTTGCTCAAACAGCACGTCGCCCGTGTGGTGCACGTGCATTGCAAAGACGTGCGCCCTGCCCTGATCGCCAAGGCGCGCAACGACGGCTGGAGCTTCCTCAACGGTGTGCTCGCTGGCACCTTCACAGTGCCGGGCGACGGCGTGATCGACTACGACGCCGTGCTCGGCACGCTGCACGCCGCTGGCTACCAGGGCTGGTTGGTCGTCGAGGCCGAGCAGGACCCGGCCGTGGCCCCGAGCTATGCCTATGCGAAGAAGGGCTACGACACCTTGCGCAGCATCGTCGATCGGCTGAACAGCGGGGCTTCGGCATGACCAGCAAGCTGCTCGCAAAGGCGCGGCGCACGGGCCGCGAGATCGTCAACATCACGCCGCACAGCGCTGGCTGGAAGCACGTGGGTTTTCGCGCGCTGCGCCTGACCGGCGGCGACAGCGAGCGCATCGCCACCGGCGCACGCGAGCTGTGCCTCGTGGT
>JANNFB010000361.1:0-10972 GCA_031379365.1 Burkholderiales bacterium
GAAAGTACCCGCGCCGACTGCGGTGTCAATGATGTCGTGCATAACAATTTCCTTGAATCGGTAACCAATCAACCCTGGTCGGGATAGAGACAGGGCGACAGCACGCAATGAATGAAGCTCGACTTTGTGAATCGGTTCGACTCTGCCTGCTGCCGAAGGTAAAGGTTATGCGACTTCGTCTGCGCATGAGCCAGCAGGGCCATTGCAAAGTGTGCTGCAGGTTTCGCGTCGCGATGAGCGGCACCGCGAGCGGAGCGCGAGGCCAAGTCTGTTGAGTGATTGGGAATCTTGGTGCAACTTCTATTCTGAAAAACCTTCAGGTGGTTGAAGCCAAAGAGAAGCCACGATGACAGCCGTCAAGATCTATCTCGAACAGAAACCACACCCCACCGTGATCTTCAGTGTCGGACCTGACGACACGTTCGTGACAGTCCTGCAGCTGATGCTGGACAAGCGCGTTCGCGCTGTTCTGGTGATTGAGGCCGAGCGCTTCAGAGGCATCGTCACCCAAGGCGATTGCGCTATCAAAGTGTTGTTGCCTGGCCTGGACGCAAAGCGCGTGGCTGTCAAAGACATCATGACGGTTGGGCCCATGACGGTGAAACTGAATGAATTCATCGAAGCCTGCATGGGCCTGATGGCGTCGCGGAATTTTCGTCACTTGCCTGTCGTAGAAGCGGACCAAGTGGTCGGCATGGTGTCCATAGGCGACGTCGTCAAGGACAGCATTCGCAAAATGGGCCAGCAGGTCAACTGCCTTGCCCTGTTTCTACACGTTCGTCATCACCGCGTCGGCGACCGCCTTGTTCTGGTGTCCCCGTGACGCCGTTTTGGCTCAAGCCGCCGCCACAACGGTCGATATCGCTGGTGGGCTCCAGGGACTTGTCATGTTGAAGATTCACCCAGCGCCATCCGACTTTGCGCAGCTCGACGCCGCTCCCGCAACGGCCTGCGGCTCCTGTGGCACGGCCGAACGGCTCAGTTTCCAGTTCGACTACGCTTACCAGCCTATCGTCGACCTGGTCGGCCGCAGTACCTTTGCGCACGAGGCATTGGTGCGAGGCCCTGCGGGTGAAGGCGCGCTGTCGGTGCTGTCGCAGGTGACGGAGCAGAACCGCTACCGCTTTGATCAAGCCTGTCGCGTGAAGGCCATCAAGACCGCGGCGCAGCTCGGGATGAAGGAGAGGCTGTCGATCAACTTTCTGCCGAACGCAGTCTATAAGCCGGAGGTCTGCATCCGTACGACATTGGAAGCCGCACGCGCGCATAGCTTTCCCATTGATCACATCATTTTCGAGGTGACCGAAGGAGAGCGTGTCGAGGACGGCCCCTGGTTGGCGACGATCCTGCGGGAGTACAAACGCTGCGGCTTCCTGACCGCTATCGACGATTTCGGCGCCGGGTATGCCGGCCTCACGTTGCTGGCCGACTTCACGCCGGACTTCATCAAGCTTGACATGGCGCTTGTGCGCAGCGTGAACGCCAGCAAGTCACGCCAGGCCATCGCGCGCGGCATGGTGCGCATCTGCCAGGAGATGGGCATCCAGGTCATCGCGGAGGGTGTCGAAACCGCCGCCGAACGCGACTACTTTCTGCATGAGGGTGTGACGCTGATGCAGGGATACCTGTTCGCCAAGCCTGCGTTCCAGGCGATCACGTCGGCGAGCGCGGTGTCATGGCCGGAGCCGCCACACCCGTGACGACAGGCCCCTGCCACGCAGCGCCAAGGCACAGCAGTCTTCGATCGTAGTCTTTGGGGTCGGTCGTTGCTTGCCAGCAGGCCATCCGGCGATTGGTTGAGGGCGCCATGCCTCAAGCCATAACTGTCGCTTCAGGGTCGATTGCCGGCCCACGGGAACGACGGCTGACCTGCACCCGGCTCCTGTGGCTCTGGCGCTCCGAGCCTGCCCGGAGGTGACCGGCCGCATTCGTTGACATTGCTGACACCCAACTCATCAACGCGAAAGACAGCAGTTGGCCGGGACGAGCCAAAACGCAGTTCAAGTTGGCTGCCGTAAACCAGTTATCCGAGGCGGGCCAGCAAGGGAAACTCAGAGCGGATCACCAGGGGCCGGTTATGGCCGCCAGTGTGAGTTCGAGGCGGCGCGAGGAAGCTGACTCTCGGTGCGATGGTCCCGCTGGCCAACGTCAGCCTACACCGACGCCCGGCGAGGCCCGGCCCTGGCCGGCGGCAACTGCGGGCAACTGGCGACTGACGGCTGCTCACCGTACTCGCCATCTCCCGGGATGTGCCTGCGGGTTACACCCCTGGCAAGACAAGACAATTTGTATACGCTTCGGGTGACTCTTGCCCTACGACGTCAGCAGCACAAGACGTTAGAGCAAGGCCAGAGAGCGGCTTCAATCCTGTGCTGTGAATGCGTACTGATCAAAACAGAACGCGTTGCATTTGTTTAAGTTTCAAGCATTCGTTATTTCGGCGACATCGCCAAGCTTTTGAAAGCACTGCCATGAACTTACGCGCTGTTGTCCTACCGATCGTGGCTGCTCTCGTGGCGAGTTCGGCTTTGGCCCACGCACCCGCCGATCCACCCCACCAGACATTTTCTATGGGTGATTTCAAGCTCGAAAGCGGCGAATCGATACGTGACTTTTCGATGTCGTACGTCACGCATGGCACCCTGAATGCCAACAAGTCCAACGCCGTTCTCATGTTGACTGCAATCAGCGGCAACCATCATCGGATCGACTATCTGATAGGCAGCGGACGTGCACTTGACCCAGCCAAATATTTCATCATCACCACCGACGCCATCGGTAACGGACTCACCAGTTCACCGTCCAACAGCAAGTCGCAGCCCGGAATGCAGTTCCCTAAATTCAATGTGCGCGACATGGTTAATTCAGCTCAGAGGCTCGTCAAGGACAAGTTCGGCATCGACAAGCTTGTGACCGTGATCGGCCCCTCCATGGGCGGCATGCAAGCACTGCAGTTCGGTGTGAGTTATCCCGACATGGCGCAGAGTCTGGTTGCAATCATCCCCCTGGGAAGAACGCCCGCCTGGACCACCAACGTGCTCGAACTGACACGCCAAGCGATCATGACCGACCCGGCGTGGAACGGCGGCAACTACGCGGCCAGCGCGCCGCCAGAGCGCGGCATGCGGATGTGGGCGCGCCTGCTGTTCGGCGGGATCGTGCGCACGCCGGATCAGTTGCAGGCGGATTTCCCCAGCAACCTGGACACCATCGCCTGGCAGAACGGTATCGCCGACAACCTGTGGAAGCGGATCGATGCGCGAGATTGGATGTACCAGAGTTGGGCCTACGACCAGCACAACCTTGGCACCACGCCCGGACTCAACGGCGATTACCTCAAGGCATTGAAGTCCATCAAGGCCAAGACGCTGATCCTCGCGGGTGAGGGTGATCTGCTCAACCCCGAGGCCAATGCGCGCGAGGCGGCCCAGTACATTCCCGACGCGCGATACCTCACGGTGAAGACCCGTACCGCGCTCGGTCATTGGTCCGGTGCGGGCGCGACGGCACCGGAAAACGAGTTGCAGAACCGAGAGATCAGTACCTTCCTGGATGTCGTGACAGAGCGGGGTCGAAAAATACAATGAGTTGTCAGCGACAGCCAGCACGCCTCTACAAAGGATAAAGCTGAGCTTTCCTGCGAAGTCTCGACCGGCTCAGGCCACTCAGGTGACGATGGGTTTTTCTCAAGACCGATTTGTGCGCCTGCCACAACGCACGCAAGCGCGGTGGCGTGTCGGCTGTATGACCGCTTGATCCGGGATTGCCCCAGTGATCCCTAGCTCACTCTGACGCTGCCGGCCCTGGTCGACACCAAATGGCCGGGAGTTTCAGTTTGCGAGCGTGCCAGGAAGCCGCCCTTTCGCTTACGGTCGCAACCTACAACTGCCCGGCGCGCTTCGATGAGACCTTGGGAAGAGCGCCCTGAAAGCTATCCGAACACCTCAGGCCAGTCCGCCCGCACAGGAACCCGGGCTGATCCCCAGCGGAGAGCATGGACATAGCCGTCATCGCGATCGCCCTCAGATGAATAGACTATTGGGAACTGTCGCTTGGGTCGATGTATCTCGACGCAGCAGCGCGCCGTCGAATCACAACCTTCAGGAGATCCGCATGTTCACTCGTTCCCGCTTCCTGGCCTTGTGCCTGGGCGCTGCTGGTCTCGCGATCAGCAGCACGGTCCTGTCGCAGGCCGCGCGCACCCCCTCGCCGCCTGGCGCCAAGGTGTACTTCATCAGCCCGGCCGACGGTGCCGTCATCAAGGGGCCGGTGAAGGTGGTGATGGGTCTGTCGGGGATGGGTGTGGCGCCTGCGGGCTTCGACGTGCCCAACACCGGCCACCACCACATCCTGGTGAATGCGCCGGCCGCCATCAATCTCAACGACGCGATGCCCGCAGACGCTGTGCACCGCCACTTCGGGCTGGGTCAGACCGAGGCCACGCTGACTCTGCCGCCGGGCCGCCACACGCTGCAGTTGCTGCTGGGCGACAAGGGTCATGTGCCGCACGACCCGCCCGTGATTAGCGAGAAGATCACCATCACAGTGCAGCCCTGACGTCGCAGCAACCGAACTGCGAAGTCCTCGGAGGCAAGGGACGTCCGGTCACTTCAATGTGGAGACCGAACCCAGCCCGCCACCGGGCGCAAAGCTACCGGTGGCGGGCCGAATCCGCGGCACCCAAGGATCCGCACGATGTTGATGAAGACCGACGCTGCCGGGCAGCGTGCCGCGACGATGGACCCGAACGCGCCGGTGGCGCTGGTCATCGGCAGCGGCTTTGGCGGCCTGGCAGCCGCTGTCCGCCTGGCCGCTCGGGGCTGGCGGGTGCAGGTGCTTGAAAAGCTGGACGTGCCCGGGGGCCGCGCCCGCGTGCACCACGTCGACGGCTACACCTTCGATGCCGGCCCGACCATCATCACCGTGCCGTTCTTGCTGGAAGAGCTGTGGGCCCTGGCGGGCCGCAAGCTGGCTGACGACATCGAGCTGCGTCTGCTCGACCCGTTCTACCGAGTGCGCTTCTCCGATGGCGACCACTTCGACTACAGCGGCGACCCTGAACGCATGCGCGCCGAGGTGCTGCGCATCGACCCCACCGCCGGCCCGGGCTACGAGGCCTTCATGGTCGAGGCCGACCTTTGCTACAAGCTCGGCTTCGAAGCCTTGGGTTGCCATGCCTTCGACAGCATCGGCGACCTGCTCAAGGCCGTGCCGTCGATGGCCCGCATGAAGGGTTGGAACAGCCTGCATGCGATGGTGGCCAAACACATCAAGCACCCCAAGCTGCGCCAGGCCATGAGCCTGCAGTCGCTGCTGATCGGGGGCAACCCGTTCTCGGTGACCTGCGTGTACTCGCTCATCAACGCGCTGGAGAGGCTGTACGGCGTGCATTGGGCGATGGGCGGCACGGGCATGCTGGTCAACGGCCTGGTGGGCTTGATCGAAGGCATGGGCGGCAGCCTGCGTACCGGCGCCGAGGTGCGCCGCATCAACGTGGCCGCCGGTCGCGCCACGGGCGTGACGCTGGCCAACGGCGAATACTTGCCGGCCGACATCGTGGTCAGCAACGCCGATACCGCCTGGACCTACAAGAACCTGATCGACGCCGAGCACCGCAAGGTCTGGAGCGACGCCAAGGTCGAGGGCGGCAAGTACTCGATGAGCCTGTTCGTCTGGTATTTCGGAACCAACAAGCGGTTTGAAGACGTGCCGCACCACATGATGTTGCTGGGCCCCCGCTACGAGGCGCTGCTGAAGGACATCTTCAAGCGCCACCATCTGGCGGACGACTTCAGCCTCTACCTGCACCGCCCGACGGCCACCGACCCGGCCATGGCGCCAGCCGGCTGCGACACGTTCTATGTGCTGTCTCCCGTGCCCCACCTGCAAAGCGGCACCGACTGGGCCTCACAGGCCGAGCCCTACCGCGCGTCCATTGCCGAGGCGTTGGAGCAAACCGTGATGCCGGGCCTGCGTGACCACCTGACGGTGTCGTTCGTGACGACGCCGCAGGACTTCCAGGACAACCTGCTGTCGTACAAGGGCGCCGCCTTCGGCCTGGAGCCGCTGCTGCTGCAAAGCGCCTGGTTCCGCCCGCACAACCGCAGTGAAGACGTCGAGGACCTGTTCATGGTGGGTGCCAGCACGCACCCGGGTGCGGGCATCCCGGGCGTGCTGATGTCGGCCAAGGCGCTGGAGACGGTGCTGCCCGATGTGGCCACTGTTCAACGACGGGTTTGACGCCCGGCCGTCCCCTGTTGCTGGAACAGACGCTGGCTGTCGCGCAGCGGCTGCTGCTGGAGCAGTGGCGCCAGCGCCGCGGACTGATCTTCTGGGCCGTGTTCCCGGCGGCGATGATGTTGCTGTTCGGGCTGGTCTACGCGCACAACGCCAGCATGCGCGCCGGGCTGGACGCCGCCGCCGCCGGCATCCTGATGGGGGCCGCGCTGTTCTTCAGCTGCCTGGGCGGCACGGTGGCCCTCATCGCCGCCGAGCGCGAGCGCCGCACCTTGCGGCGCTTGCTGGCTTCGCCCCTGCACCCGGCGGCGTACTTCATGGGCGTGGTGCTGGCGCAGTTGCTGTTGGCCGCCGTGCAGGTGGTGATGCTGTACAGCATCGCCTGGTTCATCGGCGCGCGTTACCACGGCAGCTTGTGGCTGGGCGGGTTGATCTTGCTGCTGTCGGTGTTCGCCTATGTGGGCATGGGCTTCTTCCTGGGGGCGCGCTTTGCGCGGCGCAGCGAAGAAGTGGTGGTCGCCCTGTCAGCCATCGGTGTGCCGCTTTTGGTCTTGGGCGGCACCTTCTTCCCGCTGGAGATCATGCCCCGTGCGATGCAGGCGGTGGCGCAGTTCAACCCCATGCTGCACATGAACCAGGCCTTCAAAGGCGTGGCCGCGTATGGTCTGGGTGTGGCTGAGCTGCGCTTCGAGCTGAGCTTCCTGGTGCTGTTCTGTGGCGTTTCTCTGGCACTGGGCGTCAGGTCGTACCGGCATCTTCTGGTGCTGGAGCAAAGGGCATGACGAACACTGCCCTGCAGATCGACGGCCTGCACAAGCGCTTTGGCAGCCACCAGGTGCTGGACGGCTTGAGCCTGCAAGTGCAGCGCGGCGAGGTGATGGGTCTGCTTGGGCCAAACGGTTGTGGCAAGTCCACGGTGCTGAACATCGTCTGCCAGTTGCTGCAGGCCGATGCCGGACAGGTCCAGCTGATGGGTGAACCGCTGGCCCAACTCGGCGCCAAGGGCCGCGCACGAATCGGCCTGTGCGCGCAGGACTGCGCCCTCTATCCCGACTTGCTGCCCGCCGAGAACCTGCACTTCTTCGGCCGCCTGCATGGCCTGCCAGCCGCGCAACGTCACGCGCGGGTCGCCGACTTGATGGACCGCTTCGGCCTGGGCCCGCACGCGGCCACGCGCGTGGGCCGGCTCTCGGGCGGCTGGCAGCAGCGGCTGCACCTGGCCGTGGCACTCGTGCACTGCCCGGAACTGCTGGTGCTGGACGAGCCTACGGCCGCAGTCGATGTGGCCGCGCGGCTGGACCTGTGGCGGCTGATTGAAGGCCTGCGTGACAGCGGCACCACCATCCTGATGACCACCCACCATTTGACGGAGGCCGAGCGTTTGTGCAGTCGCGTCGCACTGATTCAGGGCGGTCGCGTCGCCGCGCTGGGCAGCGTGCCCGAACTGCTGGCCCGCGTGCCTGGCCGGGCGGTGGCCAGGCTGCAGTCGCGCGACAGCACAGCGACCGCGCAGCGTGTGCAGAACCTGGGCTGGGCCGTGCGCCATCGCGCCGGGCAGCTGAGCTGTCTGCTGCCTCAGCTCTTGAGCTTGCGCGAGGTGGTGGACGCTCTGGACGGGCCCGAGGTCAGCGCCGTCAGCGTGCAGGCGGTGAGCCTGGAAGACGCTTACCTGGAACTGGTGGGCGAGGACGCGGGGCTTCAGTAGTTGGTTGGTCGGTGCAGGCCTGGTGTCGGTCGGCCCCGGAACACTGCGCACAAGTCGGCGCGTTTCAGTCGCAACCGCTCCACATCGTCAAGCCTCTGGACCGGATTGACTCTACCCGGGGCCCCCGCACTCAGCTGATCCCCTCGGCCCTGGGCGCCGGGTCGCCCGAACGGGCACGGATCGGCAGAGGCAAGCCGCTTGCAGCGCCTGGACACACGCAGGCGAGCGTGGCGGTTCCCAGGCCTGCCCAGGTGCGTAAGGGTCATCGGGATGACGGGCTACGCGACGATTGTCGGGACGAAGGTGAGCCGCCTGTAAGCGGCCGGCTGTGAGCGACCGCAATTGGCCGTCATGAACCGCTGGCCGGGCAGCGGCGTCTGGCTGCTTGATTGGGATCAGCTTGGGCAACTCGGTTGCCGCCAGCTTTGCGTGGTTCAGCACGTAGTTCTTGAACCGCGCCTCGGCATCGTTGGCGGCTCGCTCCGACTTGGTAGCTCGCAAGTGACGCACGTACTTTGAGCACGCATCTGCGACGGTTGCCGAACCAGCCGCGCCGCCGCGACCAAGGTGTTCGAACCACGTTTGCGCAGCCTTTTGCGCTGCATCGAAGCGGAGGTGATCGGGCAGTTCAGGCAGTGCACCAAGCGCCTTGTAGTGCTCCTTTCCAGAACTGTCCTGCATGGCTCGGGCGATCCAGTTGCCGTGACCGGCGCTGACCATCTTGCGAAAGCCCAGGTAGCAGCCTTTGCTGACCCGATGCCAGTACGGCTCGCGGCGCGGCTTGAGCCTGTCGCGCGATGAGACGGTGTCGATCTTGGTGGCCACGGTCGAATTGGAGTACGGAAAAAGTACGGAAAAAGTACGGAAAACGTTCCCGAACTTTAACGAACTTTCGTGGACAAGAACACGCGACTTTCATAGGTAAAACAGCGTCCCGGGACATCTCGGGAAGTCCCGTCTGTTCACCTTGACATGGTGGGGGTCGTTGGTTCGAGTCCAATCGCGCCCACCAAATTCGGTAGGGAGAATGTGCACTCAGTGGAAACGCTGGGTGCTTTTTTTGTCGGTGCACCGCCTCGGTCGTGCGCGTGCCGCAGCCGCCAGATGGGCTGCCGCCGCGGGCGTGTGCCACGCACTTCCCGTCGATCTGCAATCGCGAGACCCCTCGGCCTGGCACTGCTGGGGCGGTATAGGCCGCTGCGCTTCGATGACATACTCGCCGCCGTTGCCCGCCACGGGCCCGAATTTCGCCGAGGTTTGAAGAGGATGTCGATCTTCCCGCCCGATCATGCGCAACGCTACCTGCTGGCCGAGGAGGTGCACGCCCGCCCGCCCGAAGCCATGCACGCCCCGGCGCGGGCCAGCTACGTCGCGGTGCTGGTCGACAGCGACGAGCGCGAGCGGGAACTGCGCCATCTTGAGTCCCTTTGCCAGCGCTTCGCCGTGGCTGGACCGGCGGCCAATGCGACGCACTTTCGCGCCAAGCTCGGCGCAGTGAGCCTGAAGTGGGAGCGGCACGGCGAGTTCTCCGGCTACACCTTCACGGTCACTGGCGTCGGTAGCAAGGATTTCGTCGAGACCGCTGCGGCTCAATTGCCGGCCGGCTGGCTGGCGGCCGTGCCAGGTCAGACCATGACCGCGGTGCATGCCGTGTTGCGCGCAGCCGCAGCCGAGCCGCCCGACACGGCGGCGCTGGCCGAAGTGTTTGGGGGCCACACCGTGGTCGGCGCCGACATTGCCGAGGGCGCCGCCCTGGTGTTCACCGACTTCCATCTCAACGACGATGGCTGCACCCACCTGCTGGTGCTCGACCGGAATCTGGGCGACCGGCAGGCTGGGCGACTGCTGCAACGCTTGTTCGAGATCGAGGCCTATCGCATGCTGGCGTTGTTGGCCCTGCCCATCGCCCGGCGGCAGTCGCCTCGCATCGCCGCGATCGAGCGTTCCCTCGCCACCCTGACCGACGGCATCGCCCGCGACGAGGGCGACGACGAGACGCTGCTGCACGAGCTGACCCGGCTGGCGGCCGAAGTCGAGAGCGGCATCGCCGCCAGCCAGTTCCGCTTCGGAGCCTGCGAGGCTTATCACGGACTGGTCAAGCAGCGTATCGCCGAGCTGCGCGAAGTGCGCCTGCCGGCCTTGCAGACGATCGACGAGTTCATGGGCCGCCGGCTGACCCCGGCGGTGGCGACCTGTGCCACGGTGTCGCAGCGCCTGCGTGGCCTGGCCGAGCGTGTGGCCCAGGCCAGTGCCTTGCTCTCGACGCGGGTGGACATCGCACGCGAGCGCCAGAACCAGGCACTGTTGGCATCCATGGACAAGCGCGCCCGGCAGCAACTGCGGCTGCAGCAGACGGTCGAAGGCCTCTCGGTCGCGGCCATCGTCTACTACGTCGCCGGCCTGCTCGGCTATGGCGCCAAGGCCCTCCACGCCGGCGGGTTGCCCATCAACGCCGATGTCGTCGTCGGCGCCACCATTCCCTTTGTCGCTGCCCTGGTGTTCTGGGCCGTGCGGCGCGCTCGCCAGCGCCTGCAGACCAGCGACCCCGTGATCGACTGAACGCTTCACCCATGTCCATTCCGTTTCCCTTCACCGCCATCGTCGGCCAGGACGAGATGAAACAGGCGATCCTGATCGCCGCGGTGGATCCCAGCATTGGCGGCGTGCTCGTCTTCGGTGACCGCGGCACCGGCAAGTCGACCGCCGTGCGCGCGCTGGCCTCCTTGCTGCCGCCGATGCGGGTGGTGGTGGGTTGCCACTACGGCTGCGACCCCGCCGCGTTGGCGGCTGCCTGCACGGATTGCCGCGCCCGCCTCGCTCGCGGCGACAAGCTCAAGAGCGCCGCCGTGCCCGTGCCGGTGGTCGATTTGCCGCTCGGGGCGACCGAAGACCGCTTCGTCGGCGCTCTCGATCTCGCCCGCGCCCTGGCCCACGCCGAGACCCCCATCGCCCCCGGCCTGCTGGCGCGCGCCAACCGCGGCTTCCTGTACGTCGACGAGGTCAACCTGCTCGAAGACCACCTGGTCGATC
>JANNFB010000002.1:0-5248 GCA_031379365.1 Burkholderiales bacterium
GACCGGCGTAATCAGGCCACTTCAGAGTCGGCGTAATCAGGCCACCTGAGGTTCGGCGGCGACGACCACAGAGTCGGCATATACCGGCCACGCCAGAGTCGGCATAAACCGGCCAGCGCGGAGTCGGCATATACCGGCCACAGCGCAGTCGGCGTAATCCGGCCAGCGGCGGCGCGCCCAAGGTGTCTCGAAGCTTCGTTCACCCACGGACTACCGTCCGGGCTTTTTGCTCGGGAGGGCAGCGTGGGCCGCAGGAGAATCGAGATGTTCCAGTACCGACAAGTGCTCGTGCGGCTGCGCGCGGGCGACACCGTGCGCGAGATCGCGCGCTCGGGCCTGATGGGCCGCGACAAGCTCGGCGCGCTGCGCACCGTGGCCGAGCAGCAAGGCTGGCTCGACGCCGGCGCCGACGTACCCGACGACGCGGCGATCGTCGCCGCGCTCGGGGCGGGCCGACGCGCCCGCTCCACCGTCTCCAGCGCCGAGCCGCATCGTGCGCTCGTCAAGGCCTGGTTCGAGGCCGGCGTGCAGGGCCGCGCCATCCATGCCGCCTTGAAGCGCGAGCACGCCTGGAGCGGCAGCTACTCCGCCGTCATTCGCATGCTGCAACAGCTTCGCGGCGAGCAACTGCCCGAGGTCACCGTGCGCCTGTCCTTCGCTCCCGGCGAAGCGGCCCAGGTCGACTTCGGCGCCGGCCCCGTGCTCATGCACCCCGATGGCAAGCCGCGTCGCACCTGGGCCTTCGTCATGACGCTCGCCCACAGCCGCCACCAGTACGTCGAATTCGTCTGGGACCAGAGCAGCGCCACCTGGCTGGGCTGCCACCGCCGCGCCTTCGAGTGGTTCGACGGCGTGCCCGAGCGCGTCATCATCGACAACGCCAAGTGCGCCATCGTCAAGGCCTGCCGCTTCGATCCGCTGGTGCAGCGCGCCTACGCCGAATGCGCCGAGGGCTACGGCTTCAAGATCGATGCCTGCCCGCCGCACGACCCGCAGAAGAAGGGCATCGTCGAAGCCGGCGTCAAGTACGTCAAGGGCAACTTCGTGCCCACGCGGACCTTCCGCGACCTGGCCGACCTCAACGCCCAGGCGCGGCGCTGGGTGATGGAAGAAGCCGGCACCCGCGTGCACGGCAGCACGCGCGAGCAGCCGCTGGCGCTGTACACGCTCGAAGCCCCGTTGCTGCGCCGGCTGCCGGCGGTGGCGCCGGAGCTGGGTACCTGGCACCGCGTGGTGCTGCACCGCGACTGCCACGTGCAGCACGACCGCGCCTTTTACTCCGCACCGTTCGCGCTGGCGGGCAAGACCTTGTGGCTGCGCGCCACCGACAGCGTGGTGGCCCTCTACGAGGACTACCGGCACCTGGCCACGCACCTGCGTGTGCAACGAGCGGGCCAGCGCGTCACGCTGGCCGACCACCTGCCGCCCGAGGCGAGGCACTTCTTCGAGCGCGACCGCCGCTGGTGCGCCACTCAGGCCCAGGCCGTCGGGCCGCGCTGCACCGAGTTGGTGGCGCGGCTGCTGGGTGACCGCATCGCCGAGCGGCTGCGCGCCGCCCAGGGTGTGCTGGCGATGGGCAAGCGCTATGGCGCCGCGCGGCTGGAAGCCGCGTGCGAGCGGGCGTTGGCGCACGACAGCCCGCACTACCGCACCGTCAAGACGATCCTGGCCACCGGCGCCGACCAGCAGCCGCTCGCCCAGCCGCAGACCCCGGCGGCCTACGCCCACACGCGCTTCACGCGCAGCGCGGCCGATCTGTTCAGTGCCGAGCCGAACACGATTCATTGACCCAACCAGGAGGAGCCACCACCAGCACAGCCACGACCGCCCACACCAACAGCCAGGCCGTGGACATGTGGACGAGGCGCCTGAACGGCGCCGGCCCGGCCCGTGGACAACGTGGGTACACGTTGCCCACCGCCCAGCCCCTCGCCCACATGACCACCGCCTCCCACCATCGAATCACAGGACCCAAGACCATGAATACCAACCCCATCCCCGAACTCGCCCCGCAGCTCAAGCAGCTGCGCCTGTCGGGCATCCTCGACTCGCTCGAATCGCGCAACCGCCAGGCCATCCAAGGCAAGCTGGCCTACACCGAGTTCCTGGCCATGCTCGTGGGCGACGAGGTCGCCCGGCGCGAGAACAAGAAGTTCTCCATGCGGCTGCGCCGCGCCCAGTTCCGCACCACCAAGACGCTCGAGCAGTTCGAGTTCGAGCGCCTGCCCAAGTTGAACCGCGCGCTGATCCACGATCTGGCCACCGGGCGCTACCTGCAGGAGAAGGCCCCCGTGCTCATCGTCGGGCCCAGCGGCATCGGCAAGAGCCACCTGGCGCAGGCGCTGGGCCACTGCGCGGTGCGCCAGGGCGTGGACGTGATCTTCACTGCATGCGCGGCACTGACGCAGAGCCTGAACGCCGCAAGGGCCATCGGCGCGTATGACCGCAAGCTGGCCACGCTATCGCGCGTGGGGCTGTTGATCATCGACGACTTCGGCTTGAAGCCGCTGCGCGCGCCGGCCGACGAGGACCTGCACGATCTGATCGCCGAGCGCTACGAGCGCGCCGCCACCATCGTCACCAGCAACCTGGACTTCGACGAGTGGGATCAGGCCTTCGCCGCCAACCGGCTGCTGGCCTCGGCCACGCTGGACCGGCTGCGCCACAACGCCTATTGCCTCGAACTCGACGGGCCGTCGTACCGCGATCCGAAGGTCGCTCCGGCGGCCAAGAACGGGCTGGCAAAACGGATCGAAAAGGGAGCCCAAAAGGCCGCCGAAACCACGGCAAAATAGCACCGTCAACAGGGTCCTTCGAGATGCCCTTGGGCGCCACGCCAAGTGGCCGGTATATGCCGACTCTGAGTGGCCGGATTACGCCGACTCCTGACAGGGCGGCAGCGTGGCGCAACTGGCGCTGGCCTGGGCGGCGAAGAACCCGCGCGTCAGCACGGTGATCACCGGGGCGTCGAAACTGTCGCAGTTGCAGTCGAACCTGGGTGCGCTGGCGTTGATCGAGAAGTTGACGCCGGAGGTGCTGGCGCGGATCGACGCCGTGACGCTGGGCTTGACGGACTAAAGGCGGCAAGCCAATCGCATGCAGGCGATGTGCCGAATATCATCGGCGCATGCCCAAGCGAACTGCTCCCTCCGCGCCGTTCTCAACGCTGGTCGAAAAAGGCTTCGACTTGATGTACGTCTCGCATGCTGACGCGATCCTGAAGCAGGACTTTCCGAACGCCGCGAGTGAGCTTGAAGCGGCGCTGTCCAACCTCGAACTGCCGATTACTGAAATCATCGGCAGTGGCGGTGGCGAAACCAAGTTCACGCAGCGCTTGCGGCGTGCGCTGGCAGCGATGAAATGGCCCAAACACATCTTCGAGATCACCAAATCCGTCGACGGTGCGGCGAAGGAGTCAACCTCACACGAGATCGACCATGTTCGCCGCTCCGGCAAGGGCGTTCTGGCGCTCGAGATCGTGTGTAATAACAAGGATCCGTTCTTCGATCGGGATCTCGAAAACTTCAAGCGACTGCACGCCGAAGGCGCCATCAGCGTCGGCCTGCTCATCACCCGCGGCGCCAGCCTGCAGGCCTCGATGTGGGATGCCGTTCGACGCTTTGCCGCAGACCGTGCGATCTCGTCGTTCGACGATCTGGCGGCCAATGGCTACACGCCCACTCCCAAGCAACGCAACAACGTGTTGAAGCGCACTACGCGATCGAGAGATCCGATGCCCTTTGCCGACGCTTGGACCGACAACTTCGTGGGCAACAAGTACGGGCAGGCGACGACGCATTGGGAGAAGTTGATGCATCGCGTGCATCGCGGCGTCGGCAACCCTTGCCCGCTTGTCCTGATCGGCCTCCCGGCGTCGATGGTTCAGTTCGACGCGGCGAAGGTCGATGAACTCGAAGACGACGAGCTCAGTCAGTCGTGACTTCCGCCAGTTGCGCGCGCGAGTGGTGGGCGTACGTGGGCCACGTCGGCGTGTAGGTCTCGTCAGCCTGATTGCCCCAAATCGTCCACTTCGGCCGTTCGCCGCGCGCGAAGAGCTCGAGGTAAGGGCCTGAGCTACACGATTGAATGAGCTCGTACTGCTCATCGGGCTTTCGCGAGTGCTCGCGCTTGCGCGTGCAAAGGATGTTCACTTGGGTGCGGCCTGGCTGCAGCGTCCTCGCGTTCCTGCCACGCACACCGAACAGCAGCATCTCCGTGACATTGCGGAAGTAGAAGCCGACGCCGCGGCCATCAGGCCCGCCGTCCTTGCGAATCTTCTGCCAGACGATGTTCGACTTGTAGTTAAAGCCCCACGCCTGCATCACGGCGAGTCCCTCTGGCAGGAGCGCGTTCGGCACCCAAAGGTAAAGGTGCGATGTCTCGCTGGCAGCCTGCTCGACCGGCAGCGCCTTGATGCCATCGAGCGTAATCGTCGAGTAGCGTGACAGGCGCTTGTGCTCGGGTGCGATCTTGCCTGTGCGGTTCTGAAATTGCCAGGGTGGGTCGGCCAGGATCGTCTTGAACTTGCGGCCTCCGATGAATCGCGTGAAGTCATGTGACAGATCGATGGCAGCGTTGTTGGATTTCATGCAGGTCCGATCAGGAGGCGATGCCGCATCGAGCGAGTGCGGTTTCGAAGGGGCTAACGATAGCCGACTGGATGCCGCCCTGACCGGCGATTCGCTGAGCGTGCCGGCCTCGCCATTGCCGTCTATGAAGCGAAAGCTGGTCTGCACGAGTTCAATGCCGACAGCGCACGCGCTGGCCGCGACAGAACGCTCCGCCTGCCGTGGCTTCAAGGTTGACTGGTGTCCCATGGTCGATGGTGGATTGCCGGCCTGCTGACACGATACCATCTTGGGCTGGCTTTATGTACAGTATGTTCACCGAGATGCCCTCTCGCCGTCATGCCTTGCGGCTGACGCACAAGCCCGGGTCAACCGCCTTTCGCCTTGGCGACCGGCTGCGTATGCTGGCCTGCTCACTTCCGCAAAGGCAGCCCATGAACAAGCACATTGTGTTGGTGGTACTCGGCGCCTGCGTCCTGGCCGGCTGCGCGCAGGCGCCCATCGGCCCCGGCAAGCGCGAGCTGATGATCGTCGGCAATGACGAGAAGGCCGCCTTCAACGATGCCGGCGCGATCGTCATCAGCGCGCCGGGCAAGGACACGGTATCGATCATCGACATCGGCAGCGATCCGCTGGCGCCCAGGATCCTCGCCAATCTGCCGCTGATGAACTCGATCTTC
>JANNFB010000019.1:0-4116 GCA_031379365.1 Burkholderiales bacterium
GGCCGTGAACGGTGCGCCGCTGGATTGATCGCCACTGCCGTCGAGCCCAACCACCAGGCCATAGCCCACCAACTGGTTGGCGCGCACGCCCTGCACCGTCGCCACTTCCTTGATGCGCGTCGCAGCCTGCGCCGGCCACCACACCGCCGCACTGGCGAGGAACACGGTGGCGGCGAGTGCGATGCGCAGCCAGCGCTCTGCGTCAAGCGGCAGTCGCGGATCCGGCTCTGCCGGTCCGCTGACTGCGCCCCCTTGAGGGGGAGCGCCGAAGGCGCTACGGGGGTGATTCATATCGGTAGGACGTTGAGAAAGAAGCGGCCCAGCAGGCCCATCACCTGCGCATCGGCCTGCTGGCCGCGGCTGCGGTGTTCGACGCGCACATTGGCGATCTGCGCACTCGGCACGCTGTTGCCGGCCTGGATGGCGCGCGGATCGACCTGGCCGGAGAAGCGCAGCACATCGACATTCGCATTCACGCCGATCTGCTTCTCGCCCTGGATCAGCAAGTGACCGTTGGGCAACACGCCAGTGACCAGCACCGTGATCGTGCCGCTGAAGTCGTTACTGCTCTCGGTGGCGCCCTTGCCGCCGAAGGCGTTGCTGGAGGTGCCCGCCACCGTGGCGCGGCCAAAGGAGTTGGCCGAGATGCCGGGCAGCGCGGTGAGCGCTCCGCTCAGGTCGCCCGTCTTGTCCACCGAGGACGTCGACTTCTGACTCGCACTGACCTTCTCGACAATCTGCACCGTCAGTGTGTCGCCCGGCAGGCGGGCGCGGTGGTCCTCGAACAGCGGCCGGTAAGCCGCCGCCTGGTAGATCGCACCATTGCTGGCCACCGGGCTGGGCAGCGCCGCCGCCACCACCGGCGGCATGCCACCCACCGCCACCGGCGGCACCCGGTACTTGTCCACCGTGGCACACCCTGACAGAGCCAGCAGCACTGCCGCGGCAATCGACCGCACGCCACCACCAAGCAACCGCCGCGGATCCGGCTCCGCCGGTCCGCCAGCGGTGCCCCCTTGAGGGGGAGCGGCGAAGCCGCTACGGGGGTGGTCCACATTCATAACTGCCCCAGCTTCTGCAGCATCTGATCGGAGGTCTGGATCGCCTTGGAGTTGAGCTCGTAGGCGCGCTGGGTGGCGATCATGGCCACCAGCTCTTCGACCACGTTCACGTTGCTGGTCTCGACATAGCCTTGCAGCAGCGAGCCGAGGCCGTTGCTGGCCGGTGCGCCGGCAGCGGGCGCGCCCGAGGCCGAGGTCTCGCCCCACAGGTTCTGGCCCTTGGGCTCGAGACCAGCCGGATTAATAAAGCTGGCGAGGTTGAGCGTGCCCACCGCCTGCGGCGCGGCCTGGCCCGGCAGGGCGACGTTGACTGTGCCGTCGGGCGCAATCGTCACGCTCTGCGCGTTGGCGGGGATCGTGATGCCAGGCTGCACGGTATAGCCGTTGTTGGTGACCAGCTGCCCCGTGCCGTCGACTTGCAGCGAGCCGTCGCGGGTGTAGCCGGTGGTGCCGTCGGGCAGCTGTACCTGGAAGAAACCGTTGCCCTTGATCGCGATGTCGAGGTTGTTCGAGGTCTGCTGCAGGTTGCCCTGGCTGAAGTTGCGCGAGGTGGCCACCGAGCGCACGCCCAGGCCGACTTGCAGGCCGGTGGGCAGCTGGGTCTGGTCACTGCTGGCGGCGCCGGCCTGGCGCAGGTTCTGGTAGATCAGGTCTTCGAACACCACGTGGCCGCGCTTGAAGCCATTGGTGCCGACGTTGGCCAGGTTGTGCGAGATGGTGTCCAGCTGGGTCTGCTGGGCCTCCATGCCGGTTTTGGCTATCCAGAGAGATCGGATCATGTGCATGCTCCTTGCGAGTTGCACTGATCATCTGGCGAACTTGAGGTCCCTGAGACTGGGATAAGCGGGGCTTATCCGGGGCTCTTCGCCAATGCGGGCCAGCGGGGGATCCAGCCCCCGCCGCCGCACTACATGCCGTTGGCCGACAGCAGCTTGGCCGCCACCTGTTCCTGCCGCTCGGCCGTCTGCAACAACTTCATCTGCTGCTCGAACTGACGCCCGGCGGCAATCATCGCCACCATGGTCTCGATGGCGCTGACATTGGAGCCTTCGAGCGCGCCGTCCTGCAAACGGGCGGTGGTGTCGGCGGCCAGGTCGCCCTCGCCGCGGAACAGGCCGTCGGGGCCGCGGGTCAGCGCAGCCGCGTTCTCGGGTGTGACCAGCTTGAGGCGGCCGACCGAGGTCGAGCGGCCGTTCGCCGTCTTGGCACTCACGGTGCCGTCGCCCGCGATGCTGACTTCGCTGTTGGCCGGCAGCGTGATCGGCCCGCCGTCGCCCAGCACGCTCAGCCCGCCCTTGGTCACCAGCAGGCCTTCGCTGTTGACATCGAGGGCCCCGGCCCGGGTGTAGGCCTCGGTGCCGTCCAGGCCCTGCACCGCCAACCAGGCGTTGCCCTTCATGGCCACGTCGAGGTTGCGTCCGGTGGCTTGAACGGAGCCCGGCTGGAAGTTGGCGCCGACGGTGGACTCCAACGCATAGACGCGCGTGGAGGCGCCGCTGCCTTGCACCGGCACGGCACGAAACGCCGCCAGCTCGGCGCGGAAACCAACCGTCGAGACGTTGGCCAGATTGTTGGCCAGCACGTCCTGGCGCTGCATCGCCGCCTTGGCGCCCGACATCGACAGATAGATCATGCGGTCCATGGCAGCACCTCAGGTATTTCCAAGCAGACGCCGCGAAACCGGCTCTGCCGGTCCGCTGGCAGCGCCCCAAGGGCCACCAAGTGGCCCGACCCGGTCCACAGGGGGAGCGCCGCAGGCGCTTCGGGGGTGGGTCATCAACGCAGGTTCACGAGTGTCTGCAACACTTGGTCCTGCGTCTTGATCGTCTGCGCGTTGGCCTGGTAGACCCGCTGCGCGGTGATCATGCTCACCAACTCGGCCGTCAGGTCGACGTTGCTCTCCTCGAGCGCGCCGGACTGCAGCACGCCCAGGTTGCCTTCGCCGGCCACGCCGAGGATCGGATCGCCGGACGCGAAACTGCGCGCCCACGCGTTGCCGCCCTGCGGCTGCAGGCCCTGCGGGTTGCGGAAGGTGGCCAGCTCGATCTGGCCCGCCGGCTTGTTCTGGCCGTTGCTGTAGCGCGCCATCACGATGCCGTTGCCTTCGATCGTGATGCCCGTCAGCTGGCCTGGCGCATAGCCGTTCTGCGACAGGTTGGTGACGCCGAAGCCGGCGCCGTACTGCGTGGCACCCGAGAGCGAGAGCTGCACGCCCGTGATGGCCAGGGTTTGGGCGCCGACGGCGTTGACCGAGGCCGGGATGTCGAACGCCACCGCGCCGACCGGTGCGGTTGGCGTGCCGCCGTTGGCTGGGAAATTGATCGTCGTGGTGGCCAGCGGCAGCGCTGTCGTGCCGTTCACGGGCGCGCCATTGGCGGTGACGAAAACGTTCCAGGTGTCCGTGCTGGCCTTCTGGAAGTAGTAGGTCAGCGCCACGTCCTGGCCTTTGTCGTCGTAGACCGTCAGCGAGGTGGCGTTGTTGTAGGTGCGCGGATCACTGAAGTCGATGGCTGCGCCCACTGCAGGCGCTGTTACCGCCGCGCGGGCATCGAGGTTCATTTCGATCTCGATCTCGCTGCTGGCCTGCGGATTGATGCCGGCGGTGGGCAACTGCAGCGCCACCGCATTGCCGGGCTGGATCACGCCGGTGCCGTCGGCCGGGTAGCCCATCAGGCGCATGGCGTCGTTGTTGACGATGTAGCCCGTGCGATCGACCTTGAACTGGCCGTTGCGGCTGTACATGGTGGGGCTGTTGGGGCTGCCGACCTGGAAGAAGCCACCGCCGTTGATGGCCAGGTCCATCGGGTTGTCGGTGGCCGTGATGTTGCCTTGCGTGAACTGCTGCGACACCGCTGACAGCGTGGTGCCGATGCCGACCGCGCTGCTGCCCGAGCCGTTGAGGGCATTGGCATACACATCGCTGAACTCGCCGCGCGAGACCTTGGAGCCGAAGGTGTTGGAGTTGGCAATGTTGTTGCCGATGACCTCGAGGTTCTTGCTCGCGGCGTTGAGGCCTGAAAGTCCTTGCTGGAAGCTCATGGGGTGTCCTTGGTCG
>JANNFB010000022.1:0-7893 GCA_031379365.1 Burkholderiales bacterium
GCGCCGGCAAAGCGCCGCGCGATGTTGCCGGGGCCGACGACGGCCCAGCCGAACTCAGGCAGCGCTGCTTTCATCGGTGACGGCCTCCTCGTCCTTCTCTTCGCCCAGGAAGCCGCCGCTCTGGTGCGCCCACAGCCGCGCGTAGATGCCACCTGAGGCCAGCAGGCTGGCGTGGGTGCCTTCTTCGACGATGCGGCCGTGGTCCATCACCACCAGCCGGTCCATCGCGGCGATGGTCGACAGGCGGTGTGCGATCGCCACCACGGTCTTGCCCTCCATCAGCTTGTACAGGCTGGCCTGGATGGCGACCTCTACTTCACTGTCGAGTGCGCTGGTGGCTTCGTCGAGCAGCAGGATGGGTGCGTCCTTGAGCATCACGCGGGCGATGGCGACGCGCTGGCGTTGGCCGCCCGACAGCTTGACGCCACGCTCGCCGACATGCGCGTCGTAGCCGCTGCGGCCCTTCGGATCGACCAGGGTCTGCACGAACTCGTGTGCTTCGGCCTTTACGGCGGCGGCCTGCATCTGCGCGTCGTCGGCATCCGGCCGGCCGTAGACGATGTTGTCGCGCACCGAGCGGTGCAGCAGCGAGGTGTCCTGCGTGACCATGCCGACCTGCGCGCGCAGGCTGTCTTGCGTCACGCCGGCGATGTCCTGGCCGTCGATCAGGATGCTGCCCTGCTGGATGTCATAGAAGCGCAGCAGCAGGTTGACGACGGTGCTCTTGCCCGCGCCCGAGCGGCCGACCAGGCCGATCTTCTCGCCGGGGCGGATGGTCAGGGTCATGTTGTCAATGACACGGCGCCCGGGGTTGTAGGCGAACCCGACGTTGTCGAAACGCAGCTCGCCACGCGTCACGAGCAGCGGCCTGGCGTCCGGCCGGTCGAGCACGGTGCGCGGTTTGGCCAGCGTGGTGATGCCGTCCTGCACCGTGCCGATGTGCTCGAACAGGCTGGCCATTTCCCACATCACCCAGTGCGAGATGCCGTTCTGTCGCAGCGCCATCGCGGTGGCGGCGGCCACCGCACCCACACCGACCTCGCCGCGCGTCCACAGCAGCAGGGTGACGCCGGCGGTGCCTGCAATCAACAGCACCGACAGGATCTGGTTGGTGATCTCGAAACCGCTGACCAGGCGCATCTGGCGGTAGACGGTGCCAAGAAACTCCTGCATCGCCGAGCGTGCAAAGCCGGCCTCGCGCTGCGAGTGCGAAAACAGCTTGACGGTGGCGATGTTGGTGTACGCGTCGGTGATGCGCCCGGTCATCAATGAGCGCGCATCGGCCTGCGCCTGAGCCACCCGCCCCAGGCGCGGCACGAAGACGCGCATGGCCACGATGTACAGACCGAGCCAGAGCGCGAAGGGCGCCAGCGTCCAGGCGTTGAAGCCGCCGAGGATGGCGGCCATGGTGACGAAGTAGATCACCACATAGACCAGGATATCGGCCAGGATCATCCAGACATCGCGCACCGCCAGGGCCGACTGCATGACCTTGGTGGCGATGCGGCCGGCGAACTCGTCCTGATAGAAGCCCAGGCTCTGGGCCAGCATCAGGCGGTGGAAGTTCCAGCGCAGGCGCATCGGGAAGTTGCCAGCCAGTGCCTGCTGCTTGAACATCGACTGCAGGGACGCCAGGGCGATGCTGCCCAGCAGCACCAGGAACAGCAGGCCCAGGGTGGCTTTCTCGCGCGCCCACAGATCGGCCGGCGCCGTCACCGCCAACCAATCGACGATGCGCGCCATCATGGCGAAGAGCACCGCCTCGAACGCACCGATCGAGGCCGTCAACAGCGTCATCGCGGCGATGTAGCGGCGAGTGCCCTCGGTGCAGGCCCACAGGAAGGCGCCGAAGGCCTTCGGCGGCGTCGCCGGCGGCGCGTCAGGGTAGGGGTGAACCAGTCGTTCGAACCAGGTGAACAAGCCGTGGGCTCCAGGCAGTCGGACACAAAAGGGGCGCAAGCGTAGCCGAATTGGCGGGCATTCCTTGCCCTGTTGCTGCGATTGAAGCTTGGCAGGTGAGCGACAATGCTTCCGCTGAGGCGACAAACCGACCGCACGATTGGGCGGATCCCGGAACCCGTGACCGGCGCCAAACACCGTCGCAGCCTGCTGCGTCCGGAAGCAAACAAGAGGGCCATCGCGAGATGGCCCTTTGCTTTTGTGGCCAGGCGTTGCTCAGGCGTCCGCCGGCACTGCTGAGCGCGCCGCGGTAGCGCGGTGCAGGCGCTCTATGGCATCGAACAGGCCAATCAACAGACCGGCGGCCACCGCGGTCCGAGGCGTGAAGGCTTGCCAGTCGATGCGCATCCGACCTCCCCGTGGCTTATTTGCGCGGGGCCGGCTCAGCCTGAAGCAACTCAGCCGGGTAGGGCTTGAGGTAGTCGGCGATACGCTCCAGCGGAACTTCAAGCCATGCATCGTAGTCGGCCTCGTCGAGTATCACGACCATGCGTTTTTCTTCGCCCTGCCGGTGCAGGCGCTTGAAAACGGGGTGGGCATCGGCGTTGATGGTCAGCATGGTGAAGCTCAGCCACTCGCGGCCGTCGGGGCCGCGCCACCAACCCCACAGGCCGGCGATGCCCATGGGCCGGCCGTCCTTGCGGGCCACGCGCCAGCGCACGGCCTTGCCGCTCTCCCAGTTCGGTTCGTAGACGGCCTCGGCCGGGATGATGCAGCGCCGGCCCTGGCGCCAGGCGTCGCGAAAGCTCGGCTTCTCGGCCACGGTTTCGCTGCGTGCGTTGTAGGTGTGGCGGCCGAAGGCCAGGTCCTTGGCCCAGTGCGGCAGCAGGCCGAACAGGCCCATGCGCACATCGCGAGCGAGTTCGACGCGATCGCACTCGCGCACGACGAAGGGCGCCAGGCCACCAGGGTAGAGATCGGGTGGGACGGCATCGATCGGGCGCTCGACACCGAAGTACTGCACCAGGCGGTCCTGGGCGGTGACGGGGTGGTAGTTGGCACACATCGTTGCGGGCCCTCGATCAGAGTTTGGCTTCCAGGCGGATCTGCCAGTTGACGTAAGAGCGCGCGTTGTTGGCCACCGTTTGGCGCTGATTATTCGACTCGAACCGCGTCTGCGTCAGGTAGTCCTGGGCCAGGGCGTTGCCCACCGACAAACGCCACTGCAGCTCCGGCCGGACCACCCACAGCGCATAGGCATCGACGACAGTCTTGTCGGGCTGCAGAGCCCAGCGGCCGGCGGCCAGGCGGATCTCATAACCAGGCGTGTGGTTCACGTTGCCGCCGAGGGTCAGCGGCGTGCCGCGCAGGCGGTAGTCGGCACCCAGGTTGAGCGTGCCACCGGGCTGCTCGGCAATGCGGTTGTCGGGGCCTGGAATGCCCGCCACTCGGGAGCGGAACAGGCTCAGATTGGAGCGCACATCGACGCGCGGTGCATCGGCGAACAAGTCGTTCAGGCGAAACTTGGCCTCGAGCTCGATGCCCTGCGTCACCGCATCGCCGATGTTCTGTGGCCGCGACACATAGCGCGGTGTGCCCGCTGACCAACTCACGGTTTCGAGCGCAACCACGTTGCGGATCAGGTCGCTGATGCGGCGGTGGAACAGGTTCGCACTGAGCACGCCGCCTTCGGGCAGGTAGCGCTCCAGCGCCAGATCAATGCCGATGGCGACTTCCGGGCGCAGCCTCGGGTTGCCGGCGCTGTCGGCGCTCAACTCCGTGTTGGCGCCGGGCGGCGGATCGGTGTTGTTCAAGCTGGGCCGGCCGATCAACTGGTTCAAGCCCGGACTGCGGTAGCTGCGCGTCAAACTCGCGCGCAGCTGGTCGCGGCTCTTCGGGTCGGGGCGCCAGACCGCGTGCAACAAAGGGGTGGCCACGCGGCTGTTGTTGCGATCCAGCACGCCATTGGCCCCTTCGCCAATGGTTTCGATGCCTTCGACGCGCAGCCCGGCGTGGGCGGCCCATTGCGGCGTGATGCTCCACTCGTCCTGCCCATACAGCGCATAGCGCCGCGCCGAGGCCGACAGGTTGTCGCCGAACTCGGTCAGCTGCGGCACGCCGTTCCACAGCGTCGTGCGCGCCTCGGTGCGGCGGTTGGATTCCAGTTCGGCGCCGCCGACGAGTGCATGGCCGCCGGCCAGGGTGGCCGACGCCTTCAGGTTGAACGTGGCGGTGCGATCACGGGTGTCGCTGCGGTCATCCACCTGCCGGCTCGGTGTGTCCGCGCTGTCGAACTCCTGGCGCACGGAGCCGTTGCGCCAGTGGCTGTCGCCCAGGCCCACGCGCCACTCGAGTCGGGTTTCTGCGCCCAGGCGGTGGTTGAACTGGGCATTCAGGCGCATCAAGCTGAAGCGGCCGCTGCTCTGGGTCTGGCTGCGCGCAAACGCCAGCGGGTCGATGGGGTCGACGACCCGGTCGGCTTGCGTGCTGCGGCTGGCGGTGTCGCCCTCGCTGTGGATCAGCAGCGGCTGCAACACCACGCTCATGCCTTGCTCGTTGCGCCACTGCAGGCGGGCGGTGCTGTGCAGCCCGGTGCGGGTTTCGCGCGATGCCGAGCTGCCTTCGCGTTGCTGTGTCGTGGTGCCGGTGGCCAGGTCGCTGCGCTCGGTCAGGCTGGTGTTCTCGTTGTTCTGGATGCGGCGGAAGGCCGAGAGCGAGAAGTTGTAGATCAGGTCGCCGAGGCTGTCGTTGCGGGTCCAGCTCAGGCTCGGGGACGCCTGACCGTTCTCCAGGCCGGTGCCGACGCGCAGGTCGTTCAAGCGCTTGCGAAAACCTTCGCGCAGCACGATGTTGATGCTGCCGGCGATGGCCCGCGCGCCGGTTTCGGCGGTGGGTGCGCGCAGGATCTCGATGCGCTCGATCTGCTCGGGCGCGATCGAGTCGAGCGAGAAGCCGGGTGGTACGCGCTGGCCGTCGAGCAGCAACTGGGTGTAGCTGCCAGCCATGCCGCGCAAGCGCGGGTTGCCGCCGCGTCCGCCAGGGCCGGGCATGGTCACGCCGGGCAGGCGCTTGAGGACTTCGCTGGTGGTGCTGTCGCCGAAGCGTTCGATGTCCTCACGGCCGATCACGATCTTGGCCGCAGTGGCCTGGCGCCGCTGCTCTGCCTCGCCGGGGCGATTGCCGGTCACGTCGACGCGCTGGGGTGCGCTGGCGGGCGCCGAAGCGGCGGTTGCAGCGGGCGCAACGGTCTGCGCTTGCACGCTCGCAGCACTCAGGCTGAGCAAGACAAATCCGCAGCGCCGCCAAGGAAGAGAAAACCGCATGTCGAGATTGTCGGGCAGCGATGTCAAGCGGCTGTAAAGCCTGGGTCCGCGGGCGTGCAGGTATGCTGCGCCCATCAACTGCCGATAGTCGCAGAAGGAGTGTCGTGGCCGCACCCAATTACTCGTACGAGAAGCGCCAGCGCGAACTGGCCAAGAAACGCAAGCAGGAAGACAAGCGCAACAAGAAATCCAACCCGCGGCCCGACGGTGAGCCGGGCGAGCCCGATCCTGCGCAAGGCGACGGCCCCGGCGGGCAGCCTCCTGGAACGCCCACGCCGGGCAACTGAAGCCAGTCGCCATGCCGGACAGCGTGCCGGTGCTCTACAGCGACGGCGCGCTGATCGTCGTCGACAAACCTGCCGGCCTGCTGTCTGTTCCCGGTCGCGGTGCCGCGTTGCAGGACTGCGTCGCCGGCCGCGTTCAAGCCCTGTTTGTCGATGCGCGGGTGGTGCATCGCCTCGATCAGGCGACGTCTGGCCTCATGTTGCTGGCGCGCGGCTCCGTGGCCCAGCGCCGCCTGAGCCGGCAGTTCGAGCTGCGCCAGGTCAGCAAGCAGTACGTGGCGGTGGTCGGCGGCCTGGTCGCCGAGGACCAGGGGCGTATCGACTTGCCGCTGGCCGCCGACTGGCCCAACCGGCCGCGCCAGCAGGTGGACCTGCATGCGGGCAAGGCGTCGGTGACGCGTTGGCGCGTGCTGTCACGCGACCCGGTTGCGCAGACGACCCGGCTCGAACTCGAGCCGTTGACGGGGCGCTCGCATCAGCTGCGTGTGCACTTGCTGGCCGTCGGTCATGCCATCGTCGGCGACGCGCTGTATGCGCCCGGGCTGCCCTGGCCGCGCCTGCTGTTGCACGCGGAGGCGCTCACGCTGACGCATCCCGACGACGGGCGGGCGCTGAACTTTTCCAGCCCGCCGTCGTTCTGACCTCTCTTTGGAGACCCGCCATGCCTTCGATGCCTGTGTCTGATCCAACGCGCCGCATTGCCCTGCTGGCGTCAGCCGCAGTGGTCGCGTTCCCGGCCTTGGGCCTGCGCGCGCAAGCGCAAACGCCCGCAGCGCCGCGGCGTCTCACGCCGGCCCAGTCCGAAGGGCCCTTCTACCCCGTGAACCTGCCGGCCGACAGCGACGCCGACCTGCTGCGCAATGGCGTCTTGCGCTATGCCAAGGGCCAAGCCGCCTGGGTCGAGGGGACGGTGACCGACCTGGCCGGTCGCCCGGTGCGCGGCGCGGTGGTCGAGATCTGGCAGTGCGACGAGCAAGGCCACTACCACCACCCCGGCGACGGTGACCGCGCCGACCGGGCCTTCCAGGGCTTCGGCAGGAGCGCCGTCGACAGTGAGGGCCGCTACCGCTTCCGCACCATCCGCCCGGTGGCCTACGGCGGGCGTGCGCCGCACATCCATGTCAAGGTCAAGCTCGACCGGCGCGACCTGCTGACCACACAGCTGTATGCGCTGGGTGACGCCGGCAATGCGCGCGACTTCCTCTGGCAACGCCTGCGCGGCGATGACGAGCGTGCCGCCCTCACGGTGGCTTTCCTGCCTGCGAGCGATGGGCTGGTGGCACGGTTTGCGCTTATCGTTGCGGCATGAACACCGCACCCCGACACCTCTTCATCGTCACCGGCGCATCGCGCGGCCTGGGCCGGGCCATGGCCCTGCAGTTGCTGCAGCCTGGCCACACCGTGCTCGGTCTGTCGCGCCAGGCCCCAGCCGCACCGGCGGGCTTGACGCAATGGCCCTGCGACCTGGCCGATGCGGTGCCGTTGGCAGCGCGGCTCGCTCAGTGGCTCGCTGACTTCGCACCCTCGCACTTCGCCACGGCGACCCTGATCAACAACGCCGCGCTCGTGACAGACCCCATGCCCTTGGCCGACACCGAGGCGGCTGCGCTGGTGGCCGCGGTGCGCGTCGGCCTCGAAGCTCCGCTTGTGTTGACGGCGGCTTTCCTGCGTGCCACGCGAAGCTGGTCGGGCCAGAGCCGTGTGCTTCACATCAGCTCCGGGCTGGGGCGCCGCGGCATGGCCTCGACCGGCCCGTACTGCGCAATCAAGGCTGGCCTCGACAACCTGGCCCGCGCGCAGGCGCTCGAAGAGGCTTTGCGCAGCAACGGTGCCAAGGTGGTGTCACTCGCCCCCGGCGTCATCGATACCGACCTGCAGGTGCAACTGCGCGGCGCTGACGCCGCCGCCTTCCCCGACCGCGACGCTTTCGTGCAGATGAAAAGCGGTGGCCGGCTGGACAGCCCTGAGGCAGCCGCAGCGAAGGTGCTGGCCTACCTGGCCCGGCCCGACTACGGCCACCAACCCGTCGCTGACGTGCGCGACGCGTGATACGCAAATGCGTTCGGTCGCATCAGTCTGACTGTCGCCGTCGGCCCGTTGCGGACCTTGGTGTATGTCCACTGTTTCGTGCTTGCAGTGGCGCGAGCAAGGCGCCGGGCGCGGCCTGGGCGAGGCTCAAACGGCTTGCCCTTCGCTGCGCTGCGGGTGCCCTGCGATGCTCGGCTGGCCGGCCTCGTTGCAGAACTCCCGCCGTTCGCTTCGCTCACTGTGGTCGGACAGCTGCAACGAGTCAGAGCACGAAGCGCGCGGGTACTCGCGCGGCCGGCCAGCCTGCGCTTCTCGGCGGCGCCGATTCGCCCCGCCCAGGCCGCGCCCGCCGCCTTGCG
>JANNFB010000024.1:0-7074 GCA_031379365.1 Burkholderiales bacterium
GCCCTCGACATAACTCTTCTGGGCCAGCAGCATGCGCCGCACGTCGGCATGCTCGATCAGCCGCACGGGTGGCTGAGCGGCGTCTTTGCCAGCCCCGGCGGCCGCCGAAATGGGCCGGCCCTGGGTGCGCTGGCGCGCGTACGTCAGGCTGGCCTCGTAGCCGGCCCAGCCCAACATGACGGCGCCGAGACCGACACCGATGCGCGCCTCGTTCATCATGTGGAACATGCAGCGCAGGCCCTCACCGGGCCGACCGACAAGGTAGCCGATGGCGCCGGCCCGGCCGCGCGGCGTGTGGCGGCCCTCACCGAAATTGAGCAGGGCGTTGGTGGTGCCGCGATAGCCGAGCTTGTGGTTCAGGCCGGCCAACACGACATCGTTGCGTTCACCCGTCAATTGCCCGTGCATGTCGACCAATTGCTTGGGCACGATGAAGAGCGAAATGCCGCGCGTGCCGGGCACCAACTTGCCGTCGCTGCCCGGTATCTTGGCCAACACCAGGTGGACGATGTTCTCGGTGAGCTCGTGCTCGCCGCCCGAGATCCACATCTTGTGGCCGGTCAGCCGGTAGCGCGGGCCGAGCGGCTCGGCGTCGAAATCGGCACCGTCGGGCAGCGCCCGCGTGGCCACATCCGACAGCGACGAGCCGGCCTGCGGCTCCGACAGGCACATGGTGCCGAACCAGCGGCCGGCGAACTCGTTCTTGGCGAACACCTCACGTTGCCGTTCGCTGCCGTGGGCCATCAGCAGGTTGGCGTTGCCGCTGGTCAACATGGCGTAGGCCGACAACGCCACGCTGGCCTTGCTGAAGAAGGCGTTGGCCGCCATCTCGACCGCGCAAGGCAGTTGCATGCCGCCGAGTGCGTGGTCTTGCGCCGCCGCCAGCATGCCGGAGGCCACGTAGGCTGCCACTGCATCGTGCGTGGCCTGAGGCAAACACACGCGCTCGCCGTTCGAGCCAGGCAAGACATGGGGCTCCTCGAGGTCGGTCAAGCGGTTGACGGGCGCGAATTTGTCGCGCGCGATGCGTTCGCAGGTGTCGAGCACCGAAGCAAAGGTCTCACGCGAGTGCTCGCTGAAGCGCGGCCGCTCGGTCAACGCGTCGACACGCAGCCAGTCATGCAGCAAGAAGTCCAGTGAGTCGCGCATGGCTCAGCTCAAACCAAAGCGTTGCAGCGCAGCCTGTGCGATGGGCACACCCCACTCCTGCACAAAATGCCCCGCCTCGGCCACTTCCAGCGGCGGCGGGCACGCGCGGATGGAGCGCGCCAGCGCCTGCATCACCGGGGGACCGAGAACAGGATCCTGCATGCCGATGGCCATGAAGCTTTCGCCCTGCCAACGCTCGCGCCAGAAGGCCAGCGCTTCGCGGCTGAGCGCCGCGCCGGACGCGTCAACGCGGTCGGGCACCAGGTTCGGGAAGGCGAGCAGCGCGGCCTTGTAGCTCGCGTCCGGAAACGGTGCGTCGTAAGCCGCGATCTCTGCCGCCGTCATGTCGCGCTTGCCGCGCGCGATCAGCTTGCCGACCGCCAGGTCGGGCTGCGAGTTGGAATAGGCACGCCACTGGCGAAAGCCTTCACTGAGCGTGCCGGTGGCGAGCGTCGTGTTCATCACCAGAAGGCGCGTGAAGCGATCGGGCATGGCGGGCGGCAAGGTCAAGCCGAACAGGCCGCCCCAGTCCTGCACCACCAGCAGGATGTTGGTCAGGTCGAGCCGCTCGATCAGGGCCCGCAACATGCCGCGGTGCAGTTCCCAGGTGTGGCTGGCTTCGTCGGCCGGTTTGTCGGAGCGACCGAAGCCGATCAGGTCGGGCGCGACGACGCGCAGACCCGCCCCGCTGAAGACCGGGATCATCTTGCGGTAGAGATAGCTCCAGGCCGGGTTGCCGTGCAGGCACAGTGCGGCGACGGCAGCGTCGCGCGGGCCTTCGTCGAGGTAGTGCACGCGAAGGCCGGCGTGCTCGAGGTAGTTCGGCGCGAACGCATAGCCCGGCAGGTCGACAAAGCGAGCCTCCGGCGTACGCAGCGCGGGGCTCATCAAAGCACCTCGAACACGCCCGCCGCACCCATGCCGCCGCCAATGCACATCGTCACCACCACGCGCTTGGCGCCGCGCCGCTTGCCTTCGATCAGCGCATGGCCGGTGAGGCGTTGGCCGCTCATGCCGTAGGGGTGGCCAATGGCAATGGCGCCGCCGTTCACGTTCAGGCGCTCCATCGGGATGCCGAGTTTGTCGGCGCTGTAGAGCACCTGCACGGCGAAGGCCTCGTTCAACTCCCACAAGTCGATGTCGCTGACCTTCAGGCCCAGGCGGGCGAGCGCCTTGGGCACGGCGAAGACCGGGCCGATGCCCATCTCGTCGGGGTCGCAACCGGCCACGGCAAAGCCGAGGAATCGGCCGAGCGGTTTCAGGCCTTTCTGCTCGGCGTACTTCTCGCTGACCACGGCGCAGGCGCCGGCGCCGTCGCTGAACTGGCTGGCGTTGCCGGCGGTGACCACGCCGCCGGGCACCGCGGTGCGGATGTCCTTGATGGCTTCGTAGGTGGTGCCGGGGCGCAAGCCCTCGTCGGCCTTGAGCGTGACCTCCTTGCTGCGCAGTCCGAGCTGCGCATCGGCAACACCGGCGGTGACGGTGATCGGCGCGATCTCGGCGTCGAACAAGCTCTTCTCCTGCGCGGCGCAGGCTTTCTGCTGGCTCTCGGCGCCGTAGCGGTCCATGCGCTCCTTGGCCACGCCGTAGCGCTTGGCCACCTGCTCTGCCGTCTGCATCATGTTCCAGTAGATCGTGGGTACATGCTCGGCCAACCAGGCGTCTTGGAACATGTGCAGGTTCATCTCCTGCTGCACGCAGGAGATGCTCTCGACGCCGCCGGCGACGTAGACCTCGCCTTCACCGGCGGCGATGCGCTGGGCCGCGAGCGCGATGGTCTGCAGGCCGCTCGAACAAAAACGATTGACCGTCATGCCCGCCACGCTCACCGGCAGTCCGGCGCGCAACGCGGCCTGGCGCGCGATGTTCCAGCCCGTCGCGCCCTCGGGGTTGGCGCAGCCCATCAGCACGTCCTCGACCGCGCCGGGGTCGATGCCGGCGCGCTCGACGGCGGCTTTGACCACGTGGCCGGCCAGCGTGGCGCCATGGGTCATGTTGAAGGCGCCCTTCCAGCTCTTGGCAAGCGGAGTGCGGGCGGTGGAGACGATGAGGGCTTGGGTCATGACGGATTTCCTCGTGCTCAGGTGAACGATTTGCCTTCGGCGGCCAGCTTGGCCAGGAGCGGCGCCGGCTGCCAGAACGCGGCGTCGTCGAGCGGGTTGGCAGCGAACTTCTTCATCGTTTGCACGACGTTGTACAAGCCCTGCTGGTCGGCGTAGCACATCGGGCCGCCGCGGTGCAGCGGGAAGCCGTAGCCGGTGAGGTAGACCATGTCGATGTCGCTAGCCTTGCTGGCGATGCCTTCTTCCAGGATCTTCGCGCCTTCGTTGACGAGTGAGTAGACCAGGCGATGCACGATCTCGTCGTCGCCGATCTTGCGCGGCGTGATGCCCAGCTCGGCGCGGTGTTTGGCGATCATGTCTTCGACCAACTTCGACGGGATCGCATCGCGCTTGCCGGCCACGTAGTCGTACCAGCCGGCGCCCGTCTTCTGGCCGTAGCGACCCATCTCGCACAAGAGATCGGCCGTCTTGCTGTAGCGCATGTGCGGCTTCTCGACATAGCGGCGCTTGCGGATGGCCCAGCCGATGTCATTGCCGGCCAGGTCGCCCATGCGGAAGGGGCCCATCGCGCAGCCGAACCTCTCCACCGCGCGGTCCACCTGCGCCGGCGTGGCGCCCTCCTCGATCAAGAAGCCGGCCTGGCGCGAGTACTGCTCGATCATGCGATTGCCGATGAAGCCGTCGCACACGCCCGACACCACTGCCGTTTTCTTGATCTTCTTGGCCACGGCCATCACGGTGGCCAGCACATCCTTGCCTGTCTTGGCGCCGCGCACCACCTCGAGCAGCTTCATCACGTTGGCCGGGCTGAAGAAGTGCATGCCGACCACGTCTTGCGGTCGCCCGGTGAATGCTGCGATCTGATCGACGTTGAGCGTCGAGGTGTTGGAGGCCAGGATGGCGCCGGGCTTCATCACCTCGTCGAGCGTCTTGAAGACTTTCTCCTTGACGCCCATCTCTTCGAAGACCGCTTCGATCACCAGATCCGCGTCCTTGATGTCGTCGTAGGCCAGGGCCGTCGACAGCAACGCCATGCGGCCGTCGTATTTGTCCTGCGTGAGCTTGCCCTTCTTGATCTGCGACTCGTAGTTCTTGCGGATCGTGGCGATGCCGCGTTCCAGGGCGTCGGCCTTCATCTCCAGCATCTTCACCGGGATGTCGGCGTTGAGAAAGTTCATGGCGATGCCGCCGCCCATGGTGCCGGCGCCGATCACGGCCACCGACTTCACCGCGCGCTGCGGCGTGTCGTCCGGCACATCGGCGATCTTGCTGGCGGCGCGCTCGCCGAAGAAGGCGTGGCGCAGGGCCTTGCTTTCGGGCGTGAACATCAGGGCGACGAAAGCCGCCCGCTCGTACGCCATGCCAACGTCAAAGCTCGCCGCCTTGACTGATTGCTCGACACAATCGACACAGCGCGCAGGCGCTGGGAAGTTCTTCGCCATCGCCTTGACGGTGTTGCGGGCGAACTGGAAGTACGCGTCAGGGTTCGGGTGCCTGGCCTTGAGCTGGCGCACCAGAGGCAGTGGCGCGCCGCGCCCGACTTCAGCCGCACGCTCCTTCGCAAAAGACACCGCGGCGGCGATCACATCACCGTCACTCAGCTGGTCGATCAGCTTTTGTCCTGGGAGGGCAAAGAGCGCTTCGCTCTTGACTGGCTCGCCGCTGACGATCATGTTCAGCGCGGTTTCCACACCCAGCGCGCGCGGCAGGCGTTGCGTGCCGCCGGCGCCCGGCAGCAGCCCGAGCTTGACTTCAGGCAGCGCAATGCTCGTGCCGGGTGCCGCCACGCGGTAATGGCAACCCAGCGCCAGTTCCAGGCCGCCTCCCATCACCACGCTGTGCAGTGCGGCCACCACCGGCTTGCTGCAGTCCTCGACGAGCTTGATGAGCGTCAGCAGGTTCGGCTCGGCCAGGGCTTTGGGCGAACCGAACTCCTTGATGTCTGCGCCACCCGAGAACGCCTTGCCCGCCCCAGTGATCACCACCGCGACGATGGCTGCGTCGGCCTGGGCCTGCGCCAGGTGCACGGCAGCGGCCTGCCGGGTCGCCAAACCAAGGCCATTGACGGGCGGGTTGTCGAGGGTGATGACGGCGACGCTGCCGCGCACCTGGTAACTGGCGGTCATGGAAAGAGTCCTTCAGGCAGGGAAACGAACGATCGTTCGATTCTAGGGTTGGCGTGCGGAGCCTTCGCGTCGCCGGGGTGACAGGCTACACCCGTCTCAGGCCAGCGCTGCGCCCAAGTGGCGTGGACTCTGCTTGGAGGGGGCAGCTTGGGATCGTCGCGTCAAACCTCCAGCCACTCCTTGCGAATCGCTGCATTCGCACGCAGCTCGGCCGGCGTGCCGTCGAAGACGATCTGGCCGTGGCCCATCACCAGGCAACGGTCGGCGACCTCGAGCGCGATGGTGAGCTTTTGCTCGACCAGCAGCACCGACATGCCGCGGCGCTTGAGTTCACGCAGGTACTCGGCGACCAACTCGACGATCTTCGGCGCCAGGCCCTCGGTCGGCTCGTCGATCATGATGAGCTCAGGGTCACCCATGAGCGTGCGGCACAGGGTGAGCATCTGCTGCTCGCCGCCCGAGAGCACGCCAGCCTCGGTGTGCTGGCGCTCTTTCAGGCGCGGGAACATCTTGTACATGTCGTCGAAGCCCCAGCGCCCCGCAGTCTTGCCGCCCTTCTCTCCGAGCATCAGGTTCTGGTGCACCGTGAGCTTGGGAAAGATGTCGCGGTTCTCGGGCACGTAGCCGATGCCGGCGTGCGCGATCTCGAAAGCCTTGCGGCCGAGGATGGCCTTGTCGCGCCAAGTGATGCTGCCCGTGCCGTCGACCAGACCCATGATGGTCTTCACCGTCGTCGAGCGGCCTGACCCGTTGCGCCCCAGCAGGGCCACGATCTCGCCGGAGCGCACCTCGAAGTGCACGCCGTGCAGCACGTGGCTCTTGCCGTAGTAAGCGTGGACGTTGTCGAGTTTCAGCATGTCAGCGCCCGCCGGGCCGCCCCAAGGGCGCGGCGCCCCCAGCGCCACAAGGGGGCCCCTGCGTGGCCCTGGGGGCCGCGAACGAAGTGAGCTTGGGGGCAAACATCAATGCCCCGCTTCGGCGGCCTGGGCATCGGCCAGCACCGAGCCGAGATAGGCCTCCTGCACCTTCGGATTCGCGCGCACCGCGTCGGGCACATCGAAGGCGATCACCTGGCCGTACACCAGCACCGCGATCTTGTCCGCCAGGCCGAACACCACGCCCATGTCGTGCTCGACGGTCAGCAGCGTCTTGCCAGCGGTGACATCGCGGATGAGATTGATGAAGCGCTTGGTTTCGCTCTTGCTCATGCCGGCGGTGGGCTCATCGAGCAGGATCACGTTCGAGCCGCCAGCAATGGTGATGCCGATCTCGAGCGCGCGTTGCTCGGCATAGGTGAGGTTCATGGCCAGCACATCGCGGCGACGATCGAGCTTGATCATCTCCAGCACTTCCTCGGTGCGGTCGTTGGCATCGCGCAGGTCGGCCAGGAAGCGCCAGAACGAATACTTGTAGCCCAGGCTCCAGAGCACGGCGCAACGGATGTTCTCGAACACCGACAGGCGCGTGAACAGGTTGCTGACCTGGAAGCTGCGCGCCAAGCCGAGGCGATTGATCTCGAAGGGCTCCAGCCCATCGATCTTGCGGCCGTTCAGCAGGATGTCGCCCGAGGTCGAACCGAAGCGGCCGCTGATCAAGTTGAACAGGGTGCTCTTGCCAGCGCCGTTGGGGCCAATGATGGCGACGCGCTCGCCGGCGTTCACCGACAAGCTCGCGCCGCGGATGATCTCCGTCTTGCCGAAGCTCTTGCGCACGTCGCGCAGTTCGAGGGCGGGCGT
>JANNFB010000048.1:0-15787 GCA_031379365.1 Burkholderiales bacterium
AGCAAGGCGCCGGGCACGGCCTGGACGGGGCTCAAACGGCTGGCCCTTCGCTGCGCTGCGGGTGCCCTGCGATGCTCGGCTGGCCGGCCCCGTTGCAGAACTCCCGCCGTTCGCTGCGCTCACTGTGGTCGGACAGCTGCACCGAGTCAGAGCACGAAGCGCGCGGGTACGCGCGCGGCCGGCCAGCCTGCGCTTCTCGGCGGCGCCGATTCGCCCCGCCCAGGCCCCGCCCGCCGCCTTGCGGGCCGGAGCGCTGGTTCTCGAAACACCGCACGCCACCCCAGGCTCCGCAACGGGGCTGCCGGGCCGGGCGCAGCGCGCATCTGAGGCGCTGAGCAGCACAGGCTTCGAGGCCCGCGTGCGCAGCGCGCTTCGTGCACTGACTCGGCGCGACTGTCTGACCACAGTGAGCGCAGCGAACCGCGGGAGTTTCGCGACGGGGCCTCGAACCCGAGCAGCGCAAGGCAGTCGCAGCGAAGCGAAGACCGCCTCAGCTAAGCGCTGCGCCCGGTCCGGTGGCCCCGTTGCCGCGCCGCCGTATCGCGAGCAGTTCGTCAAGGTCCGCAGTGGGCTGAGAGCCCCAGCCCATCCACATGCGGTCGACCGGCAATCAGCGATCAGCTCAGCGTGGCGAAAGCCTCACGCGCCGCGGCCACGGTGGTCGCGATGTCTTGCGGCGTGTGCGCGGCACTGACAAAGCCGGCCTCATACAAGGCGGGTGCCAGGTAGATGCCGCGGTCGAGCATGGCGTGGAAGAAGCGGTTGAAGCGCTCCTTGTCGGTGGCCATCACCACGCCATAGTTTTGCGGCAGTTTGTCAGCGAAGAAGAAACCGAACATGCCGCCCTCACTGTCGCCGACCCAGGGCACGCCGGCGTCGCGTGCGGCGCCCGCGAGGCCCGTGACGAGGGACTGCGTTCGTTCGGTCAGCGCCTCGAAGAAGCCAGGCTTGGCGATCTCGCGCAAGGTGGCCAAGCCGCAGGCCGTGGCAACCGGGTTGCCCGACAGCGTGCCGGCCTGGTAGACCGGCCCCAGCGGCGCGAGTTGCTTCATGACGGCCCGTGTTGCGCCGAACGCGGCCAGTGGCATGCCGCCGCCGATCACCTTGCCGAACACGCTCACATCCGGCGCGAATCCGGGCAGGAGCTTGGCATAGACACTCTGCGCGCTGCCCAACGCCACCCGAAAGCCTGACATGACCTCGTCAAACACCAGCATTGCACCGTGCTGCGTGCACAGCTCGCGCAGGCGTTTCATGAAGGCCAGGCTGGTGCGCACGAAGTTCATGTTGCCGGCAATCGGCTCGGTCATCACGCAGGCCAGTTCGCTGCCATGCGCCTTGAAGGCCGCTTCCAATTGATCGACGTTGTTGTACTCGAGCACCAGGGTGTGCTGCACCACCTCGGCCGGCACGCCGGCGCTGGTCGGGTGACCGAAGGTGGCCAGGCCCGAGCCGGCCTTGACCAGCAGCGGGTCGGCGTGCCCGTGATAGCAGCCTTCGAACTTGATGAACTTGCTGCGCCCCGTCGCACCGCGTGCCAGGCGCAGCGCACTCATGCCGGCCTCGGTACCGCTGGACACCAGGCGCACCTGCTCGATGCTCGGCACGTGGCGGATGATCTCCTCGGCCAGTTCGATCTCGCGCTCCGTCGGGGCGCCGAAGGACAGGCCGTCCCGCGCGGCCTTGGCCACCGCATCGAGTACCGCAGGGTGGCCGTGGCCGAGGATCATTGGACCCCAGGAGCCGATGTAGTCGATGTAGCGTTTGCCTTCGGCGTCCCACATGTAGGCGCCGGCGGCCCGGGTGATGAAGCGCGGCGTGCCCCCAACGGCGCGGAACGCGCGCACGGGCGAGTTCACACCGCCCGGAATGACCTGCTGGGCGCGCTCGAACAGGGAGGCATTGGTGGCTTCAGTGGACACGGCGGGAACTTCCTTTGGTCGCATCGGCGGCGTCGGACTCGTCGGTGCCGGGCGTGCCTTCTTCAAATTCGCCCGGCTCGCCCTCTTCGCCCGGCGGCAGGGCCCAGAAGAAGCGGTCGGGAATCACATTGCCCATGCCGGGGCGAAAGCCGGCGTCCAGGCTCTGGTCGAGGAAGGCCAGCGCCTCGGCAACGGCGGCCGACAGTTCGCTGCCAGCTGCGAGCAGGGCCGCCAGGGCCGCCGACAGGGTGTCGCCTGCGCCGACGAAGCTGGCCTCGAAGCGCTCGAACTTTTCGCCGGTGATGGCACCTTGCGACGAGGCCAGCACGTTGTCGATCCATTGCTCGCTGGACTTGCCGGGCAGCATCACGCCGGTAACCAATACGTAACGGGTGCCGTGCTCCGCGGCGGCCACCGCCAGCTCGCGCGCCGAGGGCGGCCGCTCGCTTTCCCACTCCGGCAGCAGGAAGTCGGTCAGGGTCTTGTGGTTGCCGACCAGCACTTCGGTGGCGGGCAGGATCAGCTCGCGAAAGGCCTCGAGGTAAGGGCCCAGCTCTTCCTCGTCGATCCAGCCCAGGCCAGGCAGGTAACTGACGAGAGGCACGTCGGGGTAGTCGGAGAGGATCTCGGCCACAGCGCTGACAGCTTCAGCGCTGCCGAGAAAGCCGACCTTCCAACCCGCGATGGTCACGTCTTCCAGAATGGTTCGCGCCTGTTCGGCGATCACGTCGACGTCGATCGGGTGTTGATCGAAGATTTCGGCGCTGTCACGCACGACGATCGACGTCACGACCGGCAGGCCGTGTGCCCCCATCGCTGCGATGGTGGCGATGTCGCCCGCGCTGCCACCGGCGCCGCTGGCATCGCTGGCATTGAAACTCATCACGCAAGCCGGAGCGGGCTCGTCGGTCGGCGCAGCCTGCGGGTCGGACGGGGGGAGGGGGGCGGTCATGAGGCGTCGTCCGGCGCGGTTGAAGGGGGTCGCTCAGACCTCCAGAAGATTGTGAAGAATGTTGCGTATGTGCCTACGCTGACTTGGTTTCTTCAACAATGCGGTGCATACAATTGCCCCCCATTGTAGTGATTGACTTACGACCCGTGAGCGAACAAGCGCGTACCTGGATGTGCCTTATCTGCGGCTGGATGTACGACGAAGCCGAGGGCGATCCGGAGCACGGCATCGCGCCCGGAACGGCGTGGGCTGCGGTGCCTATGAACTGGACTTGCCCGGAGTGCGGCGCGCGCAAGGAAGACTTCGAGATGGTGCAGATCTGAGCTCGCTCAGGCCTGCATCGTCGATGCCGCCCGACCAAGGAGAGTCCGCTTGAACACGTCTGCGCTTGCCCTCAACGCGGCTCCCGGCGTGAAGGTGCTGGTCATCGACGACAGCAACACGATTCGCCGCAGTGCCGAGATCTTCCTGGCCCAGGGCGGCCACGAGGTGGTGCTGGCGGAGGACGGCTTCGACGCGCTGGCCAAGGTGAGCGATCACGCGCCGGCGCTCATCTTCTGCGACATCCTGATGCCGCGCCTGGACGGCTACCAGACCTGCGCCATCATCAAGCGCAACCCACGTTTTGCCCATGTGCCGGTGATCATGCTGTCGTCCAAGGACGGCCTGTTCGACAAGGCCCGCGGACGCATGGTCGGCTCGCAGGACTACCTGACCAAACCTTTCACCAAAGAGCAGTTGCTGCGCGCGGTCGCGCAGTACCGGCCGGCGACCTGACGCTGTTGCGCAGCGCTTCAGCGCTGCGCGGCGATTCCCACAACTTAGGCAGCAACCCGACGATGGCGATTCAAAAAATCTTGCTGGTCGACGATTCCAAGACCGAGCTGCACTTCCTGTCCGAACTGCTCACGCGCAAGGGGTTCTCTGTGCGCACGGCCGAGAACGGCGAGGAAGCCATGCGCCGGCTGGCCGACGACAAGCCCGACCTGATCCTGATGGACGTCGTGATGCCGGGTCAGAACGGCTTTCAACTCACACGCGCCATCACCCGCGACCCCCGCTTTGCCGATGTGCCCGTCATCATGTGCACCAGCAAGGGCCTGGAGACCGACAAGGTCTGGGGCATGCGTCAAGGCGCGCGCGACTACGTGGTCAAGCCGGTCAACGCCGACGAGCTGATCGCCAAGATCCATGGCTTTGACTGACTCCATGCTGGGCATGGCCCCACAGCGCCTGTGCGCTGGCCTCGGCGGCTGATCTGCCATGGCCAACAAGCAAGCCCTGCGCGAGCTGCAAACGCGGTTGGCGGAGCGCATGCAGGCGGCCCGAACGCAGCCGCGTTCCCAGTCCTGGCTGGCGGTGGAGTGCCGCGGCCACGGCTTGTTGCTGCCGCTCGAACAAGCGGGTGAGATCTTCAACCTCGTGCAGCTGTTGCCGGTGCCGCACAGCCAGCCTTGGTTTGCCGGCGTGGCCAATCTGCGCGGTGGCCTGCACGGGGTGGTCGATCTGTCGCGCTTTCTTGGCCTGCCGGATTTGGCGCAACCGGAGGCCGGGCGCGAGCAAGCCCGCCTAATTGCGTTTGGCGCCGCAACGGGGCTGAACGGCGCCCTGCTGGTCGACCGGCTGGCGGGTCTGCGCGGCAGCGATCAGCTGCAAGTGCAACACGACACGGCGTCCGAGCCTTTGCTCACGCGCCCCGCTTTCGCGCCGACCCGGTGGCTCGATGCCGGTGGCCGCAGTTGGCAAGCGCTGGATCTTGCGGCGCTGGCGCGTGATGCGCGTTTCCTGTCCATCGTGGCCTGAGCCAATCACTGTTCAGCCTTTTCCAGGGGTCAGCATGAGTTTCCTAGACAAGTTCACGACCAAAGGCCCCAAGGGCCGTGCCAGCGACAAGGCGTCGGATGACGAGTTGGCCTCGATGTTCGACGAGGTCGTCCCGCTGGGCCGCAATGAAACCGCCGTGGCCGCGGCTGCAGGGGGTGCGATGACGCAGGACATGAACGCGGTGGTCACGGCGCCCGCCCTGAACGCGGACTCGTCGATCCTGTCCGAGGCCTTGCCGTCCGAGACCGCCGGCGACTTCACCGAAACGCGGCTGCCGGGTGCCGACGGCGCCGGCACGGGCGGCACCGGGCTGCCCCTGATCGGCGGCATGCCTCTGGCACAGCAGCAACGCATCCTGACCTTTGTCGTCGGCGCCGGCGTGGTCGCCTTGGCCCTGGGTGCCTACCTTGCCATCAGTGCGGCCACGCGCAGCGCGGCGCAGGTGGGTGCAACCGGCCAGGCCATGATGCATTCACAGCGCTTGGCCAAGTCGGTGTCCCAGGCCCTCGTGGGCAATGCTGCGGCCTTCCCTGAAGTGCGTGAGAGCGCGGAGGTGCTGGCGGCCAACATGCGTGGGCTGAAGGACGGCAGCGCCGAGCTTTCCGCTGCGTCGGCCACGGCGCAGGAGGCGATCGAGCCTCTGATGGTGATGGTCGACCGCGCAGAGAAGAACGCCGCAACCCTGCTTGGCCAGCAGAAAAATCTGACCCAGGTCGGACTGGCCTTGCGCTCCATCAACCGTCAGTCGGCCGAACTGCTCGAAAGCACAGAAACAATCTCGGCCCTGAAGGTGCAGCAGGACGCGTCTGGCAGCGAGATTGCTGCCATCGGCCAGCTGGTCATGCTGACCCAGCGCATTGGCAAGAGCGCGAACGAGTTCCTCACGGCCGAGGGCGTGAGCCCGGAAGCCGTGTTCCTGCTTGGCAAGGACCTGGGTTCGTTCAAGGACATTGCCACGGGCCTGCTCAGCGGCAGCACCGAACTGCGCCTGCCTGGCACCAAGGACGCGCAAACCAAGGAGCGCCTGACGCAGCTCCTCGCGCAGTATGAAAAGACGCGGGCAGATGCCAGCGCCATCCTCGGGAACTTGCAGGGGTTGGTCGCGGCGCGCGAGGCGCAGGCCTCGGTCGTGGCCGACAGCGAGCCCTTGCGCAAAGGTCTCGAAGCGGTGCAGGAGCGCCTCGGCGGGGGCGGTGCCGGCGTCGGCCGGTTGGCCCTGGTGCTGCTCGGCTTGGCCGGCCTGGCCGCGGGCGGGTTTGGCTTCCTTCGATTGTTCGTTGCCGACCAGGCCCAGCGTTCCTACCAGGCCGAGGGCCAACGTCAGCAGGCCCAGCGCCAGGAGCAGGAGGCCAAGCGCGTCAACGACGCCAACCAGGCCGCGATTTTGCGATTGATGAACGAGCTGCAAACGGTGGCCGAGGGCGACTTGACCCAGCAGGCCACCGTGACTGAAGACATCACGGGCGCCATCGCCGACTCGGTGAACTACACGGTGGAAGAGTTGCGCACCCTGGTGTCGCAAGTGCAGGGCACGGTCGGTCGGGTGACGGACACGACCCAGCAGGTCGAGAACACCTCGACCGAGCTGCTGGCGGCCTCCACCGAGCAGTTGCGCGAGATTCGCGAGACCGGCGAGTCGGTGCTGCAGATGGCTGGCCGCATCAATCAGGTGTCGGCCCAGGCCCAGCAGACCGCCGAGGTGGCGCGTCGCTCGCTGGCGGCGGCCGAAACCGGTCGGGCTGCAGTGCAGAACACGATCGGCGGCATGAACACCATGCGCGACCAGATCCAGGAAACCTCCAAGCGCATCAAGCGCCTGGGCGAGTCGTCGCAGGAGATCGGCGAGATCACCGAGCTGATCTCCGACATCACGGAGCAGACCAACGTGCTGGCGCTCAACGCCGCCATCCAGGCGGCCTCAGCCGGCGAAGCCGGGCGCGGCTTCTCGGTGGTGGCAGAAGAGGTGCAGCGCCTGGCCGAACGCTCGGGCGACGCGACACGCCAGATCGCGGCGCTGGTCAAGGCGATTCAGACCGATACGCAAGACGCGGTGGGCGCCATGGAACGCTCCACCCAGGGCGTGGTCGAAAACACCAAGCTGTCCGACGCGGCCGGCAGTGCGCTGGTCGACATTGACCGCGTGACGCGCCAGCTGGCCGAACTGATCGAACAGATCTCGACCAACGCGCTCGAAGAGGCGCGCTCGGCAAACGTTGTGGCCGCCAACATCCAGCACATCTTCGCGGTCACCGAGCAGACCGGCGAGGGCACACGCTCGACCGCGCAGATGGTGCGCGAGCTGTCACGCACGGCCGAAGAACTGAAGCAATCGGTGGCCCGATTCAAGATCGCATGATCAGGCCCACCCCCGAAGCGGCTTCGCCGCTTCCCCTCGAGGGGGAGCACCACTGGACCGGCAAAGTCGGATCCGCGGCGTTCGCTCGGCAGGACATCATGGTGCACCGCCACGTGTGCACTAACGACATTCCGTAAGGCACGCGATGGATCTCCCGCACGACACCGAGACGATCGATGACCTGAGTGCCCTGTCCTGGGTGCAGGAAGAGTTGCGGCGCTCGCTGGAGGCCGCGCACAAGGCCATGCGGCGCTATCTCAAGGAGGCCGAAGCCCTGGCCGGCTCCGACATCGACGCAGTCGACCCAGGCGTGCTGCGTACTGCGCGCTCCCAGTTGCACCAAGGCGTCGGCGCGCTGGAACTGGTCGGCCTGCCGGCGGCAGCGCAGTTGTTGCGCGCCAATGAAGCGGCGCTGCAAAAACTCAGTGGACGTCCCGTCACCCTGACCCTGAAGGCCTGCGAAACCATCGAGCAGGCGTCGTTTGCCCTGCTCGACTACCTGTCGCGGCTGCTGGCCGACAAGCCGGTGTCGCCGCTGGCGATGTTCCCGCAGTACCGTGCGGTACAGGAGCTCGCGGGCGCCGACCGCATCCACCCGGCCGACCTGTGGCTGCATGACTGGCAATGGCATGACATTGCCGTCGATCTGACGGCCCAGCCGCAGGCGGCCGATGACGCTTCGCGCAGCGAGGTCGAGACCCATACCCTGGCTCTGATGCGCCAGCCTGAGGGCCCGGCCGCGGCCCGCTTGAGTGATTTGTTCGCGGGCTTGGCCGCCAGCACCCGCGCTGCGGCGGGCGCCACCGATCGTTGGTTGGCCACCTCCTGGCAACTGGCCAGTGCCTTCTTCGAGGCCCAGGCCCAGGGTTTGTTGGGTCTCGATGTCTACAGCAAGCGGGTTGCCTCGCGACTGCTGGCGCAACTGCGCATGACCGCACGCGGCGATGCCGATCAGGCCGGCGAGGTTTCACAGCGTCTGGCGCAGGACCTGCTCTTCTTTTGTGCCCAGGCCAAGTCGCCGGGCGATGGCCGAGGCGCGCCGCGCCTGGCGGCTGTGCGCCTGGCCTGGGGTCTCGCGCGCCGGCCACCCGTCGACTACCTCGCGGCCCAGCTGGGCCGTTTCGACCCGGCCTGGATTGTCCAGGCCAAGAAGCGCGTCAATGCAGCCAAGGAGAGTTGGTCTGCGGTGGCCGGCGCCGAGTTGCACCGGCTGTCGACACTGAACGAGCAGTTCCAGCTGGTTGGCGACTCGATCAAGCGCCTCTTTACCGGCGGCGAGGGCCTGGCCCAGGCGCTCTCGGCGGTGTCGAGCCAGACGGTGGCGTCGGGTACGGCGCCGGCGCCTGCCCTGGCAATGGAAGTGGCCACGGCCATGCTCTATCTCGAAGCCTCGATCGAGGACGCCGAGTTCGATCACCCCGCCCAAGCCGATCGCGTGCGCCGTTTGGCCAAGCGGGTGACAGCCGTGCACGGCGGGGCGGAGCCCGAGCCGCTCGAGGCCTGGATGGAGGAGCTCTATCGCAGGGTGTCGGACCGCCAGACCATGGGCAGCGTGGTGCAGGAGCTGCGCGGCGCCCTGACCGAGTCGGAGAAGGCCATCGATGCCTACTTCCGTCAACCGTCGGTGCGCGACACGCTGCACCCCGTGCCGGCCCAGCTCAATTCCATGCGCGGGGTGTTCTCCGTGCTCGGGCTGGACCACGCCTCTCAGGCGGTGGTGCGCATGCGCGACGACGTTGGCGCTCTGGCCGCAGCCACCGGCGAGGGTTTCGACGCCCCGGCGGTCGAGCGCCTGGCCAGCAACCTCGGCGCGCTCGGTTTTCTGATCGACATGCTCAGTGTGCAGCCGGCAATGGCCAAGTCGCTTTTTGCCTTCGACGCCACCAGTGGCCTGTTGCGCTCCGTCGTGGGCGGCGGCAGCCACCGCGCGTCGGAGTTCGGCACCTTGTCCGAGCCTGCCACGGCGGCCCCGGCACCGGTGGAGCCGCGCTTGATCGAGCAGGCGCAGTCCTTGGCCATGGCCGCAGCCCACCCCGAAGTGCCTCTGGCCGAGGTCTCGCGTGAGCTCGAGCGCTTGTCGCAGGAAGCGATGGTGGCCGACCAGCCGGTGCTGGCCGAGACCATGCACGCGGTCAAGACCGCCTTTGCCGACGCCCAGGACGACAACGAACGCCAGGCGGTGCGCGACGAACTGGCGCAGGCCATGGCCGATTTCGTTCACACCTCGTCAGAGGCTGCGGCGCTGGATGGCCTGCCGCCGACGCGTCCCGTGCCGCTGTTGTCCTCCGAACCGACGCCCGCGGGAACGACCGGGCTCGAAGACGACGATGAAATGCGCGACATCTTCCTCGAGGAAGCGCGCGAGGTGATCGGCAATGCCGAGCAGGCCTTGTCGTCGCTGGTGTCTGCGCCCGACGACCTCGGCGAGATGACCAGCGTGCGGCGCGCCTTCCACACGCTCAAGGGCAGCTCGCGCATGGTTGGCCTGGCCACCTTTGGTGAAGCCGCCTGGTCTTGCGAACAGCTCTACAACCGCCGGCTCGCCGACAGCCAGGCGGCCGACGGCGAACTGTTGGCCTTGACCACCGACGTGCTGTCCTACCTGAGTGACTGGGTCGAAGCCATCGGCGAGCGCCGCGACGGCGGTCACCGCGCCCTCGATGTCCAAGGCGCGGTAGATGCCTTCGGCATCGACGGCCAGCACACCACCCTGGCCTTGCCCGGCGCGCCCATCGTGCTGGCGGCGCGCGAACTGCCGCCGACCTTCGATCGCCTGGGGCCGAGCACGGCCTCCACCGCATTGACGATGCCGCAGGTGTCGGCGCCGATGCCCTTGTTCGATCTGTTGCCCGATCTGCCGAGTGCGCAGGACCTCGAATTGCGCCCGGCGGCGTCGGCGATCCAGCCGATCGACAAGATGCTGGGTGGCGACGACGAAGTGGCATTCGAGCTCGACCTGGGCGAAGCGGCCCACTTGCCCGTGGCGGGCGCCGCCGCGCTGCAGGCCTTGGCCTTGCCAGAGTTCGATCACGATGGCCCCGGCCCCGACGAAGTGTCGGCCCTGATGTCGCTCGACATCATCGAGCCACCGCCACCGCCCGCGATCGAGCCGCGCGGGCCGTTCGCGCTGTCCATGCCGGAGCCGGCGCTGGAACCGGAACTGGAACCGGAACCTTCAAGCAGTATCGAGGCCTTGCCGGTGCTCGCGCCGCCACTGGCACAGCCGGCACCTGAACCCGTGCCGGAGCCGGAGCCGGAGTCCGAGCCGTACAAGATGATCGGCGCCTTGCGCGTCGGCATCCCGCTGTTCAACATCTTCCTCAACGAGGCTGATGAACAGTCGCGTCGTCTGTGTACCGAACTGGCCGAATGGGCCCATGAATTGCATCAGCCCGTGGCGGACTCTGCCGTGGCACTGGCCCACTCACTGGCCGGCAACTCAGCCACCGTCGGTTTTACCGATCTGTCCCATCTGGCGCGACTGCTCGAGCATGCGCTGTCGCGCTCGCAGGCCCTGCGCGAGGGCGACCCCGCCGAAGCCGCGTTGTTCAATGACAGCGCCGATGAGATTCGCCGCCTGCTGCACCAATTCGCCGCAGGCTTTCTCAAGGCGCCGCCGCCCGAGTTGGTGGCGCGCCTGATCGATCACGAGCGCCACAGCGCCGAACGCCTGCACGCCCAGTCGCAGTTGCCAGAGGCCCAGGACAGCATCTCCGACGTGCACCCGTCGATCTTCGAACCCACCGCGCCGCCGGCGCCCGCAGCGCTCGCCGAGCTCGCGCCAGAGCCCCAGGCGGCGGAGCCGCCGGTGGTGTCGTCACCCGCGTTGGCGCCTCCTGCCGAGGTGGCGGACAGCGAGCTGCCGGTGTTCGAGGCGTTGGACAGCAGCAGCGCGCCGCTGCCACTGGGCCAGACCCAGTTCCATGCCTTGAGTGAACTGGCACCGCTCACGCCCCTCTCCGGCGCACGCCGCCTGGCCGAGCCGCGTGCCGACAGTGCCGCGGACGATGCCGACATCGATGCCGTGGACGCCATCGACGCGGAGCTGTTCCCGATCTTCGAGGAAGAGGCGCTCGAACTGCTGCCCCAGCTCGCCGCCCGCATGCGCGACTGGGCCGAGCGACCCGCTGATGCGGCCGGGCCGGCCGCCTGCATGCGCACCTTGCACACCCTGAAAGGCGGCGCGCGACTGGCCGGCGCGATGCGACTGGGCGAACGAGCGCACCGTCTCGAGACGGCGATCGAACGCCTGGCCGCGCACGAACTCATTGCCGGCCCCGAGGTCGAGGCCCTGTTCACCCACGTCGACGCCATCGGCGCGAGCTTCGACGCGCTGCGTGACGCCGGCGCAGCGGTGATGCCTGCGGTGCTCCCCGCGGCGTCTGCCGTCGCAGCCTTCGCCGTGGTTGCTCCCTCGCCGCTCCCAGCCGTGCCGCTGGACGCGCCGCAGCCTCGCGCGGCCGCAGCCTCGCCTGCTGCCACCCGGCCGGGCGATCTGGCGCCGATCGACTGGCAGCGTTTCGCGGCCCACTTGCCGTCGGCCAGTGAGATCACCGGCATGGCCGGCGAGCGCACTGCCACCGACGCCCAGCCGGGCAGTGGCACCGTGCGGGTGCGCGCGCCGCTGCTCGACCGTCTGGTCAACCAGGCCGGCGAGGTCAGCATCACGCGCTCGCGCATCGATGCCGACGTGGCCCAGATGCAGGTGTCGCTCACCGACCTGACAGAAAACCTGGAGCGCCTTCGCAGTCAGCTGCGTGAGATCGAGCTGCAGGCCGAGACCCAGATCGGCTCGCGCATCGAGGCGGCCAAGGCCGAGGGGCACGCTTTCGATCCGCTCGAGATGGACCGCTTCACGCGCTTCCAGGAGTTGACGCGGATGATGGCCGAGTCGGTGAACGACGTGGCCACGGTGCAGCGCAGCCTGCAACGCGCCTTGCAGTCCGCCGAGGACGATCTGGCCGCGCAGGCCCGACTCACGCGCGAGCTGCAGGACGACCTGCTGCGCACGCGCATGGTCGAGTTCGAGAGCCTGTCGGACCGCCTCTACCGCGTCGTTCGGCAGGCGGCCAAGGAGACGCACAAGCAGGTTCGCCTGGACCTCGTCGGGGGCTCGATCGAAGTGGACCGCGGTGTGCTCGAGCGCATGGGCGGGGCGTTCGAGCATTTGCTGCGCAATTGCGTCACCCACGGCATCGAACTGCCGGATGCGCGCCAGGCCGCAGGCAAGGACGCGGCGGGCCAGATCACCATCGCCGTTGCCCACGAAGGCAACGAAGTCGCGGTGGAGTTTCGCGATGACGGCGGCGGCCTCGATCTGCAACGCATCCGCGCGCGTGGCTTGGCGCTCGGCCTGATCGCGGCCGACGCCTGGCCCAGCGACGGTGAATTGGCCCAGCTGATCTTCACGCCCGGTTTCTCCACCGCCGAATCCGTCACCGAGCTTGCGGGTCGCGGCATCGGCATGGACGTGGTCCGCGCTGACGTGAATGCGCTCGGTGGTCGCATCGAAACCGCCACCGCGGCAGGGCAGGGCACCAGTTTCCGTCTGGTGCTGCCGCTGACGACCGCCGTGACCCAGGTCGTGATGCTGCGGGCCGGTGCGGTCACGGTGGCGGTACCCGCCACGCTGGTCGAGACCGTGCGCCGCGCGTCCGCGACCGAGATTGCGGAGGCCTATATCGGCGGGCACTACCCCTATGCCGACAAGTCCTTGCCCTTCTTCTGGCTCGGCGCGCTGTTGCAAGCGGGCGGGCGCAGCCAGGAGGTTGCGGCGCGCTCCCAGTTCGTGGTGGTGATTCGGAGTGCACAGCAGCGCATCGCGGTGCACGTCGACGAAGTTCTCGGTAACCAGGAAGTGGTGGTCAAGAACCTGGGTCCGCAGCTGTCGCGCCTGCCGGGTCTGGCCGGCATCACGTTGCTGGCCTCGGGCGGGCCGGCCTTGATCTACAACCCGGTGGCGCTGGCCACGCTGTATGGCGAACAGGCGCGCAGCGCCATGCGCGCCGGTGCGGCCACTGCCCGTTTCCAACCCAGCACGGTGGAACTCGCAACCGTGCGGCACGCGCCGCTGGTGTTGGTGGTCGACGACTCCTTGACCGTGCGCCGTGTCACGCAGCGCTTGCTGGTGCGCGAGGGCTACCGCGTCACCCTGGCCAAGGACGGCCTGGACGCGATCGAGAAGCTGGCCGAAGAGAAGCCCGACATCGTGCTATCCGACATCGAGATGCCCCGCATGGATGGTTTCGATCTGGTGCGCAACATGCGCGCCGATGCCAATCTGCGCGATCTGCCGGTGATCATGATCACTTCGCGCATCGCGCAGAAGCACCGCGACCACGCGGCCGAGCTGGGCGTCGACCATTACCTCGGCAAGCCCTACGCCGAGGAAGACTTGTTGTCCCTGGTGGCGCGCTACACCGCGCCGCACACCTTGAGCTGAGATGCTGAGGCGCAGAGAGCAGGCTGCCGCAGAGCAGATGAGGTGCGCGCCGCGTCACGGAGGCCGGCCGTGACCGATCTGGTCGACCGCCTGGCCGACCTGACCGCACACCGCGACCGCGATGTGCTCGATGCATCTCTGGTCAGTGCGCTGTGCGAGTTGCTCGCGCCCACGAGTGTCGCGGTGCACCGATGTGTCGGCGACGAGAACCACCAGCGCTGGCTCACCCGGGCCCGCATGGCGGCCGGCGATGTGGCGGCGGCGGCCGATGCCGGCTGGGCCGATATCGACCAATTGCCGCCGCTGGACGACCGCCCGGCCTGGCGCGATTGCCTGCGTTCGCAGACCCCGTTGAGCCTCGAGGGCTCACCCGCCACGGCGCTCTTCCCGTTGGCCACGGATACCGGCACCGTCGGTGTGCTCGAGCTGCGCACCGAGCGCGCGTTGGCCCTCGCCGACTTCCGCAGCGTCAGCAGCATCCTGCGCCTGTACCGGAACTTCGAAGGCCTGCTCGACTACAGCGAGCGCGACACCCTGACCGGGCTGCTCAACCGCAAGACGTTTGACGACGCGTTTCTCAAGCTGGCGTTGCCCCCCGCCGGCGCCGCCTCGGCGGAGGGTGAGCGGAGGGACCTTGCCGTGCCGGCGACCCACTACCTGGGCGTCATCGACATCGACCACTTCAAGCGCGTCAACGACAACTTCGGCCACTTGATCGGGGACGAGGTGCTGCTCCTGCTGTCGCGCGTGATGCGCGGCACCTTCCGCTACCACGACCGCCTGTACCGCTTCGGCGGCGAAGAGTTCGTGGTGCTGATGCGATGCGCCGACGACGCCAGTGCAGCCATCGCCTTCGAGCGCTTGCGCACCAACGTCGCCCAGTACGCTTTCCCCCAGGTCGGGCACATCACGGTCAGCGTCGGCTACACCGCAGTGAATGGCCGCGATACCCCTTCACGCGCCTTCGAGCGCGCCGACCGCGCGGTCTACTTCGCCAAGGAACATGGCCGCGACCAGGTGCGCAGCCATTCCGCCTTGGTGGCGACTGGCCTGCTCGAAGGCGAACACCAAACCGGCGGCGTCGAACTGTTCTGAGGCGCGTTCGACGCGTCGAGCCGTCACCGGGTCCGGATTCAATTTCAAGCAAGCGCTTGATTTGTTGGGATATGATGCGCGGCGATGACCGCCCCGCCTGCTCAGAACTCTCCGCCAGAACACCCTGCTGACCGGGGAGAGCGAGCGCGCACTCGCCTGATGATCGAGGCTGCAAAGGTATTTGCCGAGAAGGGCTATGCAGCGGCCTCGACCCGCGAGATCTGCACTGCAGCCGGCCTGAACGTCGCGGCCATCCACTATCACTTCGGCGGCAAGGACGATCTCTACCGTGCCGTCCTGGTCGTCCCGATCGCTGGCATCGCCAGCCAGCTGGCCGGTTTCGACGCCCCGGGTCTGACCTTGTCCCAGTCGCTGCAACGGTTGCTGGGGGTTTTTGTCGGCGAGGACGGCGCCCCGGCTGCGGTCGCCCAAGACGGCATGCGCCTGTACCTGCGCGAGATGATCGAGCCGACGCCGGTGTTCGCTCAGGCGGTGGGTCAGCACATCGGGCCGGTGCACGAGGCAATCGCCCAACTGCTGGCGCGTCACATCGGTGTGGCTGTGCCTGACGATGATGTCCACCGTCTGGTCTTCGGTCTGATCGCGATGGCGCACGACTACTGCATGTCGCGCGAATTCATGATGGCGGTGGCACCGCGCCTGCTGGAGGGACCCGATGCCTTGGCCCGGGCACGGGAGCGCCTGGTCGATTGGGGCGTGGCCCTGGTGGCGCACGAGCGCGAGCGCCGCGGCCTGACGAAAGCACAGGAATGACACTTCGCCTTCGACTTCAACTTCGCACGCGCCTGGCGCTGATCCTGGCCCCTGTGCTGCTGGCCGCCTGCGCTACCCCGCGCCTGCCCGCCACGCCCGCCACCCCCCTGCCGGCGCAGTGGCAGGCCACCCTGCCGCACGGCGGCGACGTGCGCCAGCTGGCCGACTGGTGGCGCGGCTTCGACGACCCCTTGCTCGCCGAGTTGGTGACGCAGTCCCAGGCCAGCAGCCCGACCCTGGCGCAGTCCCTGGCCCGTATCGCGCAGGCACGGGCCGAGCTGCGCGGCGCGCAAAGCCTGCGCTGGCCGGCAGCCAACCTGACGGCACAGGCCCAGCGCGCCAGCAGCGCGGGCAGTTTTGTGCCGAGCACGCTCTCCAGCGCCGCCGTCGACGCCAGCTGGGAGGTCGATCTGTTCGGCGGC
>JANNFB010000049.1:0-2354 GCA_031379365.1 Burkholderiales bacterium
GCAATCACCACCAGGTAGCCGAACATCGCCAGCAGGCCGGGCACCATGGCTGCGGCGAACAGCTTGGCGATGTTTTGCTCGGTGAGGATGGCGTAGACCACCAGCGGCACCGAGGGCGGGATCAGGATGCCCAGGGTGCCACCGGCGGCCAGCGCGGCGGTGGACAGGCGCCCGTGGTAGCCATGCGCCTTCATCTCCGGGTAGGCCACCTGCGTGATGGTGGCCGAGGTGGCCACCGAGGAGCCGCAGACCGCGCCGAAGGCGCCGGCCGACAGCACCGAGGCCATCGCCAGCCCGCCGCGGATGTGGCCGACGAAGGCGGCCGCGGCTTTGAACAGGGCTTTGGACAGGCCGCCCTGCGTGGCGAACTGGCCCATCAGCAGGAACAGCGGAATCACGCTCAGGTCGTACACCGTCAGGCGCGCCACTGCGCTTCCCTTCAGCTGGTTGAGCAGGGCCGGCTCGTTGGTCATGGCCCAGTAGCCGAGTGCGCCGGGGATGAACATGGCCGCGGCGATGGGCACGCGCACCGCCATCAACAGCAGCATGCCGGCAAACATCGACAGGCCGATCCAGGTCGGCGTCACGGCGCAGCGCCTTGCAGGGACTCGAGCGACTTGCCTTGGAACAGCAGGCCTGCCTGCACCAGGGCGATCATTGCCGCCAGGGCCAGGCCCGGCGACAGGGAGGCATACACCCACCACATCGGCAGCGAGCGGATCATCGAGGTTTCACCGGCCTGGTACACCGCGAAGGCGCCCACGCCGCTGCGCCACGCCAGCAGCGCGAACATCACGGCGATGAGCAGTGCGCCGATCGCGTCGAGCATGCATACGCGCGACGCGCGCAGGCCCTGGGTGAAGAAGTCAACGATGATGTTGGCGCCGCGCAGTTGGCACCACGGCACGGTGAGCGAGATGGCAAAGGCGATGGCGAACTGCGTCAACTCCACATCGCCCTGGATCGGCCGCGTCGTCAGCGCGCGCAGCGCCACGCTGGTGACGGTGAGCAGCGCCGCGGCGAGGGCGGCGCTGGCGCCGACGAGGGCGAAAACCAGCGCCAGCCGGCGCAGCGTCGCAACGATCACTGAGCGATCACCGAGCGATCACTTCTTGTACTTGACCAGCAACTCGCGCGCTTCAGCCAGCATGGCATTGCCGTTGTTGCCGCGCTTGTCCATGTCGGCGATCCATTCTGCATACAACGGGGCCGAGGCCTTGACCCAGTTGTCGAGCTCGCTGGCCGGGATCATGTAGAAGCTGTTGCCGCGGTCTTGGGCGGCCTTGCGGCCCGCGGCCTGGCTGCCGTCCCAGGTCTTGCCGGTTTGCTGGCTCAGGGCCGCGCCCGAGTTGTTGTCGATGACCTTCTTCAAGTCCGCCGGCAGGCTGTCGTACTTGGCCTGGTTCATGGCGAACACGAAGACAGCGCTGTACAGCGCCGGGCGCGACGGATCGGTCTCGCTGTGGAACTTGACCATCTCCTGCAACTTGAGCGAAGGCATCACTTCCCAGGGCAGCAGGAAGCCGTCGATGGTGCCCTTGCCGACGGCGTCGGGAATCGCCGGCAACGGCATGCCGACGGGCGAGGCGCCCAGGGCCGCCAGCAGCTTGTTGGTCTGGCGTGTCGGGGCGCGCATCTTCAAGCCGTTGAAGTCGGCCAGGGTCTTGACCTGGCGGCCGTTGGTGTGAACGTAGCCTTCGTCATGCACCCAGGTGGCGAGCAGCTTGGTGCCTGGGAACTCCTTCAACGAGTACTTGTTGATGTAGTCCCAGCTGGCGCGCGCACCGGCCTCGGCCGAGTTGGTCATGAAGGGCAGCTCGAACACCTCGGTGGTTGGGAAGCGGCCCGCGGTGTAGCCGGGCAGCGTGATCACCAGGTCATCGACGCCGTCCTTCACGCGGTCGACGAGCTGCGGCGGCGTGCCACCGCCGCTCATGGCCGGCAGGATCTGACACTTCAGCTTGCCCGCCGATTCGGCGGCGATCTTGTTGCACCAGGGCGTGATCACCTGCACCGAGGCCATCGCCTGCGGGTTCCAGATGTGGTGGAACTTGAGTGTCACTTCCTGCGCAGCAGCAGGCAGGGCCAAGGCGACTGCGGCCGAGGCCAACAGGGTGCGGATGGGGAATGTCATGGTCAGTCTCCTGAAGAATCAGCCCCAGACCTCGGCCGCGGTTTCGACGACCAAGCGAAGTTTCGCGCGCTGCGCCTCTAACGCGATGTTATTGCCATGCACCGTAGAGGAAAACCCGCACTGCGGGCTCAGGGCCAGTTGGTCGAGCGGGGCGAACTTGGCGGCCTCGTCGATGCGGCGCTTGAGATCGTCCTTGCTTTCCATCTCGCCGAACTTGGTC
>JANNFB010000072.1:0-4073 GCA_031379365.1 Burkholderiales bacterium
GCCAGCGGGTGGCCGCGCAGGCGGGCCATCTCGGCCAGCTCGCTGCTGGTGAGTTTCAGGTCTTCGGCCTCCAGGCAGACCATCTGCCCGCCGGGCTGCAGGCGCGAGAGCGGCAACGGCGGTGCGGCGCGGCTGGTGACGATGACGCAGCACTGGCGCGGCACCTGCGTCAGGCCGGCTTCGAGGATGGTGCGCAGCGCGCTGGTGGCCGAGAGTGGGTGCAGGTTGTCGAGCACCACGGCAACGGGCCCGACCGCGTCGGCGAACAGCGCGCGGAAGAAGCGCCGCGCAAAGGCCGCCAGATCGCCGCGGTGTTCCGGGCCGAACACCGGCAGCGCAACGGCGTCGGCACGCAGGCGCTGTGTGGCGTGCGCGAGGTAGTGAAGGAAGGTCTCGCCGTCGTCGTCGTCGGGATCGACCTGGTACCAGGCCCAACGGTAGCTGCGCGCTTCGAGGTAGCTGGCCACCAGCGTGGTCTTGCCGTAGCCTGGCGGCGCGCACACCCAGGCGACGGTGCGCGCGGCGGTGCCGTCCAGGCGTGCGAACAACGCTTCGCGCTGCACCACGCCGGCGATCTCGGGCCGGGTCGACTTGGCAAACGCGGTGGTCGATGAACGCTGGGCCATGGCTTTCCCGTTCGGCTGGGCGGGCGCGCCGGGCGCCGCGTGATGAATGTACAGGCTCGATGTGGGCCACGGCCGCGCTAGCGCCGCCACACCGTCACCTTCCAGTTGTCGATGCCGTGGGAAATGGACACCGCCGCGCTGCTGGCGGCCAGCTCGGCGCTGCGCACGAAGCCGAAGTGCAGCGGCTGGGCGTTGCCGGAGAAATCCGGGCAGGCCTCGTTGCTCGGGCAGGCCGGGCCATCGAGGATCGCGAAGTCGCGCGCGCCCAGTCCGCTGCGTGCGGGCATCGCAGCCCACCGGGTCGAGTTGCAGACGTTCGGCGTCTTGGCGACATAGCGTCGCCCCGCCTGCTCGATCAGCGGGCTCGAATCCACCAGGCGGTTGGTGACGGCGGCATTCAGGCGAATGCAGTCTTCCGTGTAGTCGATGACGTGGATTGCGCCCTGCGACACCGGGTCGTAGCTGGCGCCTTGGTAGTGGTGCACGACGCGCAGCGAACTCGGTCCCGTCGACATCTCGTGCGTCATGCCGCGGTAGGCGCCGGGATTGCCACCCGTGGCTGTGAGCGCTTCGCTGTGGGCCGGCCCGTTCTGCGCCGGGCTGGCGATAGCGCTGAGCAGCCAATCGGTGGCCAGGAACTCGCCGTCCTGGAACACGACGGCCGGCATCGACGAGACGACGAGCGAAGCTGAAGCAGCGGCGACGATGCTGCCGCTACGGTCACGCACCTCGACCCGGAACAAGGCGCCGTCATCGCCGAGGTTGGCGCCGGCGAGGGTGAAGCTCGCACCCGTGGCGCCGGCAAGGTCGATGTAGTTGCGGCCACCGTCAGTCGAGCGCCGCCATTGGAAGGCGGGGGTGTCGACGCCCACGGTGTCTGCGCTGAACACCACCGTCGCTCCGACCTGCGCGCTGATTCTCTGCGGCGTGACCCACGCAGTCGCGAGCGGTTGCCCTGGGCCGATGATCGGATTGCAGACGTTGGAGAAGAAGCTGCACTCTGGAGGCGTATCGGCGCGCGAACAGCCGCCCAGGGCGGCGGCCATGCCGATCCATGCAACACAAACGCCCATCGGTCTGCGCTGACCGGTTAGCGATCCAAGAATCTTGCCGCGCATGTGTATTCTCCCAATGTCGAGGGGCAGGGCTCTCAGTTCGACAAGAGCTCGGAAACGATCTGCGCCGCGAGCTGCTGGCTGGCACTGTTCAGGCTGAGCTCGAGGAAGTCGCTCTTCTCGTCGAGCCACGCCGTGAGCGGGCTCAGAGGCCCGACGTACTCGAACTGCTTTTGCGCCATCGGCGCGCGCAACGCTGCCCCGTCGGGCTTCACGCTGACCAGGACCCGAACCACAAGGCCGATGCGATCGTCGCGGGTCGATGTCAAGGACTGCTCAACCAGGTCGACGGTCACCACCGTGGCCGATGAGTCCGCGTTCACGGGCCAATGCTGGCGCGCGCGCTCGCCGAGCTCGCTGCGCAAGCGATCGGCAATATCGCGCGACTGCTGCACGCGACCGAGGCGCTCACGGATCGATGCGGCCTTATCGTCCGACAGGCTCGCCGTCAGGCCGACCACCGCGCCGGCGGCGGTGCCGGTCAGGCCACCGACCAGCGCGCCAGCCGGGATGCACAGCCAGGCGAACGGGCCGCAGCCCAGGCCCGACAGGGCGCCGACGACCATGCCAGAGCCGGCGCCGACGGTGGTGTTGCGGCCGAGATCCTGGTTGCGTATCCGCGTCACGGCGTCGGCCTGCGCGCTCTGGATGACGACGAAGTCGATGCGTTCGTCGCTGCGGATCGGCCCCAGCCGCAGCGGCGTAGCGCAACCGCAGAGCAGGCCCAGCCACAGCAGGGCGCACAGGGCGGCCCATTGCTTTCGGCGCAGGTTCATTCCTGGCCCCGCAGCCAGCCGAAGGCCCTGATCTGTCGCATCACTTCGCCGCTGATGAGCTTGTGCCCGCCGGTGGTCGGGTGGTTGCCGTCGGCAAAGAACCAGGAGTGCACATCGGCGCCGTCGCGGATGCCGTTGTACGGCGCCTTGCGCGTGGCATTGCAGAACAACGCGAAGCCGTCGGTCACGGCGCCATCGGTGATTGCCGCCATCTTGTCGGCGTCGCAGGCCGGCACGGACGCGTTGGCGAGGTCGTGCTCTTGCGGATGTGCCACCACGTCGCTGATGAAGCGGCGGATGTCGATCGTCTGCACCGGCTGCCCGGCCAGGCCTTCCTGCAGGCCGAGATTGAACGCGTCCGAGAGGGCGGTCAAGGCGGCGCCCAACACCGGCGAGACGGCCGCAGTCGCCACGCCTTCGGGCGTCACCGCCGCGTCGGGCAGGTTCAGCACCACCACATGCGTGCCGCCCTTGGCGACGATCTCGCTGCGGATGTAGCCGGCCAGTTCCAGCGCCGCCGTCTTCATCACCGCCTGCGAGGCGAGCAAGGCGGCGTACACCATCGCCTGCGCCTGGTCCGCGCTGATCAGGCCGGCCTGCGCCTGGGCCTGAATCTGGAACTGCTTGACGACGAAGCTGTCGGGGTTCTTCGCCGGGTCTTGCTCGAGTTGCCAGAGAAGATCGTTCGCGCCGGCCCAGAGCAGGATCAGGTCGGTGGACTTGAAGCTCGTGAAGGCCTGCAGATGGCGCTGGATCTGAGTCTTGAGTGGCACGGTCAGTGCGCCGACATCGTGGCGCTTGCCGTTCGGGTCCGTCACGCGGGCGCCGCCCTGGCCGTAGGCCGTGCACGTGCTTGCCAGGCCCTGATCTGCGGCGGGGCAGGCTTTCGAATAGGGGCCGAAGCCGACCTCGGCCGGGGTCACGACCAGGCCCAGCTTGTCGGCGATGTTCTCGACCCAGATCGTGCCGGTGGCACTGTTGGTCGTGAACTTGCCGCCGAGGTAGATGGGCGGGTTGGTGCCCGGGATCGCCGTGGCGATCGTGTAGGTGCCGGCATCGCTCAGGCTGTCGCCGAAGGACACGACGGAGGTGAAACTGCGCTGGGCGCGCAGCGGGGTGGCGGTCGTTGTGGCAACAACCGGCTCCGGATCGCCGCCGCCGCAGGCGGCCAGCAACAACAACGCGGCCAGGGGCAGGGTGCCAAATTTGAACGTCTTCATGTGTGCTCCTGATGGGCTACTGAACAAAAAGGGGACGGAACGCTTGCGCATGCTCTGCGCGGCTTGCCCACGTGTGGCATATCGATTGCTGACAGATGGCATACAGACGCCGCTGCGAGCGGCGGTGCGTGGCAGCCCCATACTCCCTGCATGCCCAACCCGTGCGCGCCCTCGATGCCCGGCTACCAGACCAAACACGAACAGATCGCCGTCGTCGGTGTCGATGACCTGACGATCCGCTCGCTGCTCGATCGCAACCAGTTCGCCGACGCGTTGGGCGCGGCCGAGCGGCAGGGCATCTCGTCGGCGTCCTGGCCTTTGTTCGGCATGCTCTGG
>JANNFB010000082.1:0-16488 GCA_031379365.1 Burkholderiales bacterium
CGCGCGCAGCGCGCTTCGTGCTCTGACTCGTCGAAACTGTTTGACCACAGTGAGCGCAGCGAACGGCGGGAGTTTTTCGACGGGGCCGCAAGACCGAGCACCGCAAGGCAGTCGGTGTATTCACCGACCGTCACAGTGGCGCGCTGGCGCCTGCCCGGGCGCGCCTTTGCTGCGCAAACAACAATCGGGCAACGTCAACAACGGACCTTCTCAAGACACCCCTCAGCGGCAACTCGGTATCAGACCGATTTCAGCCGCGGCCACGTGGGTGCATCCCAGGCCGTCGCAGCCATGGGCTCACCCCACAGGTCGATGACCACCGGCGTGCCGCGGTGAACCGCTTGTGCCGCCGCGCCGCGCACGTAGCCCAGGCCCACGCAGGCGCCCGCGGCCAGGCTCCAGCCCGCCGAACTGAGTTCACCCACGGACTCGCCGCCGATCTGAATCGCCTCGCCGCCCCAGACATAGGCCGCCGGGTCATCGAGCACGAAGTTGAGCAGATTTTTCGTCTGCGCCTGGCCTTGTTTGTGCAGCAGGGCTTCGCGCCCGACGAAGGGCGCCGCTTTGTCGAGCTTGACGGCAAACGCCAGCCCCGCCTGCCACGGGGTCTCGTCGGGGCCGAGCTCGTGGCCCCAGGCTCGGCGGCCGGCCTCGATGCGCAAGGCATCGAGCGCGAAGTAGCCGGCGTCGACCAAGCCAAGGTCCGCCCCGGCTTCGTGCAGAGCGAGGTACACATGGCGCGCCATCTCCGTCGGCACGTACAACTCGTAGCCCGGGCCGCCGACATAGCTCATGCGCGCGGCGCGCACCCGGGCCAGGCCGAGGTCGATTTCGCGCGAGTGAGAGAACGCCAAACTCTGCGGTGAGAGATCGTCGGGGCTCACGCGCGCCAGCAGCTCGCGCGCCTGCGGGCCCATCAGCGACAACACGCTGGTGAGGGCGCTGACGTCGGTGACCACGACGGCCTCCGCAGCCTGAACATGGCGCTCGATCCAGTCGCGGTCGCGCTGCGGCTGCGCCGAGCCGGTGACGACCAGGAAGCGGTCGGCGGCCTGTCGCATCACGGTCAGGTCGCTCTCGAAACCGCCACGCTCGTTGAGCATCGCGGTGTAGACCATGCGGCCCTCGGGCACGTCGATCTCGTTGGCACACAAGCGTTGCAGCAGCGCCAGCGCGTCCCGGCCCTGCACCAGCAGCTTGCCGAAAGAGGTCTGGTCGTAGAGCGCGACGGCTTCGCGGGTGGCACGCATCTCGGCCTGCACCCAGGGCAGCCAACCCGGCGTGGCCAGGCCGAAGGGCGGGCGCGGGGCGCGCATCCCCGCAGGGCCGCCCCAAGGGGATGCAGTCCCCTCGGGGGGCGACGCCGCAGGCGTCTTGGGGCCCAAATTCGGGCGAAAGTAGTTGGCGCGCTCCCAGCCGTTCTTGCTGCCGAAATCGGCGCCCTGGGCGGCCAGCAGGTCGTACAAGGGCGAGGTGCGCAAGGGCCGCGCGCTTTTCAGTTCCTGACGCGGCCAGCGCATTGCGTAATGCAGGCCGAGCGTCTCGGCCGTGCGCTGCGCCAGCGCCCTGCGGTTGGCGGTGAAGGCGCCAAAGCGCCTCACGTCGACATCCCACAAATCGCTCGGAGCTTCACCGCCGGCAATCCACTCGGCGATCAGGCGCCCGGCGCCCCCCGAGTTGGCGATGCCGGCCGAGTTGAAGCCGGCGCAGACGAAGAAGTTGCGCAACTCAGGCGCCTCGCCGAGGATGAAATTGCCGTCCGGCGTGAAGCTCTCGGGGCCATTGAGCAGCATCTTGATCTGCGCGGTCTCCAGGCAGGGCGTGCGGTGGATGGCGTTGGTCATCAGCGGCTCGAACTGATCCCAGTCTTCGTCGAGCAGCTGGAACTGGAAGCTGGCCGGGATCGGATCCACCTTCCAAGGTTTGGCCACCGGCTCGAAGCCGCCCATCACCAGGCCGCCGACCTCTTCCTTGTAGTAGATGAAGCCGTCGGGATCGCGCATCACCGGCAGCATCGGGTGCACGCCTGGAATCTGGCCAGTCACGATGTAGAAATGCTCGGCCGAGTAGAGCGGCACGTTGACGCCCGCCATTGCGCCGAACTGACGCGCCCATTGGCCGGCGCAGTTGACGAGGACTTCGCAGCGCACGTCACCAGCAGCGGTGCGCACCCCCGCCACGCGGCCGTTCTCGACGATCACGCCCGTGACCTCCGTGTCTTCGAGCAGCTTCGCGCCCCGGTTGCGGGCGCCCTTGGCCAGCGACATCGTCAGGTCGGCAGGATTCGCCTTGCCGTCGCCCGGGATCCACATCGCGCCGCTCAAATCCTCAACGCGCAGCAGCGGGTACAGGTCCAGCGCCTCACGCGGCGTGATCAGCTGCATCTCGACGCCGAAGCTGCGCGCCAAGGCAGCCTGCTTCTTGAAGACCTGCCAGCGCTCGGGCGTGCGCGCCACGTTGACGCTGCCGCATTGCTTCCATCCAGTGGCCAGCCCGGTCTCCGCCTCGAGCTGGCTGTAAAGCTCGATGCCGTACTTGCTCATCGCCGTCATGTTGCGGTTGGGTCGCATCTGGCCGACCAGGCCGGCCGCGTGCCAGGTGGTACCGCAGGTCAGCTTGCCCTGCTCGAGCAGCAGCACGTCGGTGATGCCAAGCCGGGTGAGGTGGTAGGCGGTGGAGCAGCCGGCAATACCGCCGCCGACGATGACGACACGGGCTTGGGTGGGCAAGGGCATGGCCCCTAGCCTAGCGCGGATGGGTCTGCCCGGGTGCCGGGGGACGGGGCGGGAAACCCCGACTGTCATCAAGGCGTAGCTCGGGGAAGATGGAATGTATCTAAATCCATCTCAACTTCCACCGGAGGACTCCCATGCTCAAGTCTTCGCTCTACCGCTGGCTAGCGGCCGCCGCGACCCTGGCGGCTGCGGCTCTCCTGGCCACCCCCGCCCTGGCCCAGAAGACCAAGCTCACGGTCTATTCGGGTCTCGAGGCCGACCAGGTCACCGCCTACAAGGCGGCGTTCGAGGCCGCCAACCCGGACATCGAAATCGCCTGGGTGCGCGACTCCACCGGCGTGATCACGGCGCGCATCCTGGCTGAAAAGGACAACCCGCGCGCCGACGTGATCTGGGGCCTGGGGGCGTCGAGCGTCGCGCTGTTCGATTCGATGGGCCTATTGGAGCCCTATGCGCCCAAGGGCCTGGACCAGATCAAGCCGACCTTCCGCAGCGCGAAGAACCCGCCGGGCTGGACCGGCATGGATGCCTGGCTGACGGTGATCTGCTTCAACACCGTCGAGGGTGGCAAGAAGAACCTGCCCAAGCCCGCCGCCTGGGCCGACCTCACGAACCCGGTCTACAAGGACTCGATCGTGATGCCCAACCCGGCCTCGTCGGGCACCGGCTATCAGGCGGTGTACGCATGGATCCAGATCATGGGCGAGAAGGCGGCCTGGGAGTTCATGGACAAGCTGCACCAGAACATCGCCGTCTACACCCACTCGGGGTCGGCGCCGTGCGTGCAGGCGGGCAAGGGCGAACGGGTGATCGGCCTGGGCTTCGACATGCGTGGCGCACGCGAGAAGACCGCCGGCGCGCCGCTCGACCTGATCCTGGCCAAGGAAGGTTCGCCCTGGGACATGGAGGCCACCGCGATCGTCAAAGGCACGAAGAACCTGGCCGCGGCGCAGAAACTGGCTGATTTCGCGATTTCCAAGGGCGCCTACGAGCTCTACGGCAAGTACTACGCGATCTCCGGTTTCCCCGGCCTGAACCCGGCGCCGCCGAACTACCCGCCCAGCGCCGACGCGGCCATGGCCAAGATCGACCTCAACAAGATGGGCCAGGAGCGCGCCAAGATCCTGGCCGAGTGGACCAAGCGCTACGACGCCAAGTCACTGCCGAAGTGATGCCGGCGCCTTCTCCTGTGTGCGGGAGAAGGCGCCTTCGATGACGGCGCCTTACTTGCGCATCGAGCGGCTGGTCAAGCAGTTCGGGCTCTTCACCGCGCTGAAGGAGGTTTCGCTCGAGATCCTGCCCGGCGAGTTCGTCTGCTTTCTCGGGCCCTCGGGCTGCGGCAAGACCACCTTGCTGCGCGCCATCGCCGGCCTGGACATCCAGACCTCGGGACGCATCTTCCAGGCTGGCAAGGACATTTCCACCCTGCCGGCGTCGAAGCGCGATTTCGGCATCGTGTTCCAGTCGTACGCGCTGTTCCCGAACCTGACCGTGGCGGCCAACGTCGCTTACGGCCTGGTCAGTCGGGGCGTGGCCAAGGTCGAGATCGCGACCCGCGTGGTCGATCTGCTGCAACTGGTGGGCATGCCCGAAGCCGCGCGCAAGTACCCAGCCCAACTCTCGGGCGGCCAGCAACAACGCGTAGCACTGGCGCGCGCGTTGGCACTGTCGCCGGGCCTTCTGCTGCTCGACGAGCCGCTGTCAGCCCTCGACGCCCGTGTGCGCGCGCACCTGCGCAGCGAGATCCGTGAGTTGCACCAGCGCCTGAAGGTGACCACGATCATGGTCACGCACGACCAGGAAGAGGCCTTGACCATGGCCGATCGGATCGTGGTCATGAACCAGGGCGTGATCGAGCAGGTCGGCACACCCAGTGAGGTCTACCGCTCGCCCAGCAGTGCCTTCGTTGCCGACTTCGTTGGCACCACCAACTTCCTGCCGGCCGTGGTCACTGCGGCCAACCAGGTGCGCTATGCAGGGATCGAGCTGGCCTGCGAACTCGACGTGAGGCCCGGCGTGGGCCATGACGTGACCCTGGCCCTGCGGCCGGAGGACATCGCTGTGCGCGGCGTTGTGGCCGGCATGCCCAACGCGCTTCCCGTGCGCGTGGCTGCCATCGAGTTCCTGGGTGCTTTCTGCCGCGCCAAACTCAGCGTCGCGGGCGGCGAGGCGCCGATCCTGGCCGACTTCTCGATCAACGTCATGCGCGATCTGGGCGTCGACGTCGGCAAGGACATGCTGATTGCGCTGCCGCCGCAATGGCTGCGCGTGTTTCCTCGGGCGGCGACCCTGCCGTGACAACGGCGGCCCGACCCGCGACGCCGGCCGCGGCGGCTCATCCCGTGGTGCGGCGCCGGCTCGACCGCGACGACATCCTGATGCGGGCGGGCCTGGTGCTGCTGATCGGCTGGATGTTCGCCACTTTGGTGCTGCCGCTGTGGGCGCTGCTGTCCAAGAGCTTTCAGAACCAGAACGGCGAGTTCGTCGGCCTGGCGAACTACCTGCTCTATTTCTCCACGCCATCGCTGTTCCACTCCGTCTGGAACAGCTTCTACGTGTCGACGGTCACCACGCTGATCGTGCTGCCGTTGGCCTTCATCTATGCCTACGCGTTGCAGCGCAGCTGCATGCGCTGGAAGGGCCTGTTCCAGGCCCTGGCGCTGATCCCGATCCTGGCGCCCTCGCTGCTGCCGGCGATCTCACTGGTCTACCTGTTCGGCAACCAGGGTTTCCTCAAGGAGCTGATGTTCGGCAGCTCGATCTACGGTGCCGGCGGCATCATCGCCGCGCAGGTGTTCTATTGCTTTCCCCACGCGCTGATGATCCTGGTGGCTGCGCTGTCGATGGCCGACGGCCGGCTGTATGAAGCCGCCGACGTGCTGGGTGCGTCGAAGACACGCGTCTTCTTCACGGTGACGCTGCCGGGGGCCAAGTACGGCGTCATCAGCGCGGGCTTCGTCATCTTCACGCTGGTCATCACCGACTTCGGCATCGCCAAGGTGATCGGCGGGCGCTTCAACGTGCTGGCCACCGACATCTTCAAGCAGGTGATCGGCCAGCAGAACTTCGAGATGGGCGCTGTGGTCGGCTTCGTGCTGCTGATTCCGGCCGTGATCGCGTTCGCCGCCAACCGCATCACGGAGCGTCGCCAAGTGGCCCTGCTGTCGGCGCGTGCGGTGCCCTTCGAGCCCAAGCCCCAGGCACGCCGTGATTGGCTGTTGTTCGGGTTCTGCGCCCTGGTCGGCGGCGTGATCGCAGGCATTCTGGCGATGGCGGCTTGGGCCTCGCTCGTCACCCGCTGGCCCTACAACCTGAAGCTGACGCTGAAGAACTATGTCTTCAGCGAATTCGATTCCAACGGGTGGAATGCTTACTGGAGCTCGCTCGAAATGGCCACCTGGACGGCCGTGATCGGCACGGTCGTTGTCTTCCTGGGCGCCTACCTGCTCGAGAAGACGCGCGGGTTCACCTGGGGTCGCAGCATCGCTCAGTTCATGGCCATGCTGCCGATGGCCGTGCCGGGCCTGGTGCTCGGGCTGGCCTACATCTTCTTCTTCAATGCGCGCGGCAACCCGCTGGGCTTCATCTACGCCACGATGGCCATCATGGTGATCAACTCGGTGACCCACTTCCACACCGTGAGCCACCTCACCGCGACCACGGCACTCAAGCAGCTCGACGGCGAGTTCGAAGCCGTGTCGGCATCTCTGAAGGTCTCGCTGTTTCGCACGATGACGCGCGTGACGATGCCGGTGTGCCTGCCCGCCATCCTGGACGTCAGCATCTACCTGTTTGTCAACGCCATGACCACGGTATCGGCGGTCATCTTTCTGTACTCGACCGACACCAAGCCCGCTGCCGTCACGATCGTCAACATGGACGAGGCCGGGTTCACCGCGGCCGCAGCGGCGATGGCGATCTGCATCGTCGCGACCTCGGCGGCGGTGAAAATCGCCCACCTGTTGCTCACGCGTCGCTTGGAGCGCACCACTCAAGCATGGCGAAAGAGATGAACCTACCTACGTCGAGCCGCGTCGTCATCATCGGTGGCGGCATCATCGGCTGCAGCATCGCCTACCACCTGGCACAGCGCGGCGTGAAGGACGTTGTCGTGCTGGAGCGTCTGCAACTCACGCATGGCGCGACCTGGCATGCGGCGGGCCTCGTCGGCCAGTTGCGCAGCAGCAGCAACCTGACGCGCCTGATGCGCTACGGCGCCGAGCTGTACGGCAAGCTCGAAGCGCAGACGGGCCAAGCCACCGGCTGGCACCGCACCGGCAGCCTGCGCCTGGCGTCTTCACCCGCACGCTGGCAGGAGCTCAAACGATCGGCGACGATGGCCAAGGGCTTCGATTTCCGCGTCGACCTCGTGACACCGAGCGAAGCGCGCGAGAAGTTTCCGCTGCTGGAATTGAAAGGCGTCGTCGGCGCGGCGTGGATCGAAGGCGACGGCGATGTCGACCCGGCCAGCCTGACGATGGCCTATGCCGCGGGCGCGCGCGCGGGCGGCGTCGGCATTCACCAGGGCGTGTGCGTGACGGGCCTGAAGAAACGCGGCCGCCGCGTCACCACTGTCGTCACCGACCACGGCGAGATTGCGGCCGAGTGCGTGATCGACGCCGCTGGCATGTGGGGCCGCGAGATAGCCGCGATGGTTGGCACGCGCGTGGCGGTGGGCGCTGTCGAGCACCAGTACTTCGTCACCGAGAAGAGCGCCAAGATCCCTGCCGGCCTGCCCTCGCTGCGCGACCCCGACGGCAACTTCTATGTCAAGCCCGAGCCGGGCGGCCTGGCCGTGGGCGGCTGGGAGGCCAACACACCGCCCTGGGGCGCGAGCGGCATCGCCAAGGACTTCGGTCCCGAGTTGCTGCAGCCTGACTACGACCGTTTCGAGCCCTTGGGATCCGCCGCCTGTGCGCGAATTCCGGTGCTGAACGAGGTCGGGATCCGGCAGATGATCAACGGGCCGATCCCGATCACTGCCGATGGCGAACCGGTGATCGGCCTCTCGCCCGAGCTCGACAACTTCTACCTGTGTTGCGGCTTCACCTCGGGCATTGCCGCCTCGGGCGGTGCGGGCTGGGTGATGGCCAACTGGATCGTCGACAGTGACCCGGGCCTGGACCTGTGGCCCTTCGATGTGCGCCGCTTCGGCGCACCCCATGCCGTCAAGGCGGCGATGTACGAGCGCGCGGTGGAGAGCTATGCGCGCTACTACCACATTGCCTGGCCTGGGCATGAGACCCAGGCTGGCCGCGGCGCGCGGCGCAGCCCGCTCTACGACACCTTGCTGAGACAAGGCGCGGTGTACGGCAACAAGTTCGGCTGGGAGCGGCCGAACTGGTTTGCGCCCGCTGGCACACCCGCCGTCGACACACCGAGCTTCGACCGCGGCACGTCGTTTGCAGCCGTTGCCGCCGAGCACCGCGCCGTGCGCGAGCGCGTCGCGCTGATCGACATGAGCTCGTTCTCGAAGTTCGAAGTGCGTGGCGCCGGCGCGCTCGCACTGCTGCAAAAACTGGCGGTCAACGACCTCGACAAACCCGTTGGCAGCATCGTCTACACCCAACTGTGCAACGAGCGCGGCGGTATCGAGGCCGATGTGACGATCACGCGCCTGGCCGCCGACCGCTTCTACTTCGTCACTGGCAGCGCGCTCGGCGTGCGCGACCGCTCGACGATCGAGCGCCACCTGCCGGGCGACGGCAGCGTCGACATCGTCGACCACACCTCCGCCAAGGCGGTGCTGAACCTGTGCGGCCCTCGGTCGCGCGAGGTGCTGGCGCAATTGACCGATGCGCCGCTGGACAACGCCGCCTTCCCCTACATGAGTGCGCGCGAACTCGACCTGGCCTTCGCCCCGGTGCTCGCGCTGCGCGTGACCTACCTCGGTGAACTCGGCTACGAATTGCATGTGCCTGTGGAGTACGCCCTGCACCTGTACGAACGCCTGTGGGCCGCAGGGCAGGCGCATGGGATCAGCAATGCCGGTTATCGGGTCATCAACACCCTGAGGCTCGAGAAGCACTACCTGGTCTGGGGCTCCGACATCACGGCCGACTACAACCCCTTTGAGGCCGGTTTGGGCTTCTGCGTGGCGCTGAACAAAGGCGACTTCCTGGCGCGCGCCGCCTTGGCCGACATGAAGGCCAAGGGGCCAACCCGAAAGTTGGCCTGGTTCAACGCCGGCCCGGAACCCACACTGCACGGCGGCGAAGTCGTGCTCGCCGGCGATCGTGTGATCGGGCGCACCACCAGCGGTGGCTTTGGCCACACCGTCGGCCGCAACATCTTCTGTGCCTACATCGCCGCCGACGAAGCAGCCAGCGCCGACATCAGCATCGAAGTGATGGGCGAGCGCTACCCCGCCGTGCGCCACACACGCCCGCTCTACGACCCCGAACGCAAAGCCATACTTTCTTGAGGACCCGGTGATGACCGACCCCCGCCCCCCCCTGGCCGCCGAACTCGACGCCCTGCTCGCCACACGCCAGAGCGGCCACGGCATGCCGCGCGACTTCTACCAGGGCGAGGCCATCTACGCCGCAGAGATGCAGCGCCTCTGGCAAGGTGGTTGGCTGTTTGCCGGCTTTGCCGTCGAGCTGCCCAACCCGGGCGACTACATCACCTTTGCCATCGACTCGACGCCGGTCCTTGTGCTGCGCGGCGACGACGGTCTGGTGCGCGCCTTCCACAACGTGTGCCGCCACCGCGGCACGCAGCTCTGCCGCGCCGACAGCGGCCATGTGCGCACCATCGTCTGCCCGTACCACGCTTGGTCCTACGCGCGCAGTGGCGAGCTGCGCAGCTGCAATGGCATGGATACCGACCAGGACAAGTCGCAACTGGGCTTGCGGCCGCTGCACGCCGCCGAGGTGGCGGGCCTGATCTACGTCTCGCTGGCCGAGCGGGCGCCCGACATCGAGGGCCTGCGCCGAGACTTCGCCGCAGCGGCCGCCCCGCAGGGCTTCGGCCGCGCGCGCATCGCGCACGTCGTCGACTACGAGGTCGACGCCAACTGGAAGCTGGTGTGGGAGAACAACCGCGAGTGCCTGCACTGCATCACATGCCACCCGCAGTACGTGAAAGCCAACTTCGACGTCGTCGACGAACACAACGTGTCGCCGGCGATGCAGCAGCGCATCGATGCGGCGACTGCGCGCATCGCGCCAAAATGGACGCAGGCCAGCGACTCCGTGCTGCGCACGCAGGGCGGCCTGGCCACCTTTCCCGACCCCGAGCGCGGCCTGTGGTTTGCCAGCAGCCGCACGCCACTGGCCGAGGGCTTCGCCACCGAGTCGATGGACGGCAGCCGGCTGGCGCCCTTGATGGGCGACTACGACAGCGAAGATGTCGGCGTGCTGCGCCTGCGCAGCCTGCCCAACTTCTGGGTGCACGGCAGTTGCGATCACGCCGTCGCCGCCCGCATGCTGCCGGCCGGGCCGCGCAAGACGATCATGCGCGGCTACTGGCTCGTCGACGAAAAGGCGAAGGAAGGCAGCGACTACCAACTCGACCGTCTGCTGCCGTTCTGGAACCTCACCAATGAGCAGGACTGGAACATCTGCAAGTGGCAGCAGAAAGGCGTCGACTCGATCGGCTACGTACCCGGGCCGCTGTCATCGCGCTTCGAATACAACGTGGACGCCTTCATTCGCTGGTACCTGGGGCAGATGCGGGGCTGACGATTCATGGCAGCGCCCTGGGCAGTGCGCACCTGGTCGAGGGCTGCCTGAGCGCCCGACCGCCGTCGCCACCACCACCAACGCGCGCCCTGACTACAGACGGGCGAACTCATGCACCCGGCGGCCATTGCAGACCTTCGCAGTCGCACGCGATAGAGGGCGCGAGATCAGGACGGCGGGGCACTCTGCTCCGCGAATGTCCCCCGAGTCGGGCTGCGCCCGCCTCTCCTCCTTGATTTCGCTGCGCAGAGCGCCCCGCCGTCCCGATCCGACAGGCCTGGGCTGTTCGCGGGTGGCGGGCCTCCCACACTCGAGGCCGGGGCTGCCGGGTGCCCGCCGCAGCGAAATCAAGGGGGAGCCCGGGGCGCAGCCCAGGGCGGAGGACATTCGCGGCGGGGGCCACCCGGTGGCCTCGGCCGGCGCGGCCCACGAACGCAAGAGAACGAACGGAAACGAAGGTCTGCAATGGGCCGGTTCGATATTTTCGCTCCGACACATGCAAACAGACACCCAGGCCACGTCTCTCGGCGCGGCTTGGCTGAAGGACCTTCTGCGTTGCCTCACGAACAGGCGTGAAGCAGCACCTACCCAAACCTCAGCGCCATCACCCCGCCGACGATGACTGCGGTACCCAGTGCGCGCTGAAGGCCGAAGGCCTCCTTGAGCACCACGGTGCCGATCACGGCGGCGAACAGGACCGAGGTTTCGCGCAGGGCTGCGACGCTGGCCACCGGGGCGCGCGTCATGGCCCAGAGGGCGATTGCGTAAGAGGCGATCGAGGCCGTGCCACCCAGTGCGGCCAGGGGCCAGCGTCGGCGCGCATAGACCAGGATCTCGGCGCGCGCGGGCGCATCGCGCCGCAGCCAGACCAGCAGCGGGTAGGCCACACCGTCGAGCACATTGAGCCACAGCAGATAGCGCCACACCGAACCCTCGGCGCGCACCTCGGTGCGCGCACCCAGCGCATCGACGAAGGTGTAGAGCGCAATGACGGCGGCGTTGGCAAAGGCGAACGCCAGGGCCTTGCGGTGGTGCAGCGCCTCGCCAGGGTGCGCCAGGCCCACCAGCGAAACACCCATGGCGATGCCCAGCACACCCAGCCACGTGAGCGCGCTCGGCGCCTCACCGACCACCGCTAGGCTGCCCAGGGCCACCAGCAGCGGCGCAAAGCCACGCATGATCGGGTAGGTCATGCCCATCTCGCCATGCTGGTAGGCCCCGGCCAGGGCGATGTAGTAGCCCACGTGGATGACCAGTGACACGCCGATGTAGGGCCAGGCGGCTGGCGCCGGCGCGCCGACCCATAGCGCAAAGGGCAGCGCGATCAACGCGCCCAGGGCATGCATCAGCGCGGTGTCGACCGACTTGTCGCCGGACGACTTGACGAGGCCATTCCAGGCTGCGTGCAGCAACGCACCCAGCAACACCGCCATGACGACAGGCCAGGTCAGTGTCACCTGTCGCTCGGTTGATCAGCTTCGAGCGGCGCGAGCACGGAGTGGCGCAGCCGCGTCTGCGTCAGCGCGCCGGCGGAATCGAGGATCGGGTAGGCGGAGGAGCAGATGTGGGAGTTGATGCGTTTGAGGTCACTGATCAGGTCCAGGTGCAGCGAACTCGTCTCGATGCTTTGCGCCGAGCGGTCCTGCAGGCGCACGATGTGGGTGGCAGCGTACTCGCGCACCAGATCGCCGAAACGCGCCTTCTCCTCCAGCAGCTTGCGTGCATCGCGAAGCCCCCCTTCGAGGAACACGCTCATGCCCAGGCGCAGGTTGGCAACCAGGCGCTCATGCAGGTGGCAGATCTCGCCCATGCCGGCATCGGAGAAGCTGCGGTTGGGGCGGATCTTCTTGTCTTCAAGATCCTCCAGCACGCGTTCGATGATGTCGCCGATCTGCTCCATGTTGATGGTGAAGGACATCACGTCGGTCCAGCGCCGGCCCTCGCGCTCCGAGAGCGCCTCGCGCGATACCTGGGTCAGGTAGAGCTTGATGGCGGTGTACAGGCCGTCGACCTTGTCGTCCATCTGGCGCAGGCGCTTGGACAGTTCCAGATCGTTGTCACGCAGCACCAGCAGGATGCCGCGCAGCATGGTCTCGACCACATCGGCCTGGTGCAGGGCCTCGCGCGCTGCGCAACTGATGGCCAGCGACGGGGTGGCCAGGGCCGACAAGTCCAGGTGCTCCGGCCGTTCGGTGCCCACGGCCTTGGGTGCCTTGATCCAGCGCTCCAGCGCGCGCGCCAGCGGCCCCGTGAAGCCGATGAAGAGCACGGCGAGGGCGACGTTGAAGGCCAGGTGGAAGACCACCACCTGCTGCGCCACATTGGGAATCAGCTGCTGCAACTCGACGTGCACCGGGCCGAGCAGCGGCAGCATCAGCAGGCAACCCCCCAGCTTGAACACCAGGTTGCCGATGGGCAGGTGCCGTGCCGCGACCGAGCTGTTGAGCGTCGACAACACGGCCAGCAGGCCGCTGCCGATGTTGGCACCCAACACCAGTCCCAGCGCCGCAGTGGCCGGCACCATGCCCGAACCGGCCAGCGTTGCCGTCAGCAGCACGATGGCCAGGCTGGAGTAGGACAGCACGGTCAGGGCCGCGCCGACCACGATGTCGAGCAAGACCTCGTTGGGCAGGGCCACGAGCAGCCCGCGCACGGCGGGTGATTCGATCAGCGGGCGGGTGTGCAGGATGATCAGCTGCAGCGACAGCAGGATCAGCCCCAGGCCGATCGCCACCCGACCGAGGTGGCCAGCCGTGGTCTTGTCACGCGTGATGTAGAGCACCACGCCAACGAAGATGAGCAGCGGCGACAGCCACGACAGGTCGAACGAGAACACCACGGCCATCAGGCTGGTGCCGACATCCGCCCCCAGCATCACTGCCAGCGCTGCCGACAGTGGCACCAGGTTGCGCCCGAGGAAGGAAGAGACGATCAGGCAGGTGGCCGTGCTCGACTGGATCAGGCTGGTGACTCCCAGGCCTGCCAGCACGGCCTTGAAGCGCGAGCCCATGCTCTTGGCCAGCACGTGGCGCAGGTTCTCACCGAAGATGCGCAGGATGCCGGTGCGCACGATCTGCGTGCCCCACACCAGCAGGGCAATCGCGGCCAGCAGATTCAGCAGGTGGATCACTCAGTTCCAGGGCAACGAGTAGGTCTTGAGGTTGGTGAAACTCTTGATGGCTTCCTGCACGCCTTCCTTGTACCCCAGGCCCGAGTCCTTGATGCCGCCGAAGGGCGTGAGTTCCAGCCGGTATCCCGGCACCTCACGCACGTTGACGGTGCCGACGTGCAATTCGTTGACGAAGCGGGTGATGACATCCATGCGGTTGCTGCACACCGACGACGACAAGCCGTAGGCGGTGCCGTTGGCGATGGCGATGGCGTGATCGACATCGCGGAAGGCGATGATCGGCGACACCGGGCCAAAGGTTTCTTCGCGCACGAGGGTCATGGCCGGATCGACGCGGTCGAGCACGGTCGGCGAGTACAAGGCACCGTCTCGCTGGTTGCCGACCAGCAGCCGTGCGCCCTTTGCCACGGCGTCGTTGACGCGGGCCTCGAACAGGCGCGCCGCGGCCTCGTCGATCACGGTGCCCATCTCGACCTTCGGGTCACTCGGGTCGCCGAAAGTCCAGGCCCGTGTCTTCTCGACCACCAGGTCGGTGAAGCGCGCCGCCACGGCCTCGTGCACCAGGATGCGCTTGACCGCCGTGCAGCGCTGCCCCGAGTTTTTGTAAGAACCCTGCACCGCCAGCGACGAGGCCTCATCGAGGTCGGCGTCGTCCATCACGATGAGCGGGTCGTTGCCGCCGAGCTCGAGCACGGTGCGCCGGTAGCCGGCCTTGCCGGCGATATATTTGCCGATCGCCACGCCACCCGTGAAGGTGATCAAGTCGATGTTCGGGTTCGTCAGCAATTCGTCGGCGATCTCCTTCGGGTCGCCGGTGAGGACACTCAGCATCGGCGGCGGCAGGCCCGCTTCGTAGAGCAGGTCGGCGAACAGCAGGGCCGACAGCGGCACTTTCTCGGAGGGCTTGAGCACCATGCGGTTGTTGCTGGCCACCGCCGGCACGACCTTGTGCGCAACCTGGTTCATCGGGTGGTTGAAGGGCGTGATCGCGCTGATCACGCCGAGCAAGGGCTCGCGCAAGGTGTGAACACGGCGCTTGCGGCCGTGCGGCGTGATGTCGCAAGAGAAGGTCTGGCCGTCATCGCGCAAGCACTCGTTGGCGCCGAACATCAGCACGTCGGCGACACGGCCGGCTTCGTAAACCGCATCCTTCATCGAAAGACCCGACTCGGCCGAGATCAGCGCCGCAATGGCCGCCGTTCGCTCCCGCACCAGCGCCGCCGCCTTGTTCAGGATGTTGCTGCGTTCGAAGCGGCTCAGCCTGGCCTTGTGCTGGCCGGCGATGTCGAGCGCGCGACGGACCTCGTCGAGCGTCGCCTTGGGCACCGTGCCGACGAGCTCGCCGGAATAGGGGTTGTGGACGCGGATGACACGATCACCGCCGCGGTCGGCACCGACCTTTTCGCCGGCGATGCGCAGGGCTTCGATGCGCATCGTGTTCACTGGGCCCGGTTGAGCGCCAGATCGAAGGCGTCGAAATTGCGCCAGCGCCGACTCTCGTCAAGGCCCGCGATCGGCCGATTCAGGATCAAAGGGACTCGCTGCTCCGACACGCCGCCGTGCGAGCGCAGCGGCACTTCGAGCGCCGACAGGTCGTGCCGCGCGGCCGCCGTGCCGATGACGACGGAGCGCTCCGACACCACCACCAGGTCGCCGATGCGGTCGGCCGGCAGCTCGAAGGCCGCAGCCGCTTCGGTGCGGGTCAGCACGCGCTCGATGCCGCGCAGCCCGGCAATGCGCGTGGCCGCGTCGCCAATCAAGTCGGCAGGCAGGTAGACGGTGGCGAATGAGCCGAGCGCGCCGTGGTGCACGACATAAGGGTCGGTGATCGGCAGGATAGTGCGTGCCCTGCCCGCGCCGAGCCAGGCGTCGAGCCGGTCCTGCAGGTAGATCACGTCGGGCGTGCCGTCCATCCGCGTCTTGGCGTTCATGCCGTGGTCGGCGGTGAGTGCGATCACACAACCCATTTCGTCGAGCGCCGCCAGGTAGCCGTCCATCATGGCGTAGAAGGCGTTCGCGCCCGGCATGCCCGGCGCGTGCTTGTGCTGGATGTAGTCGGTGGTCGAGAGGTACATCACGTCGGGCCGCTGGGTGCGCATCAGCTGCACGCCGGCGGCGAAGACGAACTCCGACAACGCCGCGCTGTAGACATCGGGCAGTGGCTGGCCGACGAGCTTCAACACGTCGGCGATGCCGTTCTCGACCAGGCTGGCGACGTCGGCCTTCTCCGACGAGAAGCAGATGCTGCCCTGGGTCAGGTCGATACCCTTGCCGAGCAATTTGCGCAACTTATCCTTGGCGGTGATCACGGCACAGCTTTTGCCGGCACCGGCCAGCGCCGCCAGGATGGTCGGCGCGCGCAGCCACTTCGGGTCATTCATCATGACCTCGGTGCCGCTTTCCACGTCGTACAGGTAGTTGCCGCAGATGCCGTGCACCGAGGGCGGTGCGCCGGTCACGATCGACAGGTTGTTCGGGTTGGTGAAGCTCGGCACGACGCAGTCGGCGACCAGCGCCGTGCCCCGCGCCAGCGTGCGTTTCAGCCACGGCGTGTGACCGCCAACGACGGCCTGGGCCAGGTAGTCGGGCTCGCAGCCATCGATGCAGACCACCACGGTGGGTTGGCGCGGCAGCGCATAGCGGCGCCCGTTCACGTCGACGCTCATTTCAGATCCTCCACTGCGCTTCGCGTGAGCCGCGGCGCATAAAAATAGCATCGGCCTTAGGCCGTTTGCGGACGTTCGTTTCTGCGCGTTCTTGGGTCGCGCCGGCCAGGGCTGCCGGGCGCCCGCCTCCGCGAATGTCCTCCGCCCTGGGCGCCCCCTTGATTTCGCTGCGGCGGGCACCCGGCAGCCCCAGCCTCAGGCTTCGGTGCCCCTCCGCCCGCGAACGCCCCCATGCATCGGATCGGGGCGGTGGGGTGCTCTGCGCAGCGAAA
>JANNFB010000100.1:0-3131 GCA_031379365.1 Burkholderiales bacterium
ATCCCTACGCTGATGGGCTGGGGCACGATCCCCGACGACCACCCGCTGATGGCCGGCATGTGCGGCCTGCAAACGTCACACCGCTACGGCAACGCGACCATGCTGGCGAGCGACTTCGTGCTCGGCATCGGCAACCGCTGGGCCAACCGGCACACCGGCTCGCCCGAGGTGTACTGCAAGGGCCGCACCTTTGTTCATGTCGACATCGAGCCGACCCAGATCGGCCGCGTGTTCAACCCCGAACTCGGCATCGTCAGCGATGCCAAGGCCGCGCTCGAACTCTTCGTGCAGGTGGCGCGCGAGCGCAAGGCGGCGAAGGCGCCGGCGGCGCGCCTGAAAGACTTCGGCGAATGGGCGGGCCGCTGTGCCGAGCGCAAGCAGCTGATGCACCGCAAGACGCACTACACCGAAACGCCGATCAAGCCGCTGCGCGTGTACGAGGAGATGAACAAGGTCTTTCCGCGCGACACGGTCTACGTGACCACGATCGGCCTGAGCCAGATCGCCGGGGCGCAGTTCCTGCACGTGTACGGCCCGCGCCAGTGGATCAACTGCGGCCAGGCCGGCCCGCTGGGCTGGACGGTGCCGGCCGCGCTCGGCGTGGTCGCGGCCGACCCGACGCGCACGGTGGTCGGGCTTTCGGGCGACTACGACTTCCAGTTCATGATCGAGGAGCTGGCGGTCGGTGCGCAGTTCTGCCTGCCTTATGTCCAGGTGCTGGTCAACAACAGCTATCTCGGCCTGATCCGCCAAAGCCAGCGCGGCTTCGAGATGGACTACTGCGTGCAGCTCGCGTTCGAGAACCAGAACGTCGACGACCCCGCGCTGAAGAGCTACGGCGTGGATCACCAGGCGGTGGTGCAGGGTCTGGGCTGCAAGTCGCTGCGCGTCACCGACCCCGAAAAGCTCAGCGCCGCGCTGGTCGAGGCGCAGGCGATGGCGCGCAAGTACAGTGTGCCGGTCGTGGTGGAGGTGATCCTCGAGAAAGTGACCAACATCGCCATGGGCACCGAGATCGACAAGATCAACGAGTTCGAAGACATCGATTGCCGCCACCCCGAGGGCCGTCAAGGCCTCGAGATGGCTGGCTTGTTGGAATAGTTCGCCACCGAGCCGCCCCAAGGCGTCTCGGGAGCCAAGGAGATGACCATGCCCAAGTTAGCCGCCAACCTGTCGATGCTGTTCACGGAGGTGCCCTTCCTCGATCGCTTCGAGCGGGCGGCCAAGGCCGGCTTCACCGCCGTCGAGTTCCTCTTCCCCTACGCCTTTGGCGCGGCCGAGATCAAGCAGCGCCTCGATGACAACGGCTTGATGCTGGTGCTGCACAACCTGCCCGCCGGCAACTGGGACGCCGGCGAGCGCGGCATCGCCTGTCTGCCCGACCGGGTTGAGGAGTTCCGCGCCGGCGTGGCCCAGGCCATCGCTTACGCCACCACGCTCGGTGTGAAACAACTCAACTGCCTGGCAGGCAAGGCGCCGGCCGGGGTCGACGAGACACTGCTGCGCCAGACCTTTGTAGCGAACCTGAAGTACGCGGCTGCCGCATTGAAGCAAGCCGGTCTGAAACTGCTGATCGAGCCGATCAACAGCCACGACATCCCCGGCTTCTACCTGAACCGCACCGCGCAGGCGCTGGCCATCCTCGACGACGTCGGCGCCGACAACGCCTATGTGCAGTACGACATCTACCATGCGCAGCGCATGGAGGGCGAGCTCGCGGCGACGATGCAAAAGCACCTCGCGCGCATCGGCCACATCCAGCTCGCCGACAACCCCGGGCGCAACGAGCCGGGCACGGGTGAGATCAACTACGCTTTCCTGTTCGCCCACCTCGAGCGCATCGGCTACACCGGCTGGATCGGCTGCGAGTACAAGCCGGCCACCACCACGGAGGCCGGCCTGAGCTGGCGCCAGCGCCTGGCCATCTGAGGCCACGGGCTATTCTTCTTGTCCGCGCCCAACAGGGCGCGTGACACAGGAGAGGGTCTGAACATGAAGGTCTGCATCGTCGGTGCCGGCGCCATCGGCAGCTTCATCGGCGCGCGCCTTGCCGCCACCGGCACCACGGAAGTCAGCGCGCTGGCCCGCGGCCAGACCCTGGCTGCTTTGAACCAGCACGGTTGGCGCCTGCACCTGGGTGACACGCTGGTGCAAGGCCCTGGGCGGGCCTGCGAGCGCGCCAGTGAGTTGGGCGCGCAAGACCTGGTGGTGATAGCAGTCAAGGGCCAGGCGCTGCCGGCGCTGGCGGCCGAGTTGCCTGCGCTGATCGGGCCGAAGACCGTCGTCCTGCCAGCCATGAACGGCGTGCCTTGGTGGTTCTGCGAGGGCCTGCCCGGCTTCGACAGCCGGCCGCTGCACAGCGTCGACCCTGGCGGTGCCATCGCGCGCACCCTTCCCTTGGCCCGCGTGCTCGGCTGCGTCGTTCATGCCAGCGTGTTCATGCGCGAACCCGGCCTGGCACAGCACCGCATGGGCCACGGCCTGATCATCGGCGAGCCGCGGGGCGGCCAGAGCGAGCGAGCGCAGCGTGTGGTCGACGTGCTGGCGCGGGCTGGCTTCGACGCCACGCACTCAGCCGATGTGCGGCGCGACATTTGGTACAAGCTGTGGGGCAACCTGACCATGAACCCGGTGTCGGCCCTGACTGGCGCCACGGTGGATCGTATCCTCGGCGACCCTGAAGTGCGCTCCTTCTGCTCGGCCACGATGCAGGAAGCTGCCGCCATCGGCGCGCGCATCGGCTGCCCGATCACGCAATCACCCGAAGACCGTCACGCCATCACGGCCAAGCTGGGTGCATTCAAAACATCGATGCTGCAGGACGCCGAGGCCGGCCGCGCCATCGAGCTGGATGCCATCGTGACCGCGGTGCAGGAGATCGGGCAACGTCTGGCGCTGCCCACGCCCTGCATCGACGCCCTGCTGGGGCTGACGCGGCTCAGTTCGCAGGTGCGTGGGCTCTACCCTGAAGCACAACGGATCTCAGCTTGACCCGTTCAAATGGCGGCAAGCTCGGCGCTCGCGCACGCCGGCGCTGCGTTCAAAATGACAGCGGCCTGACATCACTGCCAAGCCGTTGATTTGATTGGTGGGCCCTGAAGGATTCGAACCTTCGACCAACGGATTAAGAG
>JANNFB010000176.1:0-14764 GCA_031379365.1 Burkholderiales bacterium
GGCGGGGCGAATCGGCGCCGCCGAGAAGCGCAGGCTGGCCGGCCGCGCGCGTACCCGCGCGCTTCGTGCTCTGACTCGTTGCAGCTGTCCGACCACAGTGAGCGCAGCGAACGACGGGAGTTCTGCAACGGGGCCGGCCAGTCGAGCATCGCAGGGCACCCGCAGCGCAGCGAAGGGCCAGCCGTTTGAGCTCCGCCCAGGCCCCGCCTGCCGCCTTGCTCGCGCCGATGCCAGCACGAAACAGCGGACGTACGCTAATGTCCGCAACGGGCCGCAAGCCGCAAGCCGCAAGCCGCAAGCCGCAAGCCGCCGGTCGCCGGTCGCCGGTCGCCGGTCGCCTCTAGGCGATCGTGCGCACCTCGGTGTCAGCCGGCCAGCGCGTCGTCGAGTACTTCGACCCAGTGCCGCACCGGTGTCGTGGTGCCGCTCTGCAGGTGCTGAATGCAGCCGATGTTGGCCGAGATGATGGTTTGGGGTTCGAGTGGGGCCAGATGGCTCAACTTGCTGTCGCGTAGCTGGTAGGCCAGCTTGGGCTGCAGCACCGAGTAGGTGCCGGCCGAGCCGCAGCACAGGTGGCTTTCGTTCGTCGCGATGCTGACGTCGAAGCCGAGTGCGCCGAGGTGGGTTTCGACACCGCCGCGCAGCTGTTGGCCATGTTGTAGCGTGCAGGGCGGATGAAAGGCCAGGCGTTGCGGCGCTGTCGCTCGCAGCTTGGGCTTGAGTGCATCGACCAGATCGGGCAGCAACTCCGACAGGTCTTTCGTCAGCGCGCTGACGCGGGCGGCCTTCTCGGCGTAGTCGGCGTCGTGCGCCAGGGCGTGGCCGTAATCCTTGACGGTGACGCCACAGCCGGACACGTTCATGACGATGGCTTCTACCTTGCCGGCACTCGTCAGCCCTTCGACCAGCGGCCACCAGGCATCGATGTTGCGCCGCATGTCGGCCAGGCCGCCCTCGGCATCATTCAGGTGCGTGCGGATCGCGCCGCAGCAACCGGCGCTGTCGGCCACCAGGGTCTGGATGCCGGCGGCGTCGAGCACGCGGGCGGTGGCGGCGTTGATGTTCGGCGCCATCGCCGGCTGCACGCAGCCGAGCAAGATCAATACCTTGCGCGCGTGCTCACGCGTCGGCCACTGGTGGGCGCGGGCGCCGCCGGGGGCCGGCACCTTGTTCTTGAGCGCGGCGGGCAGCAGGGGGCGCACCAGCTGGCCGAGCTTCATGGCCGGTGCAAACAGCGGCGAGGTCAGGCCGACCTTCAGTGCAGTGCGCGTCAGGCGCTCCATCAAGGGCCGCTCGACCTTGCTCTCGACCAATTTGCGGCCGATGTCCACCAAGTGCCCGTACTGCACTCCGCTCGGGCAGGTGGTTTCGCAGTTGCGGCAGGTCAGGCAGCGGTCGAGGTGCAACTGCGTAGCGCGCGTGGGCGCGTGGCCTTCGAGCACCTGCTTGATCAGGTAGATGCGGCCGCGCGGGCCGTCGAGCTCATCGCCGAGCAACTGGTAGGTCGGACAGGTGGCGGTGCAAAAGCCGCAATGCACGCACTTGCGCAGGATGGCTTCGGCGGCTTCGCCGTCGCGTGTGCCCTTGAACTCGGGCGCCAGGGTGGTTTGCATCAGGGTTCCGGGGCTAGTACTGCGACACAAAGACTTCGAAACATGAAAGCACGCCTTCGGCTCGATGGCGGCGTTGCAAATCCTCGCAATACCACTTGGTATTGCTGCGGTTTGCGCCTTGCCCTCGGGCCGAATCCATCGCTTTCATCATGTTCCGAAACCTCTGTGTCGCAGCACTAGAGGTCCGGAACCAGGCGGCCGGGGTTGAAGACGTGGTCGGGGTCGAAGGCTTTCTTCAACTCGCGATGGAAGCGCGCCAACGGCGCTGACAGCGGGTGGAAGACGCCCGTGCTGCGTTCGGCCTGCTGGTTGTTCGTGCGAAAGAGCGTGGCGTGGCCGCCCGCAGCGCTGGCGACCTGGCGCACCTGCGCCGCGCTCGCCGGCGTGCACAGCCAGCGCTGCGCGCCGCCCCACTCCACCAGTTGTTCGCCGGGTACCGTGATCGGCGCGGCGGTCTGGGCCACACCGAGGCGCCACAGGCCGGCTCCGCCCTCGACCGCTTTGGCCGCGCTGCTGAAGAACTCGTCCTGCTGGTCGCGCAGGCCCTGCCAGAAGCCTGCGGCGAGCCCGGGCTCGATGGCTTCACCGCCGAGTTGCATCAGCGCAGCGTCGACGGCGGCGCGCGCACCCGCCAGGCGCAGCACCAGGGTGCCGTTCCACAGCGCGCTGGCCGAGATCGGCAGGGGCAGCCCGCCCCAGGCGTTGAGCTGGGCCAGGGCGCGGGTCTGGTCGAGCTCGAAACGCAGCGTGGCGGTGGCCAGCGGGCGCGGCAGCACCTTGAGCGAAACCTCGCAGATCACGCCCAGCATGCCCATCGAGCCGGCAAGCACGCGCGAGACGTCGTAGCCCGCCACGTTCTTCATCACCTGGCCGCCAAAGCTGAGGACCTCGCCGCGACCGTTGAGCAGGGTGGCGCCGAGCAGGTGATCGCGCAGGCTGCCGGCAGCGGCACGCGACGGGCCGGCCAGTCCGGCGGCGACCATGCCACCGACCGTGCCCCCGGCGCCCAGGCGCGGCGGCTCGAAGGCCAGATGCTGGTCTTTCTCGGCCAGCAGTGCCTCCAGCTCGGCCAACGGGGTGCCGCCGCGCACCGTCACCACCAGCTCGGTCGGCTCATAGCTCGAGACGCCGGCCAGCGGGCGCACGTCGAGCGGCTCACCGTGCAGGGCGTTGCCGTAAAAGTCTTTCGTGCCACCGCCGACGATGCGCAAGCGGCCCTGGGCTGCCCGCGCGGTCTGCACCTGGTCGATCAGGCGCGCCAGCGCCGGCGCATGGGCGGTCATCAGAAGCGCTCCAGCTCCGGGAAGGGCAGCAGGCCCTTCTTCACATGCATGCGGCCGTACTCGGCGCAGCGCGACAGGGTCGGGATCACCTTGCCCGGGTTCAGGGTGCCGGCTGGGTCGAAGGCGCGCTTCAAGGCCAGCATCTGCTCGCGCTCCTCGGGCGAGAACTGCACGCACATCGAGCTCAGCTTCTCGATACCGACGCCGTGTTCACCGGTCACGGTGCCGCCCATGGCCACGCTCGTCTCCAGGATGTCGGCGCCGAACAGCTCGGCGCGGTGCAGCTGGTCGGCATCGTTGGCGTCGAACAGGATCAGCGGGTGCAGGTTGCCGTCGCCGGCGTGGAACACGTTGCAGCAGCGCAGGCCGTACTTGATTTCCATCTGCTGGATGGCGAGCAGGATGTCGGCCAGGCGCTTACGCGGAATGGTCGAGTCCATGCACATGTAGTCGGGGCTGATGCGGCCTGATGCGGGAAAGGCGTTCTTGCGCCCGCTCCAGAATTTCAGGCGCTGGGCCTCGTCCTTGCTGACTTCCATGCGCGCGGCGCCGCTGGCGGCCAGCACGTCGAGCATGCGCTCGATCTCTTCGGCCACTTCCTCGGGCGTGCCATCGCTCTCGCACAGCAGGATGGCTTCGGCGCCGAGGTCGTAGCCGGCGTGGACGTAGTCTTCCACCGCGGCGGTCATCGGCTTGTCGAGCATTTCCAGCCCGGCAGGGATGATGCCCGCGCCGATGATCGCGGCCACCGCATCGCCGGCTTTGCGGATGTCGTCGAAGCTGGCCATGATGCAGCGCGCCAGCTTGGGCTTGGGCACCAGCTTGACGGTGACCTCGGTGGTCACGGCCAGCATGCCCTCGCTGCCGACCACCAGGGCCATCAGGTCCAGGCCCGCGGCATCGAGCGCGTCGCTGCCGAACTCGACCGCCTCGCCCTCCACCGTGAAACCACGCACCTTGAGCACGTTGTGCAGGGTCAGGCCGTACTTCAGGCAATGCACGCCGCCCGAGTTCTCGGCCACGTTGCCGCCGATGGAGCAGGCGATCTGGCTCGATGGATCGGGTGCGTAGTACAGGCCGACCGGCGCCGCGGCCTCGCTGATGGCCAGGTTGCGCACGCCGCACTGCACGACCGCCGTGCGCGCAACCTTGTCGATGCGCACGATGCGGTTGAACTTGGCCAGGCCCAGCGTGACACCCAGTGCGTGCGGCAGCGCGCCACCCGACAACCCGGTGCCGGCGCCGCGCGCCACCACCGGCACGCCCAGCGCATGGCAGGCGCGCAGTACGCCGCTGACCTGGGCCTCGGTTTCGGGCAGGGCCACCACCAGCGGGCGCTCGCGGTAGGCGGTCAGGCCGTCGCATTCGTAGGGCACCGTGTCTTCGCTCTGCCAGAGCAAGGCATGCGCCGGCAGCAGGGCGGCCAGGGCCTCGACCACGGTGCGCTGGCGCTCGGCACGGTCGATTTGCGATTGAGCGGCAGGGGGCAGGGGAGCGTTCACAGGTCTGGCCTTCAGTTGGCAAGACTGTAGCCGCCTGGGCGAGGCTGGCTGCTGTGTTGTGCCGGTGGACGGCTTTGCGTGGGGCGCATCAATCGCGCTGGCTGCTCACGCCGTCATCGGGGGCGCGTCAACAGGCTCTAATCCGCGTGAGTGAAGACGGTCAGCACCCCGGTGTAGCTGTACAGGTGATGGTGGCCGATCTCGCCGCCGGCGAAGAAGCCAACCAGGGGCACCTCGCCCAAGGCGTGCTGGATGATCTGCAGTTCGGCGGAAGGCGCGCCGAAGTGCGGCCCACCGCGGCCTGCGCAGCTGATGTAGATCGCCCCGGCGATGCGCGATGCCGGGTCGTCAGGGGCCCATGGCGAGCCGGCCGGGGCCGGCGCTGCGGCCAGCGCGGGCTCCGGCGCCAGCTCGTCGCGGATCTCGGCGCAGATGCGCACCAGGTCGCGCCGCGCAGCCTGGACGTCGCGCTGGCAGAACGCCAACTGCAGTCCGGGTTCGAGGCGCTCGGCGATGGCCACGCCTTGCAGGCTCGGGTCCAGCCCCAACAGGCGGCGCACGCGCACGTCTTCGCCGAAGGCCCGCAAGCGCGCTGGCCAGCTGCCCGGTGGGACTGCCTGGCGTGGATCCGACAGCCCCGCCAGGGTGCCGCGCAGGGTGGTCATGGCGCGCTGTGGCTCGTCGAGCGAGATGCCGGTGTCGCGCAACAGGCAGGCCAGCGCGGGTTCGCCGTCGAGGGCGGTCACCACATTGCGTTCGCAGGCGGTGATCTCGCGCAGCGGGCCGATCGGCTGACAGCCCTGCGTGACGCGCGAGATCAGGGTCACGTCGCGGCTGAAGGCCACACCCGAGAGGCCGCCCTCGAACACGCCGTCGGCGAGTTGGCAAGCCGCGCCGCGCGACGCGCTCAAGCCGCCGAAAAGGTAGCCCGATGTCGTGCGCGCACTCATGTCGTCGATCAGATCGGCCAGGTCTGGCGTGTTGCCGTCGGCATGGATGAGTGCGGTGTGGGCTTCGATGCGGGTCAGCGGCCGGGCGCCCGAGAAGACCTGAAAGCGGCCCAGGGGTATGGGGGCGAGCATCAGCACCAGCGCGGGTTCATCGAAATACTCGACCCCGCTCGCAGCCACACCGACGCCGACCGTGCCGACCCAGGCGACGCTGCGCCAACGCTGGCGCAAGGCGTCCAGCAGGGCCTGGGCATGGGCGGCGTAGTGGTCGCTGAGGTAGACGAAACCCAGCGTCGCCTGGAAGGCCTCACCGCCGCGGCTGTCGAGCTGGGCCTGCACCTGCACGCAGGCCAGGGCCAGTGCCCGCCGCCAGTCCGGGTGGGTGGCGTGACCGACCGCGAAGCCCTGCATCAGATGCCGCCTGCGCAGGCGAGGCCGCCGGCGCTCAGCGCCGCGCCGTGCGCCGTTTGTTGCCGGACGCGGCCTTGGCGGCGGGCTTGGCCGGCACGCCGCTGCCGCGCTGGCGGGTCGGCTCGGTGGCGAGGGGCGTGGCGGCCGAGCCACTGCCTTCCTTCAGCGCCCCCGCGGCCAGTTCGGTGAATTGCTTGGTCAGGGCACCCCACCACTGCGTCGGGTCGACCACGCCGGCAGGCGCGGCCGCCGAGCCGGCTCCTGTCTTTCGCGCAGCCTTGGCCCGCGCGCGCGGCGCCGGTGCGGGTGCAGACGGTGCAGCGGCTGAAGCAGGCGCGGCGGGCACGGGCAGCGTCATCGATTGGTGCAGGTCGCTTATCTGCACGTTCATGGTCTTGAGGGTGGACAGGGTCATGCGCTGGACTTCGAGGGCCTGGATCGTGGTGGCCAGCATGCGGGCGTTCTGTTCGAGCCAGAACTGAACCGTGCGCAGCTCTTCGATGCGCTTGGACAACTCTTCTGGGTCCAAGGTCGGCGCCACCCACTGGCCGATGCCCGGCAGTGCAGCACCGGCGTTCTTGACCAGGCCCTGAAGGAAGTCGAAACCCGGCACGAGTTTGGTGAAGGCGGCAGTGCTGTCGGTCATGGGCTCGAACAGGTGAGTGGCGGGTGGTGCGATTGTGACCAGCACAGCCGTCAGCGCAAGGTCACCCGCTCCACCGTGAAGCCACGCTGCTGCATCAGCAAGGGCAGCCCTTGGGGGCCGGTCATGTGCAAGCTGCCGACGGCGGCGAAGACCTTGCGACCGTCGCGGTGCAGGGCGGCGATGCCGTCGGCGAGCGCAGGGTTGCGATCGTCGTTGAGGCGCCGCATCTGCGCCTTTTCGTCCTCGCTGGCGACGCATTCGCACCAGGCTTCGTAGTTGCCGATCTCGGACACATCACCCCGCTCCCATGCGTCGGCCAGGCGTGCCATGACCCGTTGCGCTTTGCCTTGCTCGAGTTGGTCGAGCATCTGCCCGATCATGCGTTCGGCCACCTCTGCCTCGCGCGGGATCAGCACGGCCATCTGCAACTCGGGTGACTCGAGCGAGACGACCTTGCGCTGCCCGGCGCGCGCGAAGCCGCTCAGGACGAGCTCCTGGCCGTAACCCGGGTCCAGACCTTGCCAGCGCGCGGCCAACACGGTCAGGGTGATGGCCTGCATCACGGGGTGCAACTGCGCCAGGGCCTCGCGCGGAATGCAGGCGGCGTCGCTCTGGCGCCCCAGGCGCTCGCGCAAGGCCGGCGCGAGCGTCGGCGCCACGAACTCCGGCGGTGGCTTCAGGCGCGCCAGCATCTGTGGGTCGCCGACGTCGATCTCGAGGGCGACCGTGTCGGTGGCCATCAGGGCGGCACGCACTTGCGGCCCGGGGAAGGCCCAGTCGAGCTTGCCCAGGTGGATGCCGCCGTAGAGGTAGGAGCTGCGCCCGTCACGCGTGATGCGCCAGAGCAGGCCCCGGTCGCGCGCATTGGCCGCGGCGGCTTGCATCTCGGCGGCGGTGGGTGGCTGGGCCTGGGGCGGGCAATTCGCCTTCGTTTGAGCCTGGGCGCCCAGCAGCCACAGGACCAATGCTGCACCCATTCACCTTTGCAGAGTGCCGCGATTGGCCAAGCAAACGCCGCGGATCGGGCTCGGCCCGGCCGCTGGCGTTGCCCCTCGGGGGGAGGCGCCGCAGGCGCTTCGGGGGGGGTCATTTCATTGCCTCCAATCGCAACACGCCGTCGCTCTGCGTGAACCGCAACTTCGACAACACATCCATGCCCAGCAGCGGCGATTCGAGCCGCGGCAGCACGGCCACGCGCAGACGCTCGGCACGCACGCCGCCGCGCAAGGCGACGTCGGCGCGCGCCAGGCTGCCTTGCACCACGCCGCCTGCGGTGGATGACCGCATCGTGCCCTCGGCCACCAGGCCGGCGCGGTCAGCCAGGGCTTGCGGGATCGCGGTGCCGGTAGCGCCGGTGTCGACCAGGAAGTCGACCGCAATGCCGTTGAGCGTGCCTGGCCAATGGAAGTGACCATCGGCCGCGCGTTGAAGCACGATCGCCCCGTTGACCGCGTCGACAGTGAAGCGAGCCCGCTGCTGTTGCGATTGCCAGGCTTGCACGGCAATGAACACCGCGGCGCCCAGCAGCAGCCAGACGGTGGCGAGTTTCAGGGTCCGCGGCATCTCGCCGGCGCGCTCATTCATGCACGCACGATGCCATGAAAAGGCGGCCCCCCGTTCTCACGGGGCTTTGGCGCTGCCGAGCGGCAGGGTCAGGAGTGCCAGCGCGCCGCCGCCTTCGGCGTTGCGCAGGCTGATTCGGCCACCGTGCAAGGCGGCGATCTCGCGCACGAAGGGCAGGCCCAGCCCGGTGCTTTTGCGCTGGCTGTGCGGCCGCGCCAGCGAGTAGAACTTTTCGAACACCTTGTCGTCGGCGTAGTCGGGAATGCCAGGCCCGTGGTCGCGCACGCTGATCACGACGTTGCGGCCGCGGCGCACCAGGCCGACCTCGATGGCGCCGCCCGTCGGCGAGAAGTCGAGGGCGTTGTCGAGCAGATTGCCGACCGCGCGCTGCAGCAGGAGCGGATCGCCATCAACGCTGGCTGCATCGGGCGCAACCAACCTGACCACGATCTGCCGCGGTGCACCCGATGCCTGCGCGCTGGCCACACGTTCTTCGAGCAAGCCCTGCAGCGCGATCGGCTCGGTGCGCTCAAGGCCGCGGCGCGACTCCAGCGCGGCCAGCTCCATCATGCGGTCGACCAGCTCCTGGATGCGTGCCGTCTCGCGCTCGATGTTGGCGACGAAGCGCGCGCGGTCGAGCGGCGGCATCGCGGGCTCGCGCAGCAACTCGGCCGCGCCGCGAATGGCCGACAGCGGGCTCTTCAACTCGTGCGTCAGGGTCTGGACATAGTCGGCGACATAGTTGCGGCCGGCCAGGGCGTCGCGCATTTCGTCGTAGGCCGCGCCGAGCGTGCCCAGGGCGCGCCGCGACAGGCGAGGCAAGCTGAAGCTGCGCTCCGCGCGCACATAGCGCACGTAGTCGGCGACCAGTCCGAACGGACGCACCAGCCAGACCGACAGGAGGGCGACCAACAGGCCGACCGCCAGCACCGATGCGATGCCGATGACGATGGTCTTGCGCCGTGCGGCTTCGACGAACTGGCCGAAGCTCTGCGCCGGCTTGCCCACGCTGACCGCACCGACGATGACGCCGTCGCGCTGGAGGGGGGCGGCGACGTACATCACGGCCGTGGCGGGGTCGCCGGTGACATCGGGCGTGGTGCGCGCGCCGTAGCGGCCCTCGAGCGCGAGCTTGATGTCGCGCCACTGGGAATGGTCGGCGCCCAACGCGCGTCCGAGCGAATCGAACACCACGCGCCCGCCTGCATCGACGACGGTCAGGCGCAACTCGAAGCGTGTCTTGCGAAAACCGAAGATCTCGGCGTCGAGTTCGCGTGCGTAGAGATCGCGAAACAGCGGTCCGAGGGTGTCGGTGTCGATCGTCGGCTCGAACGGCTGCGCCTGTTCGCTCCAGCGCTGCTCGAGCTGCGCCGCGGCCAGGTGCGCCACTTCAACCAACGACTCCTCGGCCGACTCGCGGTAGCGCGGGTCGATGTCGGCCAGCAGGCGCCACATCAGCAGTGCCACGCCGATGGCATAGGCCAGCAAGATCGCAGCGAAGACGCGGTTGCGTTTGGTCAAGGGTGCCCCGCCGGCTCGCGCATCAGGCAAGCTCGGCGCTGCGCGCTGCCGTATCCACCTTGGGAGCGGCCCGGCGGCTCATGGCCGCACCGCAGGCAGGTCTTCGGCGAGCGCATAGCCGGCGCTGCGGTGGGTGCGGATCGCCTCCAGCGCCGGCGCCACCGCCTTGAGCTTGGCGCGCAGGGTCTTGACATGCGCGTCCACGGTGCGGTCCAGGCTCTCGTTGGCGTCGTCCCACACCAGGTCAAGAAGGCGCTCGCGGCTGAAGACGAAACCCGGCCGTGCCAGCAGGGTCTTGAGCAGGCCGTACTCGTAGCGCGACAAGTCGAGCAACTGACCGTAGTAGCGAATCTGGCGCCGGCCTTCGTCGCACTGCAAGGGCGGGGGCGCGCCCTTGGGCGACGGCGGCGCCTGGGCTGCCGTGCGGCGCAGCACGCTGCGAACGCGCGCCACCAACTCGCGCGGCGAGAAGGGCTTGGTGATGTAGTCGTCGGCACCCAACTCGAGGCCGACGACGCGGTCGATCTCGTCGCCGCGCGCGGTCAGGAACAGCACCGGCAGGTCGTCGCGCAGCGCGCGCAGGCGTTTGAACAGCTCGAACCCACTGATGTCGGGCAGGCCGACATCGAGGATCACCAGCGCTGCGTCGCCGGCCTGGCCCAGCGCGGCCTCACCGGAGGCGCACCAGCGTGGCTCGAAGCCGTCAGTGCGCAGCGCGTACTGCAGGGTGTCGGCAATGCCGGGCTCGTCTTCGACGATCAGGACAACGGGTTTACTCTGCATGGTGGCGGGCGAATGATAGAAGCCCTGCACCCTATGATGCCGCCCATGTTTGCACCCCTGCTCAACGACTGCTTCCTGCGCGCCTGCCGCCGCCAGGCCACGCCCCACACCCCCGTCTGGCTGATGCGCCAGGCCGGCCGCTACCTGCCCGAGTACGTGGCCACCCGGGCCAAGGCCGGCAGCTTCATGGGGCTGGCGACGAATGTGGACTACGCCACCGAGGTCACGCTGCAACCGCTCGAGCGTTTCCCGCTCGATGCGGCCATCCTGTTCTCCGACATCCTGACGGTGCCCGACGCGATGGGCCTGGGCCTGTCGTTTGCGCAAGGCGAAGGACCGCGTTTCGCCCACCCGGTGCGCGACGAGGCGGCCGTGGCAGCGCTTGCCGTGCCCGACATGGACAAGCTGCGCTACGTCTTCGACGCTGTCACCTCGATCCGCAAGGCGCTGGCAGGCCGCGTGCCGTTGATCGGCTTTTCAGGCAGCCCGTGGACGCTGGCCTGCTACATGGTCGAAGGCCAGGGCAGTGACGACTATCGGCTGGTCAAGTCGATGCTGTATTCGCGGCCCGATCTGCTGCACCGCATGCTGGCCATCAATGCCGAAGCGGTCGCCGCCTACCTCAACACGCAGATTGCCGCGGGCGCCCAGGCCGTGATGGTGTTCGACAGCTGGGGCGGTGTGCTTGCCGATGGGGCCTTTCAAGCCTTCAGCCTGGCCTACACCCAGCGCGTGCTCGACAAGCTCGATCGCAGTGTGCCGGCCATCGTCTTCACCAAGGGCGGGGGGCTGTGGCTGGACCAGATCGCGGCCAGCGGCGCCGATGTGGTGGGCCTTGACTGGACCGTCGATCTGGCCAAGGCGCGGGCAGCAGTCGGCGCACGCGTGGCCCTGCAGGGCAATCTCGATCCGATGGTGCTGTTCGGCGGCGAGCAAGCCGTGCGCACCGAGGCCCGTCGCGTGCTCGACAGCTTCGGCAATCCCGCGCGGGCTGACGGCCGCCACGATGGCCATATCTTCAATCTTGGCCATGGCATCAACCAGTACACACCGCCCGACGCTGTGGCGGCCTTGGTCGACGAAGTGCACAGGCACTCGAAAGCGCTTCGCAGCGCTGGCGTCGCAGGTAAGTGAGCGCTCAGACCAACTTATCCCCACGCGCGGCGGTGCGGCGCAGCATGGAAAATCAGCTTGACAAGCGATCCAGAAATCTGCCAATGGCTGATGTAAGTGCTTGATTTCATTGAAACTCGCCGCCTGCGCGAAGAATCGTCACCGGGTCATTTGTATCGGTGTATCAAAGGGTTAGCGCGATTTTCGCAGGCTTGCCCACAAAGTTATCCACAAGCGCTGCCGCGCACCCGCTTTGATGTTTTAAATCAGGGGCTTAGCGCAGTTTCGTGAGGCACATCCGAGATGTTTCGCGCAACTGATGCATGAATGAGCTGAGCCCCCCGACGGTCTACCGCATTGCGGTCGAGACACCCCAACACGCCGGTCTCGGCGCCTGGCTGGACTACACAAGTGAGGATGCACTCGCCCCCGGGATGTTGGTGCGCGTGCCCCTGGGCAAGCGCGACGTGCCAGGGATCGTGTGGCACATCGGCGCCAGCCGTGCCGGAGACGCGGTCGAGTTGCGGTCTGTGCGTCAGGCGCTGACGGCCCTGCCGCCACTCTCCGGGCCCTGGCGCCAGCTGGTCGACTTTGCCGCTGGCTATTACCAGCGCGGCCTGGGTGAGTTGGCGCTGGCGGTGTTGCCCCCGGAGTTGCGCAAGCTCGACGCCACGCAGCTTGGCCGACGGCTGTCGCGCCCGGTTCCTGCCGCGGCCAGCCTGCCCGCCGCGCCAGCGTCGCCCGCGCTCTCGACCGACCAAGCCGCCGCGGTCGCGGCGCTGCTCGGGCAGGCGCCGGCCACGCACTTGTTGCACGGCGTCACCGGCAGCGGCAAGACCGAGGTCTACTTGCAAGCCGCCGCGCAGGCACTGGCGGCCGGCCGTCAAGTGCTGGTGCTGGTGCCTGAGATCAATCTCACCCCCCAACTCGAGGCGCGCTTTGCGGCGCGATTCGAAGGCCATCGCCTGGTGTCACTGCACAGCGGCCTGACGCCGCCGCAGCGCCTGCGCAACTGGCTCGCTGCGCACCTGGGACAGGCCGAGTTGGTGCTCGGCACGCGCCTGGCCGTGTTCGCGTCGATGCCCCGCCTGGGCTTGATCGTCGTCGACGAGGAGCACGATCCGTCGTTCAAGCAGCAAGAAGGCGCGCGCTACTCGGCGCGGGACCTGGCGGTTTACCGCGGTCGGCTGGAGAGCGTGCCGGTGGTGCTCGGGTCGGCGACACCGTCGCTGGAGAGCTGGCAGCGTGCCGAGCAAGGCGCCTACCGGCGGCTCAACCTGCCCGAGCGCATCGGCGGTGGCGCGCTGCCCCGCGTGCGCCTGGTCGACATGAGCCTGCAGCCGCGCGAGCAGGCCAACACCGCCGCCCTGTCGCCGCCACTGCTCGAGGCGCTGCAGGCGCGCATCGTCCGCGGCGAACAAAGTCTGGTGCTGCTCAATCGCCGCGGCTATGCGCCGGTGCTGCATTGCGGCGCCTGCGCCTGGAAGAGCGCCTGCCCGCATTGCAGCGCCTGGCGTGTCTTCCACAAGGGCGACCGCACGCTGCGCTGTCACCACTGCGGCTTCACCGAGCGCGTGCCGCGCGCTTGCCCCGACTGCGGCAACCTCGACATCCAGCCCATCGGCCGCGGCACAGAAAAGCTCGAGGAACAACTTGCGCTGGCCTTGCCGGAGGCCCGCGTGGCCCGCATCGACGCCGACACCACGCGCTTGAAGGGCGCCCTCGAGGCGCAGCTAGGGGCGGTGCACGCGGGCGAAGTCGATGTGCTGGTCGGCACCCAGATGGTCGCCAAGGGCCACGACTTCCGGCGCATCACATTGGTGGCAGCGGTCAACCCCGACAGCGGCCTGTTCGCCAGTGACTTTCGCGCACCGGAGCGCCTGTTCGCCTTGCTGATGCAGGCCGCCGGCCGCGCCGGTCGCGACGCCGGGCAAGCCGCGGTCAGCGAGATGTGGATCCAGACCTGGCATCCGCGTCACGCCCTCTACGCCGCCCTGCGCACGCATGACTTTGCAGCCTTCGCGGCCAGTCAGCTGCGTGAACGCGAAGGCGCAGGTCTGCCGCCCTTCTCCAGCCTGGCCTTGCTGCGTGCTGAAGCCAAGACCGCGCAGGCCGCCGCAGAATTTCTTCATGCTGCGGCCGCCGCTGCAGCGGACTTGCCCGAGGCCGAGGGCGTGATGGTCTATCCGCCGGTCCCGCCGCCGGTGGCGCGTGTGGCCGGGGTCGAGCGCATGCAGATGCTGGTCGAATCGAAGTCGCGGGTGTCGCTGCAGCGCCTGCTATCGGCTTGGTTGCCGGCCTTGCATGCCCTGCGCCAGAAAGACAAAACCCACCGCGCTGTGCTGCGGTGGGCTGTCGATGTCGACCCCCTGGCGATCTGATGACCGCCAAGTCGCCCCAAGCGGCCTGGGCGCGCCTCGGGGGCTCGCGTGCGCACCGAACCAGGCGTCCGTCTCTCACACGCAGTGGCGTTCAAGGCCACCCGTCTGATCGTTGCCGATCGGCCCTTTGCAGACATTCGCGCTCGCACGCGAGAGATGGCGCGAGATCAGGCCGACGGGGCGCTCTGCTCCGCGAATGTCCCCCGAGTCGGGCTGCGCCCGCCGCAGCGAAATCAAGGGGGAGCCCTGGGCTCAGCCCAGGGCGGAGGACATTCGCGGAGGCGGGCACCCGGTGGCACCGGCCGGCGCGTTCAAGGGAAAGTGCGGGAACGAAAATCCGCCGCCGAGAGGCGCCTTTCGCTCCCATGCGCTTGAACGCGATTCGGTATCAGTCGTCGTGCTTGTTGCCCTTGCCCTTGTTCTTGTTCTTGCCATGGCCCTTGCCATGCTTTTCTTCGTAGCGCTCCTGCACCCAGGTCTCCTGCACGAAGTAGACCTGGCGCGCGCAGGCGTTGTAGCGGCCGCAATGCTTGCCCCAGTTCTTGGCATGGCCCGGGGGCACGTACAGGTAGAGCGGCGGCTGCTGCACCACCACGGTAGGGCGGGCAATGATGACGGGCTGGGGGTAAAGCACCGGGGGCGGCGGGTAGCTGCCCAGCTCGATGCGGCCGTACACGCCCGGTTCGCGGATGGTGATGCCGACGCCGACATCGACGGCCGACCACGCCGGCGCTGTCGCCAGCGTGGCCATCGCGGCCAAAGCAGTGAGCAATTGTTTTTTCATGACGGTCTCCAATGGGTATCCAGTGTGCAACGCCAGTGTGCCGCCGCGCGTTGACCCTGGCCACTGCGGCCTGCCTCCAAGACGCCGCCAGCGTGGAATATCGCCGCACCCAGCGGCTTCAGCTTGCCACCGCGACTCCGAAGGCCCAGGCCAGCAGCGAGAACGAGACGAAGGCGAGCACCGTGGAGGCCAGGATGATGCGCGCGATGCGGCC
>JANNFB010000177.1:0-5396 GCA_031379365.1 Burkholderiales bacterium
CAGGTGGCCACCGACGTGCGCCTGTGGCTGCGCGGTGAAATCGACCAGCTCGCGCCTCTGCTGGCCGGCATGCAGCGCGCGCTGGTGGCCGCTGCCGCGCCGCACACCGAGACCATCCTGCCCGGCTACACCCACCTGCAAGTGGCGCAACCGGTGAGCTTTGCGCACCACTTGCTGGCCTACGTGGAAATGTTTGCGCGCGACGCCGAGCGCCTGGTCGATGTCAGGAAACGCGTGAACCGCCTGCCGCTCGGCGCGGCGGCGCTCGCAGGCACCAGTTACCCGCTGGACCGCGAGCGCGTCGCCCGAACCCTGGGGTTCGACGGCGTCTGCGCCAACAGCCTCGACGCCGTGAGCGACCGCGACTTCGCCATCGAGTTCACGTCGTGGGCGGCGATCACGATGATGCATGTCTCGCGCCTGAGCGAAGAGATCGTGCTCTGGATGAGCCAGAACTACGGCTTCATCGATCTGGGCGACCGCTACTGCACCGGCTCGTCGATCATGCCGCAGAAGCGCAACCCCGATGTCGCCGAGCTAGCGCGCGGTAAGACCGGCCGCGTTTATGGCCACCTGAAGGGCCTGCTGACCCTGATGAAGGGCCAGCCACTGACCTACAACAAGGACAACCAGGAAGACAAGGAGCCCCTGTTCGACACCGTCGACACCCTGGTAGCGACGCTGCGCATCATGGCCGAAATGGTCGCCGGCATCATCGTCAAGCCCGAGGCGATGGAGCGCGCCGCGCGCCGTGGCTATGCCACCGCCACCGACTTGGCCGACTACCTGGTGAAGAAAGGCCTGCCCTTCCGCGACGCGCACGAAGTGGTCGCACACGCCGTGAAGGTCGGCATCGAACGCGGCCAGGATCTCGCCGAGTTGCCGCTCGAAACCTTGCAGCAGTTCAACGCGGCAATCGAGGGCGACGTCTATGCCGTGTTGTCGCTGCGCGGTTCCCTCGAGGCGCGCCGGGTCCAAGGCGGCACCGCGCCCGAGCGGGTGCGTGAGCAGATTGCGGCGCACCAGGCACGGTTGGGCTAGGGTGCCGTGTACGAGTCCCGCCGCCAACGACCCTTGCCACGGGCCATGTTTGCGCGCCGGCTGGGCCTGCACATGGCGGCGGCTGTGGTGCTGCTGGCCGCCTCTCTGGGTATCGGCATGCTCGGCTATCTCGCGTTCGAAGGCCTGCCCTGGCTCGACGCCTTCCTGAACGCGGCCATGCTGCTCGGCGGCATGGGCCCGGTCGATCTGCCGAAGACGTCTGGTGGCAAGCTGTTCGCCGGGCTCTACGCGTTGTATGCCGGCCTGGTTTTCATCGCCACCGCAGCCCTGGTGCTGAGCCCCGTGCTGCACCGAGTCTTGCATCGCTTCCACTGGGACGACAAGAGCTGATGTCGCTGCAGGTCAAGATCTGCTGCATCGCCAGCCTGATGGAGGCGCGGATGGCTATCGATGCCGGCGCAGCGGCCCTGGGCCTCGTGTCGGCGATGCCCAGCGGGCCGGGCCCGATCGCGGAGGCCTTGATTGCCGAGATCGCCGCCGCTGTGCCGACGTCGATCGACACCTTCCTGCTCACTGCCCTGCAAGATGCCGACGCCATCATTGCCCAGCAGCGCCGCTGCCGCACCACGGTGCTGCAGCTGGTGGACGCCGTGGCGACGCCCGATCTGCGGCGCTTGCGCGCCGCGCTGCCGGGCGTGCGCCTGGTGCAGGTGGTTCATGTCCTCGGCGAGGAGAGCCTCGCGCAGGCCGCAGACGCGGCGCCGTGGGTCGACGCGCTGCTGCTCGATTCGGGCAATCCGGCACTCGCGGTCAAGCAACTCGGCGGCACCGGCCGCACGCACGACTGGGCCTTGAGCCGGCGCATCCGCGAGCGCGTTGCGTCCTTGCCTGTGTGGCTGGCCGGCGGCTTGGGCGCGCACAACGTGGCGGCCGCGGTCGCGGCCGTGCAGCCGCACGGGCTGGACCTGTGCAACGGTGTGCGCAGCCAGGGTCAGCTCAACGCTGCCAGGCTGCAGGCTTTCTTCGCAGCGTTGCCGCACGCCGCTGCGTAACATCCGCTATGGCCATGACCACGCTGGGGGAGTTCGACCTGATCGCCCGCTACTTCACGCGGGCCCCGATGCGCGCCGCGCTCGGGGTGGGTGACGACTGCGCTTTGCTCGCGCCCTTGCCTGCCGGCCATCAGTTGGCCGTGTCGAGCGACATGCTGGTCGAGGGCCGCCATTTCCTCTCCACCGTGGCCCCCGATCGCCTGGGCCACAAGGCGCTGGCCGTGAACCTGTCGGATCTGGCAGCCTGTGGGGCCGAGCCGGTGGCCTTCACGCTGGCGCTGGCGCTGCCGCGTGTTGATGAAGGCTTCCTCGAGGGTTTCGCACGCGGCCTGCTCGCACTGGCCGATGAACACGCCCTGGAGTTGGTGGGCGGGGACACCACGGCGGGCCCGCTCAACATCTGCATCACGGTGTTCGGTTCGGTGCCGGTCGGCCAGGCTTTGCTGCGTTCCGGTGCCCGCGCGGGCGATGCGCTGTGGGTCAGCCACCCGGCCGGGGGTGGCCTCGGTGATGCGCGCCTGGCCTTGGAAGTGTTCCGCGGCCAGCTGTCGCTGCCCACCGAGGGCTTCGAGGCCGTGCGCTTGCGCATGGAGTGCCCTACGCCGCGCGTGGCGCTCGGCCTGGTGCTGCGCGGCGTGGCCAGCAGTGCCATCGATCTGAGCGACGGCCTGGTGGGCGACCTCGGCCACGTCTTGGCGCGCTCGGGCGTGGGCGCGACCATCGACGCCGATGCCTTGCCGAAGAGCGCCTGGCTGGCGGCGCTGCCGCGCGCCCAGCAGCACGCCTGGGGCCTGGCCGGCGGCGATGACTACGAGTTACTTTTCAGTGCGCCGCGGGCTGCCGAGCGCGAGGTGTTGGCCGCCGCCCAGCGGGCTGCTGTGGCGGTCACGCGCATCGGCCGCGTCGAGGCGGAGAGCGGTTTGCGTATCGTCGATGGCCAGGGGGCATCGCTGCCCCAGGGCTTCGCTGCGTTTGACCACTTTCGCAACCCGTCATGAGCGGCGTACAGGAAGTCGTCGATGCCAAAGTGCTGAGCGACGCCAGCACAGCGGCTGGCGCAGCGCAGCGCGCCAGCTTTCGCTTCATGTTGCGCCACCCGGCCCACTGGATCGCGCTCGGCTTCGGCAGCGGGCTCTCGCCGAAAGCCCCCGGCACGGTGGGCACGCTGTGGGCCTGGGCGGCCTTCCTGATTCTCGACCGCTGGCTCAGCAGCGGGCAATGGGCGGCGGTGTTGGTGCTGTCGCTGGCGATCGGCGTCTGGGCCTGCACGCGCACGGCGCGGGACCTCGGCCTGGCCGATCCGGGCGCCATCGTCTGGGACGAAGTCATTGCCTTCTGGCTGGTGCTGTGGCTGGTGATGCCCGCTGGCCTCATCGGGCAGGCCGTGGCGTTCGGCCTGTTTCGCTACTTCGATGCGGCCAAGCCCGGCCCGGTGCGCTGGGCCGATCGACTGTTCAAGAACGCGCGCGGTTGGCGTCAGGGCTTCGGCATCGTCTTCGACGATCTGGTGGCGGCCCTGTGCACACTGCTGGTGATCGCGCTGTGGCGATTCGTGTGGCCTGCATGATCGAGCTCGCAGCCGTCACGCCCTTGTTGCTGCCTCTGGCCGACGCGCTGCGCGCCAGGGGCTGGCGCATGACCGCTGCGGAGAGTTGCACCGGTGGCCTGATCGCCGCAGCTTGCACATCGCTGGCTGGCTCGTCCGACTGGTTCGAGCGCGGCTTCGTCACCTACAGCAACGCCGCCAAGTGCGACCAACTCGGTGTCGACGCGCGCCTGATCGCGACCCATGGCGCCGTCAGCGCGGAGGTGGCGTGCGCCATGGCCGCGGGCGCGCTGGTGCACTCGCCGGCCGACATCTCCGTGGCCGTCACCGGCATTGCCGGACCGGGCGGGGCTGTGCCGGGCAAGCCGGTGGGCACCGTGTGGCTGGCGGTGATGTCGCGCGGCGGCACGGCGCTACCCGAGCGCCTGCAACTGGGGGGCGACCGCGCCAGTGTGCGCGCGCAGACTTGCTTGGTGGCGCTGCGGCGCCTGCAGGCCCTCTGTCTGCCATGAACAGCCGCGACCGCTTCGACGTGCTGTTCAGCGGGCGGCTCGCTGCGGCTGAGCGCGAGCCCTGGCGCCAGGCCCTGCGCGACGCAGCGCCGGAGTTCACCTGGTGGGGCGACGATGACATCGACCTGCCGCGCCAGTCGATCGCGGCGGCGGTGGTCGCCAACCCGGCGCCTGGCGCGCTGGCGGGACTGCCGCAGCTGCGTCTGGTGCAGTCGCTTTGGGCCGGCGTGGAGAAACTGCTCGCCGACAACTCGCTGCCGTCCACCGTGCCGCTGGCGCGCATGGTCGATCCGGTCATGAACCAGGCGATGGCCGAGACAGCTCTGTGGGCCGTGCTGGCCCTGCAACGCGGCTTCTTTGCCTACGCCGCTTTGCAGCGTGCCGGCGAGTGGCGTCCTCACGCCCAAAGGCGGGCCGCGGAGGTTCAGGTGTTGGTGCTGGGCCTGGGCCAGATGGGCCGCGCCGTGGCCAGCGCGCTGGCAGCGCAGGGCTTTCGCGTCAACGCGTGGCGCACCGGCTCGAGTGGGGCGGCCGAGCCCCCGCCGGACGGCGTGGCGGCGCGAGGCGGCGCCGAGGCTCTGAGCGCGATGGCGGCGCAGGCCGAGATCGTCGTCAACCTGTTGCCGCTGACGCCGGCAACGCGGGGCTTGCTCGACGCTGGCTTTTTCGCAGCCCTGCCGGTAGGGGCCAGCCTGGTCAACCTGGCCCGCGGCGCGCATGTCAACGACACCGATCTGCTGGCTGCGCTCGATCGGGGTCATCTGCAGCACGCGGTGCTCGATGTCTTCAACGCCGAGCCCTTGCCCGCAGAGCACCCCTACTGGCAGCACCCGCGCGTCACCGTGCTGCCGCATGTCGCCGCGCTGACAGACGCGCCCAGCGCGGCGGCCGTGGTGGCGCGCAACCTGCGCGCGCTGCGGGATGGCGCGCCCTTGGCGAACCTCGTCGACCGCGCTCGCGGCTACTAATACCGAGTCGCGTTCAATCGAATGAGAACGAGTGGCGGCTCGCGGCCAATTGCAGACGTTCTCGAACGTCCGCCGCAACATGCAGGCATTGGCGCGAGCACGGCGCCGGGCGCGACCTGGGCGGAGCTCAAACGGCTGGCCCTTCGCTGCGCTGCGGGTGCCCTGCGATGCTCGGCTGGCCGGCCCCGTTGCAGAACTCCCGTCGTTCGCTGCGCTCACTGTGGTCGGACAGCTGCAACGAGTCAGAGCACGAAGCGCGCGGGTACGCGCGCGGCCGGCCAGCCTGCGCTTCTCGGCGGCGCCGATTCGCCCCGCC
>JANNFB010000246.1:0-4484 GCA_031379365.1 Burkholderiales bacterium
GCCACCGCCGCCCGGACGGCCGCCACCGCCGCCGCGGCGGGCACCACCGCCGCCACCGCCGCCATTGCGCTTGGTACCGCCGATGCCGATGGTCATGCGCCCGAGCACGATCGGCTCGGCCTTCTCGCCCATCGGGGGCTCGAAGCCGGGCACCACTTCGCGCGGGATCGTGCGCTTGATCAGGCGCTCGATGTCGCGCAGGAAGATGTCTTCGTCGACGCAAGCCAGCGAAATCGCCTCGCCGCTGGCGCCGGCGCGGCCGGTGCGGCCGATGCGGTGCACGTAGTCTTCGGCCACGTTCGGCAGCTCGAAATTGACGACGTGGGGCAGCATGTCGATGTCGATGCCGCGCGCCGCGATGTCGGTGGCCACCAGCACCTGCAGGTCGCCGCGCTTGAAGTCGGCCAAGGCCTTGGTGCGTGCGGTCTGGCTCTTGTTGCCGTGGATCGCCATGGCGGTGATGCCCTGGTCGTTCAGATAGTCCGTCAGGCGGTTGGCGCCGCTCTTCATGCGCGTGAAGACCAGCACCTGATGCCAGTCGCCGGTCTTGATCAGGTGGGCCAGCAATTCCTTCTTGCGCTCGCGACCCACTGGGTGGACCTTCTGCGCGATGGTCTCGGCGGTCTGGTTGCGCCGCGCCACTTCGATCAGCGCCGGGGCGTTGAGCAACTTGTCGGCCAGGGCCTTGATGTCATCGCTGAAGGTGGCCGAGAACAGCAGGCTCTGCTTCTTCGCCGGCACGATGGCCAGTACCTTCTTGATGTCGTGGATGAAGCCCATGTCGAGCATGCGGTCGGCTTCATCGAGGATGAAGATCTCGACATGGCTCAAGTCGAGCGTGCGCTGCTGGTGGTGGTCGAGCAGGCGGCCGGGCGTGGCCACCAGGATGTCGATGCCCTTGCGCAGGCGGTCGACCTGCGGCGACATGCCGACGCCGCCGAACATCACCATGGAGGTCAGCGGCACATGCTTGCCGTAGGTGCGCACGCTTTCCTCCACCTGGGCCGCAAGTTCGCGGGTCGGGGTGAGGATGAGTGCGCGAATTACCACGCGGCCGCGCGCATCGCGCTTGGAAGGCGAGGCCATCAGACGCTGCAGCATCGGCAGCACGAATCCTGCCGTCTTGCCGGTGCCGGTTTGCGCGCCGCCCATCACGTCGCCGCCCTTCAGGACGAGGGGGATGGCTTGGGCCTGGATCGGGGTGGGGGTGTCGTAGCCCTGTTCGCGGATCGCGCGCAGGAGCGGCTCGGCCAGGCCGAGGTCAGTGAAATGCATTTTGGGAAAGGCTCGCTGGGAGCCGTGGTTCGCTGCCTGCTGTCACCCGTTGCGGGTGCACCAGTCGGTAGGCGCGAAGGATTTGAGGCGTCGGACTCGACCGCGCCACGATGACTGGAAGCCGCAGCGCAACCTCGATTGTACCTGCCGAGCCCGCGCGAGCGGGCTCGGGGCCGTCAGATTGGTGCCGGTTGGTGTGCATTCAGGCGCAGCCAACCGCGCGCGATGCGGTAGATCGCCCACACGCCGAGCAGCAGCATGCCGACCACCCAGGTGCCGAAGCCAATGATGATGAGCGTCAGCGGGATCGAGACCACGGCCACCAGCAGGGCCCAGGCAGCGGCGAACCAGAAGGTGCGGATCTGCCAATCGAAGTGCGATTCGAGCCAGGTGCCGCGGGCGTCGCTGCGGTAGATGTAGTTGACGATGACGGCAATGATCGACGGCCAGCCGAACAGGAAGGAGCCGATCACGCTGGCCGCGCCGAAGGCGCCGAGCGCCAGGCCGAGCGCATGCAGCGCGTACACGATGTGCGTGGTGCGCACCAGCGTGGCGGGGGCTTCGACGGTCATCACCTGGGTGTTCATAGGGTCCTCGGGTCGGCAGTGATTGAAGGCTGCAATGTAGGGCCGAGCCAGAGGACCACAAGGGCCGCCGCGACGAACGGCGCCCCAGCCCAGCTCAAATGCGCAAAACCGAGAGGGCCCGCAGCCGCGCCGCCCACGGCGGCGCCACCGGCCGTGCCGAGGTAGAGCATCGACGTGTTCAGCGACAGCAGCACGGGCGCCTGCGCCGGGGCCAGGCCGGCAAGGCGGGACTGCTGCGGCACCATCATGCCGAAGCCGGCCGTGCCCCAGACCAGCAGCAGCGCCACCAGCCCCAGCCAGGAACCCGCCGCCAGCGGCAGCAGCAGCATCGAGCCTCCGAGCACGCTCAGCATCACCGCCATGCAGCGGCGGCTGCCGAAGCGGTCGTTGGCCACGCCGCCGACGAGGGTGCCGGCCACGCCCGACAGCCCGAACAGGGACAGCGTCACGGACAGGCGCCCGCCGCTCATCGGCGACAGCGCCTGCAGTACCGGCCCGACGTAGCTGAACACGGCAAAGATCGCAATGAAGTACAGCAGCGTGGTCGCCAGCACGCCGAGCACGTCGCCGCGCGCCAACAAGTGGCCCAGGCCCGCGAAGCTGGCGCCTGGCGCCTGCACGTTGGGCGGGACCCACAGTGCCACTGCGCCGATGGCCAACCCGCACAGGGCCACCACCAACCAGATCGGCAGGTGCCAGCCGTGGGCCTGACCGAGCCAGGCGCCGAGCGGCACGCCGATGACGTAGCTCAGGCTCACGCCCAGAAACACGAAGCCCAGTGCCTTGCCGCGGCGCGCCGGCGCCACCGTGGCCACGGCGATGCCTGCGGCAATGGGTGTGAACACGGCGCCCAGGCCCATCAGCACGCGGCCAACCAGCAGCGCGGTGAGGCTGTTGGCCAGAGCGCACAGCACATTGCCCGCCGCGAACAGCAGCAAAGCCAGGAGCAGCGCGTGTTTGCGCGACCAGCGCCCCGTCGCCATCAAAACCACCGGGGCGAGCAGCGCGGTAGACAAGGCGTAGGCCGTCATCGCCTGCCCGGCCATCGGCACGCTGATGGCCAGATCGCGCGCCAGCGGCACCAGGATGCCGCCCAGGACGAAGGCGCCGGTGCCGATGACCAGGTTGACGAGGCAGAACAACCAGAGCAGGCGAGGCATGGGGCGCGATTGTGGTGGCAAATCGGCACCCCCGCCGGGCGCCGCAGGCAGCGGCGACAATAGTCCCCGTGCGGGCCTTCCGGGGTGGAAGGCCCGCCTTGCATTTCCAGTCAAGGTAGACCATGGCCCAGTACGTCTTCACCATGAACCGCGTCGGCAAGATCGTGCCGCCGAAGCGCCACATCCTCAAGAACATCTCGCTGTCTTTCTTCCCCGGCGCCAAGATCGGCATGCTGGGCGTGAACGGCTCCGGCAAGAGCACCTTGCTCAAGATCATGGCCGGGGTGGACAAGGACATCGAAGGCGAAGCCACCGCGATGCCAGGCCTGAAGATCGGCTACCTGCCGCAGGAGCCCCAGCTCGACGCCAACCAGAGCGTGCGCGAAGCCGTCGAGCAGGGCATCGGCGGTGTGCTGGCGGCCAAGAAGCGGCTCGACGAGGTGTACGCCGAGTACGCCGACGAGAACGCCGACTTCGACAAGCTGGCGGCCGAGCAGGCCGAGCTCGAAGCCGTGATCGCCGCCGCCGGCAGCGAGAACACCGACCTGCAGCTCGAACTGGCCGCCGATGCGCTGCGCCTGCCGCCCTGGGACGCGCAGATCGGCGTGCTCTCGGGTGGCGAGAAGCGTCGCGTGGCCCTGTGCCGCTTGCTGCTCTCCAAGCCCGACATGTTGCTGCTCGACGAGCCGACCAACCACCTGGACGCCGAATCCGTCGACTGGCTAGAGCAGTTCCTGCAGCGCTTCCCCGGCACCGTGGTGGCCATCACCCACGATTGCTACTTCCTCGACAACGCGGCCGAGTGGATCCTGGAACTCGACCGCGGCTCGGGCATCCCGTGGAAGGGCAACTACTCCGACTGGCTCGACCAGAAGGAGCAACGCCTGGAGCAGGAGCAGAAGACGGAAGACGCGCGCATGAAGGCGATGAAGGAGGAGCTGAAGTGGGTGCGCAGCAACGCCAAGGCGCGCCAGACCAAGAGCAAGGCCCGCCTGGCACGCTTCGAGGAGTTGAGCGACGTCGAGTACCAGCAGCGCAACGTCACCAACGAGATCTTCATCCCGGTGGCCGAACGCCTGGGCAATGAAGTGATCGAGTTCAAGGAGGTCAGCAAGGGCTACGGTGACCGCCTGCTGATCGACAAGCTGAGCTTCAAGGTGCCAGCCGGCGCCATCGTCGGCATCATCGGCCCCAACGGCGCCGGCAAGTCGACGCTCTTCCGCATGTTGCAGGGCGCCGAGAAGCCCGACTCAGGCGAAGTGGTGATCGGCAAGACGGCGCAACTGGCCTTCGTCGACCAGAGCCGCGAGAGCCTGGAGAACGACAAGACGGTGTGGCAGGACGTGTCGGGCGGCCTGGACAACATCGTCGTCGGCAAGTTCGTGATGCCCAGCCGCGCCTACCTGGGCCGCTTCAACTTCAAGGGCAATGACCAGCAGAAGCAGGTCGGCTCCCTCTCGGG
>JANNFB010000255.1:0-15953 GCA_031379365.1 Burkholderiales bacterium
GGGAGTTTCGCGACGGGGCCTCGAAGCCGAGCAGCGCAGGGCAGTCGCAGCGAAGCGAAGACCGCCTCAGCTAAGCGCTGCGCCCGGCCCGGTGGCCTCGTTGCCGCGCCGCCGCAACGCGAGCAGTTCGTCAAGGTCCGCGATGGGCCGATCGGCAACAACCAAATTGACGCCATTGAACGCCACTGCGCATGACACCGGCGACGCGTGGCGCCGCGTGGTTCAGCGTGCTTTAGACGGCGGCTCCGGCACCTGGGTCAGGGTGGTCCATTCCGAGTTGCTCATGTCGAGCTCGACCACGTCGGGCTTGCGCGAATCGACGCTGCGCCGTCGGTCGACCTTGCCGGGCGGCAGCATGTCGACCTTGCGCCGGTCGCTGCCCGAACGCCGTTCTGTCGGGCTCGGTTTACGGGGCGGACTGGCGGGCGCTGTCATGGGGTGGGTGGTACGGGGTGAAGTTGAATTGTGCACTGCCGCACGCTGGAGTCTCAATTCCAGCGCCAGGTCCAGATGGCGTCCAGCGCGTTGTCCTCGCCGGCCTGGGCGCGCACCGTGAAGCGCTGGGCAGAGCGGTAGATCAACTGCCAGGTGCCAGTGGTGCTGTTGACGCCGCGCTCGTAGCCCACGTACCAGCGGCGCGACAACTGCTTGCCCACACTGACCACCGTGTCCTTGACGTCGCCCGTCTCGGTCTGGCGCACCGAGAACTCGTCGAGTCCGATGTTCGAGAGCAAGGTCTTGTCCAGGCCTTCGCCTTCGCCGGCCAGGAGTGCCAACGCAGCGCGTTGCAGCAAGGCGGTGTCGGTGCGCCCCAGGCCCTCGGGCGCACGACCCAGGACCAACCACGACAGCTTGTCGGTGTCGCTCATCTCGGGTTCGCTGACCAGGCGCACGCGCGGCTGCTGCACGGTGCCGCTGACCTGGACGCCCACGCGCAGGTCGAGGTTGGGGCGCAGGGCCAGGATGTCCAGGCGCGGGTTGTCGGCCGAACCGGTGAAGCTGAGTACGCCCCGTTCGATGGCCAGTTTCTGGCCGTAAGCGGCATAGCTGCCGGCCTCGGTGCGCACGTTGCCATTGACGGCCAGGCGGCCGCCCGGTGTCGACAGGGCGAGGTCACCGCGCAGCAGCGTGTCCAGGCCGCGCCCGCGCAGCTTCAGCTCGGAGCCCAGGTCGACTTGCAGCGCCACCCGGGTGCTGCGCGGCGCTGTGCCCGGCCGGGGCGCAGCGGCTGCCAGGGAGGCGGCTTGTGAGGCCGCTTGTGCGGCCGCCGCCGCGCGGCCGCCGCGCACTTGCACATCGCTGTCGAGCGTCGGCGCGTCGCTCAGGCTGACATCGAACAGGCCTTCGTCGACACGCAAGCGGCCCTCGAGTTCGAGCGCCCGGGGCGACAGGATCAAGCTGGCATTGCCGCTGCCGACCAGGCGGCGGTCGAGGCGCCCGAGCAGCTGAAAGCGGTCGGCTGTCAGCTGGAGGCGTGCGCTCGGTTCGGCGCCCAGGCTGGCACCCCCGGTCACGCGCAATTCGCCCTTGCCGCCCTTGAAGACGAAGCGGTCGATGCGGGCCTCGCTGCCGCGCAAGGACAGGGCCAACTCGCCGTCGCGCACGTCCACACCCTGCAGCAGGTTGCGCAGCGCCAGGCGGCTGCCCGTCATCTCGCCGGTGATCTCGGGCGCACCGAAGCTGCCGCCGATGGACGCGCCGGTGCGCAGGGCGCCCGACAGGCGCCACCCCGGGGGCGTGAACGGGGCCCAGGCGCCGAGATCGGCGATCTGCCACTCGAGCACGCCTTGCATCGGGGTGTCGGGGCGCGGCCAACGGGCTTCGGCCGGCAGGCGCAGGCTGACGGCGCCCGCGAGCACGCCAGCATTGCTGCCGGCCAGCGCCTGGGTGAAGTGCCAGGTGCCGTCCTGGGCTGCAACGGCCAGGCGCAAGTCGCTGAGTCCGAAGGGCTGTGTGCCGGTGTCGTCGGTGAGTGTCAGGTCGCCGCTGCTGCGTTCCACCACCACATCGGCGCTCACGCGCTGACCGATCTGCACCCGGGCCCGACCGCCCAACACGAGGTTGCCACCCAGGCCGGCCGCCGGCCGCAGCCGCGTCAACCAAGGCGCAACGGCGAGTGGCTCGAGTTCGGCGTCGATGCTGGCCTCGGCCGCGGCACCGGCGCTGGCCGCGCGCCAGCCGGCGTCGCGCCAGCGCACAGCCGCGCCGAGGGCCTCGATGCGGCCCGGCTCAGCACGGGCGGCCAGCAGCTGGCCGTCGGCACCCCATTGCAATTGCAGTCGCAGCTCGCGTGCGCGCAGCCACGGCGTGGCCCCAGCGGCGGCGGCCGTGTCACCGGCATCGAGTTCGAGCGCCTGGCTGCGCCACCCGCCCGGCAGCAAGGACGAGCGCGGCGCGGCGGCCGACCACTGGCCCGCGCCGCGCGCCTGCAGCCGCGTGCCCTGGGCCGCACCGCCGGTCAATACATCGGTCCAGGCCGGCAGGCGCAGCGGGCTTTGCACATCGAGCGTGTAGCGGTGGTCGGCAAGGCTGCCGTCCACGCGTGCCTGCACACTGTCCAGGCGCATGCCATCGAAGCTCAGTTGTTCGCCGCCGAGTTGCAATGCCAATGCAGCGTCGAGCTGCGGGCTGGCCCGACCCGTCAATTGCAGGCGGGCGGCACGCAGGCCCGCGGCCTGCAATCCGTTGGCGCGCAGATCGCCACTGAGTGCCACCTCCGGCCACCGGCCCTGGCCTTGCAGCTGGCCGACGATCTGCCCGCGCAGCTCACGGCCTGCGGGCTGCGTCGCCCCGCGCAGGGCGCGCAAGAAGGGCGCCCAGGCCTGCAGCGTGGCGAGGTTGCGCGCGTCGAGCTCGAGTTGCCAACGGTCGTCTTGCGCACGCGCGGCCAGTTGCCCTTGCAGTCGGGCCTGGTTGCCGCTGGCATTCAGGTCGAGGTTCACGGCCCAGCCGGTGGGCCGCCCGTCGAGCCGCGCCTGCGCTTGCAGCGGGACGCCCGCCAGCTGGCTGTCCTGCAGTGTCAGCTCGGCCTCGCCGCGCAGCGCCAGTGCCAGTGCCCAAGCATCGCGCTGGGTGGGCGCGGCCGGTAAGGTGCTGCCCTGAAGATCGGCCTGCCAGCGGCCCGCCAGCCGGTGCGGGCCTTGGCGCCAGGCGCCGGCGGCGGGCCCCGCGATCCATATCGAGGGATCGAAGCGGGCCAACTCGCCGCGGGTGCGCAGCCGCCATGCACCGGCAGCGCTGCGTGACGCCGTCAGGCCGCCCTCGAGACGGGCCTCGCCACTGCGCAGCAGGACGTCGCTGAGTTCGATCTGCCAGCCTGCGGCGCTGCGCTCGCCCGCGGCCACGCCACTCACTTGCACCGGCAGCGTGCTGCGTGTGGCCAGGCGCCCGGCGAGTTCGGTACGGCCTTGCAGGCTCTGGCGTGCCGCCGCGGGCAGGCTGCCGTCGGGCGCCGGCAGGCCCTGCAGGGTCAGCGTGGTTTGTCCCGACAGGGTCAAGGCGGCGGCACGCGCGTCGAGCAAGTCGGCCCGGACGTCTTGCAGGCGCAGCGCCAATTGCGCCGTCGCGGCCTGCCACTCGCCGCTGCCTTCGATGCGCCCGGCCCCGGCCGGCAGTTGCACGGCAAAGCGCTGGACGCGCAGGCGGGAACGGTCACGCACCTGACCCGCCAGTTCGATGTCGAGGCCCGCGACCGGCAATCGGCCTTGGTCCCAGCGCCCGGCTGCCAGGTTGCTGAGCACCACGCGGGCCGTTACCGGCGCGTCGAGGCCGCGCGAGTCGATGTCGGCCCGGCCGGAGATTTGCGTGCGCGGCAGCCGGCTGCTCAGCGCTGCCAGGTCCAGATCGCTGGCGCTGGCGCTCATCGCGGCCAGCGGCCAGGCGGCAAAGGGCCGCACGCTGGCCTCGGCACGCAGCGTGGCGCCGGGCGCCTGGTCGCTGCCCAGGCTGGCTCGCAGCGTGATCTGGTCGAGCGGACCGTTTGCGCCGAGGCTGCCGCGCCATGCCGGCGCGGCGTCGTCCTGCGCGCGGGCAGCGAGCTTGAGACCGAGCGCAAACGGCGCATCGGCGCTCAATTGGCCGCTGGCCTGGATCAGGGCGCGGTCCCAGCGCAGGCGCAGCTCGTCGATGCGGTGCTCGGCGCCGGCCTTCGCGCCCAGCGTCACACTGCCGCTGAGTTGCGTCATCGGCGCCAGACCGTCGAGCTGCAGCGTGCCGATGCGCGCTTGCGCAAGCGTCAAGGCCACGGGCAGGCGCAGGCTGTCCGGGCGCGCCAGGGCGGTGTCCGATCCAGGCCCGAGCAGCGAGACGCGGTCGACCGTCGGCGCCGTCAATGCCAGGCCGAACCAGGCGCCGTCGTGTGGTTGCCAAGACCATTGCGCGTCCTGCCATGCCACGCCTTGCAACACCAGCGTGCGCGCGCCCCAGCGCCACTCGATGCGTTCGGCAGCAAAGGGGCCACCGAGCCAGCGACCGTGGACACCCTGGGTGGTCAGGCCCGGCACCTGTTGCAAGGCCCATACGCTGCCGGTTTCACTGCGGTGCACCCAGGCCAGCGTCGCGACGACCGCGGCTGCGCTCAGCGCCAGCCCCAGTGCAGTCGCGTGCGCCCAGCGGCGGGCAGGCGAGGGCGGCGCGGGTGCGGCCATGCTCAGAAGGCGATGCCCACGGACAAGTGCAGGCGCCAGCGCTTGACTTCCTCGCCATACGCGGCGTCCACCCGCAAGGGGCCGACGGGGCTGCGCCAGCGCAGGCCGAGGCCGGCACCCCAGGCGGCGTGCCAGTCGCCCCAGCGCTCGGCGGCGTTACCCGCGTCGACGAAGGCGGCGCCCCACAAATTGGGCAGGCTGGCCAGCAGCGGGCGCGAGATTTCGAGGCTGGCGCTGGCCACGACGCGGCCGCCGACATCGACCCCCCCCACCGACGGGCTCAGGGAGCGGAAGGCATAGCCGCGCACCGAGTCGTCACCGCCGGCGCGAAAACGCTGGGTTTCCGGGACGTTCACGTCCGCTGCCGCGAACACCTGACCGAGTTCCAGGCGGGCCTGGCCGTACCAACCCCCGCCCAGCGGGCGCCAAGCCTGCAGCCGGCCATGCCAACGCGCAAAGGCGCCGCTGCCCGGTCCGCCATTGCTGCTGTGCACGCGCCCGAGCGCAGTCTGCAGCAACAGGCTCTCGCCGTCGGTCGGCAGGATGACGCTGTCGACACCGCGCCACGTGCCGTGAAAATTGATGGTCGCCGCGGTGGTGTCGGGTGTCGCTTTGTTGGCCAGGACGGTGGCATCGAAGGGCCGCACCACGGCGCGCTCGAACTCGACGAAGGCCAGCAGTTCCAGGCGCTGCGTGTCGTAGCTGCGTCCCAGGCGCACCCGCAGCGAGCTCACACGGTCGGTGTCGGAGTCCAGCCGTTCTGCCGCGCCACCGATCAGATTGCGGTACAGGCCGGGCAGCGTGTGCGATTGCAGCTCGCCATCCCACGCCTGGCGCACGCTGCCGACCTCCAGCTTGTTGCGCAAGGTGGCCGGCAGGCCGAAGGCCCGGCGGTGCACATGCTCGGCCGACGCACGCAGCCCATTGTTGGCACTCACGCCGATGCCCAACGTGGCCTGTTGCAGCGGCAGCTCCGTCAGCCGCACCACCACGGTCGATGCGTTCGCGCTGGCCGCGTCGCTGGCCAGGGTCACCGCGACTCGCTCGTAGAGGCCGGCGCGTTGCAGGCGCTCTTGATAGTCGAGCAGCAACGCCTCGGTGGCCGGCCGGCCCGGTCCGAACCCGGCCATGTTGAGCACAGGGGCCTGGGCCTGTCGCTCCAGGCCTTCGACGACGATCTCGCCGGTGCGAAACAGGGGGCCTGAGTCGGCGGTGACGCTCACCACCACGCGCGCGCGGTCGGCGTCGACTTGCGCGCGGGTCTGCAGCCAGCTCGCGCTGGCATAGCCCGCCGCGCGCAAACGCGCCAGCGCGGCGTTCTTGGCCTCGCGCCAGGCGCTGTCGCTAAATTCGCGCGCCGCGGGCAGGCCCCAGGCTTCGCGCCAGCTGCTCAGCGTCTCGCGGGCCTCGGCATCCCCGCGGGCTGCGGCCTCGGCCAGCGCCCCGGTCAGCTCGAGGTCGGCGCGTTCGATGCGGCTGCGCGGGCCGGGGTCGACCTCGATGTGCACTTGCGGCAACGCGCCCGCTGCAGCCGGCTCGCGCCGCACCGTGACGACGGGATCCATGTAGCCCTGGGTGGCGAGCAGGGCACGGGCCTGGGCGGGCGTGGCAGCGGCCAGACGTCGCAGCTCGGTGTCCGACAGCGCCTCGCCCGGCGCCAGGACGGCCAAACGGGCGATGTCGAGGTAGGTCTGGAGCAGACGCTGCTGCGCCGGCGGCGCAGCGATCGTCAGCTGCACCTGCGGCGCCGGCGCGTCAGTCGCGCCCTGCAGGGCCGGCGGCAGGGCAGCGCAACCGCCCAGGGCCCAGAGCAGCGCCAGCGAGCCTCCCGCCCGCCCGCCGCGAGTGGCTGCCAGGCTGCGCAGCCACCTCATTTGCTGAGCAGCCGCATCGCTCCTTCGAGGCCGGCCAGCGTCAGCGGGAACATGCGCTGGTTCATCAGCTGGCTGACGATCGAGATGCTTTGGCGGTACTGCCAGACGCCCTGGGGTTCGGGGTTGATCCAGACGTGCTTGGGGAAGGCGTTGGTCAGGCGCTGCAGCCACTCTGCGCCCGGTTCCTCGTTGTTGTACTCGACGCTGCCGCCGGGTTGCAGGATCTCGTAGGGGCTCATCGTCGCATCGCCGACGAAGACCAGCTTGTAGTCGCGGTTGTACTTGCGGATCAGGTCCCAGGTGGCGAACTTCTCGGCGAAGCGGCGCCGGTTGTTCTTCCACATGAAGTCGTAGACGCAGTTGTGGAAGTAATAGAACTCGAGGTGCTTGAACTCGCTCTTGGCGGCGGAGAACATCTCCTCGACGCGGTGGATGTGCTCGTCCATCGTGCCGCCGACATCCATCAGCAACAGCACCTTCACCTTGTTGTGGCGCTCGGGAATCATCTTGATGTCGAGCAGGCCGGCGTTGGCGGCGGTGGCGTGGATCGTGTCGTCCAGGGCCAGTTCGAGGTCCGAGCCTTCGCGGGCGAAGCGGCGCAGCCGGCGCAGCGCCACCTTGATGTTGCGCGTGCCGAGCTCCTTGGTGTCGTCGTAATCCTTGTAGGCGCGTTGGTCCCAGACCTTGACGGCGCTCTTGTTGCGCCCGCTGGCCTGGCCGATGCGGATGCCTTGGGGATTGACGCCATAAGCGCCGAAGGGCGAAGTGCCGCCGGTGCCGATCATCTTGCTGCCGCCTTCGTGGCGCTCCTTCTGCTCATCGAAGCGCTTCTTCAAGGTTTCCATCAACTCGTCCCAGCCCATCTTCTCGATCGCCGCCTTGTCTTCCGGCGAGAGTTCGAGCTCGAGCGTCTTGCGCAACCACTCCAGGGGCACCTCTTGCGTGAAGTCGGCGCGCAGGGTCACGCCCTTGAAGTAGGCCGAAAAGGCGCGGTCGAACTTGTCGAACAGGGTCTCGTTCTTGACCAGCGTGGTGCGGGCAAGGAAGTAGAACTTGTCGATCGACGGGCCGCCATCGTCGTCGATCACGCCGGCCTGGATGGCTTCGAGCAGGGTCAGGTACTCGCGCACCGACACCGGCAGCTTGGCCGCGCGCAGGGTGGAGAAGAAGTCGATCAGCATGACGGTGCCGAGTATCGGCGAAAGGCCCGATTTACACTCAGACGCGATTGGCTGCCGTCACCGCCGGCCCGATTCGCACGGAGCCAGAGCCGCCATGAAATTGGGCACGACCACACCTATCCTGCGCATCTTCGACGAAGCCAAGGCGCGCGAGTTCTACCTCGGCTTCCTTGGTTTCTCGGTGGTGTTCGAGCACCGCTTCGAGCCCGTCATGCCGCTCTACATGGGCGTGCGGCGCGACGGCTGCGTGCTGCACCTGTCGGAGCACCACGGCGACGCCAGCCCGGGCGCTTCGATGCGCATCGAGGTCGACGATGTCGACGCGCTGTGCGCCGAACTGCTGGCCAAGGCCTACAAGCACGCGCGGCCGAGCGTGGCGGCGATGCCCTGGGGCACGCGCGACATGCCGATCGCCGACCCGTTTGGCAACCGCCTCAACTTCACCAGCGCGACCAGCGTCTGACACGCTTTTTCAGCGCGGCCTGGAAAGTTGCCAGGCCAGGTGCGACTTCACCGCCGGCCACTCCGGTGCGGTGATGCTGTAGACCGCGGTGTCGCGCAGCGTGCCGTCGGCGGCGCGGCTGTGGTTGCGCAGGATGCCGTCGAGTTGCGCGCCCAGGCGCTCGATCGCGCGGCGGCTTTGCGTGTTCAGCCGGTGCGTACGGAACTCGACCGCGATGCAGCCCAATGCGTCGAAGGCATGGCCGAGCAACAGGCGCTTGCATTCGCTGTTCAACGGCGTGCGCTGTGCACTGCTCGCGTACCAGGTGCTGCCGATCTCCACGCGCCGGTTCACCGCGTCGATGTTCATGTAGGTCGTCATGCCAACGATGCAGCCTGCGGCATCGAACACCGTGAACGGCAGCATCGAACCGCTGGCCTGCAGGCCGAGCCGGCGCTCGATCTCGGCGGCCATGCGCTCGGGCGCAGGGACGCTCGTGTACCAGAGCCGCCACAGCTCGCCATCGCGCACCGCATCGACCAGGCCGTCGTGGTGCTCGCGAGCCAGCGGCTTGAGCGTGGCAAACGTGCCGCGCAATTCGATTGGCGCCGGCCACATCGTGGCGTCAGCGGTTGTGGCGCTGCATGAAGACAAGCTTCTCGAACAGCGTCACATCCTGCTCGTTCTTCAGCAGTGCGCCGACGAGTGGCGGCACCGAGACTTTCTCGTCCTGGCTGTGCAGGGCGTCGGCGGGGATGTCTTCGGCCACCAGCAGCTTCAACCAGTCGAGCAGTTCGCTGGTCGAGGGCTTCTTCTTCAGCCCGGGCAGGTTGCGCACGTCGTAGAAGTTCTTCAGTGCCGCGGCCAGTAACTCCTTCTTCAGGCCGGGGAAGTGCACGTCGACGATGGCCTGCATCGTCTGGGCATCGGGGAACTTGATGTAGTGGAAGAAGCAGCGGCGCAGGAAGGCGTCGGGCAGGTCCTTCTCGTTGTTGCTGGTGATGAAGACGACGGGGCGGTGCCTCGCCTTGATCAGCTCGCGCGTCTCATAGACGTAGAACTCCATGCGGTCGAGCTCGCGCAGCAGGTCGTTCGGGAACTCGATGTCGGCCTTGTCGATCTCGTCGATCAGCAGCGCCACCGGCTGCTCCGAGGTGAAGGCCTGCCACAGCACGCCCTTGACGATGTAGTTGCGGATGTCGCGCACTTTCTCGGCGCCGTCGGCGCCGGCCAGCTGGCTGTCGCGCAGGCGGCTGACGGCGTCGTACTCGTACAGGCCCTGCTGGGCCTTGGTGGTGCTCTTGATGTGCCACTGCAGCAGCGGCATCTTCAGGGCGGCGGCAACCTCCTCGGCCAGCATCGTCTTGCCGGTGCCGGGCTCGCCTTTCACGAGCAGCGGGCGCTGCAGCGTGATCGCGGCGTTCACCGCCAGCATCAGATCGGGCGTGGCGACATACTGGTCGGAGCCGTGGAACTTGGTCATGGGCCGGGCCCGTTTTCGGGTGGGTGCACAGGGGAATTCCAGTATAGGGGCCCCCTATAATTCTTCTCTGCTTCGACCGCTACCCACTTCGTCCATGACCCAAGCGCGCCTCCTCCCGACCTTGCTGGCCCTCGCAGGCTGCTCCTTCGCCGCCCAGGCCCAGACGGCCGCGCCGGCCGGCCCCGAGATCGAAAGCAAGGTCGCGAACTGCATCGGCTGCCACGGCATCAAGGGCTATCAGGCCAGCTTCCCCGAGATTCACAAGGTGCCGATGATCGCCGGCCAGGGTGCCAAATACATCGTTTCGGCCCTGAATGCCTACAAGAAGGGCGAGCGCAAGCACCCGACCATGCGCAGCGTGGCGGGCTCGATGTCCGAGCAGGACATGGCCGATGTCGCTGCCTACTATGAACAGCTCGGCAAGACGGCGACCCCCCTGCCGGCGCAGCCCGCAGCGCCCGCGCCCGAGGTGGCTGCGCTGATGACCAAGGGCGCTTGCGCGTCTTGCCACGGCGCCAACTACAGCATGCCGATCGACGGCAGCTACCCGAAGCTGGCGGGCCAGCACGCCGATTACCTCTACGTCGCGTTGAAGTCCTACCAAACGCTGGGCAACCCGCAGGTGGGACGGGGCAACGCCATCATGGCCGGGCAGGTCAAACAGTTCAGCCACGCCGAGTTGAAGGCCATGGCCAACTACCTCGGCAGCCTGCCGAGCGATTTGCGCACGGTGGCCCAAAGCAAGTTCCGCTGACCGTACCGAGGCTTGGGAGAGGGCCGCCTGCGGGCGGCCTTTTTCATTGCGCCGGCCGCCAGCGCCGCAGCAGCAGGGCATTGCCAAGCACGCTCACGCTGGACAGGGCCATGGCCGCGCCGGCCAGCACAGGACTGAGGGCGCCGAAGGCCGCCAGCGGAATGCCGATCACGTTGTAGGCGAAGGCCCAGAACAGGTTCTGGTGGATCTTGGCGGTGACGGCGCGTGACAGGGCGATGGCTTCGGCCACCAGGGCGGGGTCGCCGCGCATCAGCGTCAAGCCGGCGGTCTCCATCGCCACATCGGTGCCCGTGGCCATCGCCATGCCGACGTCGGCGGCGGCCAGCGCGGGGGCGTCGTTGATGCCATCGCCCACCATGGCCACTTTGGCGCCGGCAGGCAGGCCTTGACGCAGTTCGGCCACCACCCGCGCCTTGTCGCCCGGCAGCACCTCCGCCCGCACCTCGGCGATGCCGAGCTGGCGTGCCACCGCCTCGGCGGCCCCGCGGTTGTCCCCGCTCAGCAGCACAGACTTCACGCCCAGCGCCTGCAAGCGGGCGATGGCCGCGGCGGCCCCGGGCTTGACGCTATCGCCGAAGGCCAACAGGCCGCGCAAGGTCGGTGCCACGCGCATGCCTGCCGGCCGTTCCGCGAGCCAGGACACGCTTTGGCCGTCGCTTTGCAAGCCCGCAGCGCGCGCGGCGAGCGCGGGCGGGATCACCGTGCCCAGCTCTGCGATCCAGCGGCCACTGCCCAGTTGAAGCTCACGCCCGTCGAGCTCGCCCTCGACACCGCGGCCCGGCACGGCCCGCACGTTCAGCGCTGCGATGGGTTGCAGCGCGGCTTCCGTCGCGGCGCGAGTCACGGCGCGGGCCAGCGGGTGCTCGCTGCCCGACTGCAGTGCTTGGGCGTCGCGCAGCAGCGCCATCGGGTCGCCGCCCGCCGCGGCCTCGAACACGGTGAGCCGGGGTTGGCCTTGCGTCAACGTACCCGTCTTGTCGAACGCCACCACACGCACCAGGCGCAGGGTCTCCAGGGCCTGCGCGTCTCGCACCAGGATGCCGCGTTGCGCCGCCAGACCGGTGCCGACCATCAGCGTGGCCGGCGTGGCCAGGCCGAGCGCGCACGGGCAGGCGATGACCAGCACCGACACGGCGTGCACCAGGGCCGTGGGCCAGTCGCCGCGGGCCAGGCCCCAGCCCAGCAGGGTCAGCAGAGCCACGACCACCACCACCGGCACGAAGACCGCGCTGACACGGTCGACGGTTTGCTGGATCGGCGCCTTCTTGGCCTGCGCCGACTCGACCATGCGCACGATGCGCGCCAGCGTGGTCTCGGCGCCCACCGCCGTGGTGCGCAGAACCACGCGGCCTTCGCCGTTGATGGCGCCGCCGGTGACGCGCTCGCCGGCATCGCGCGCCACAGGCAGGCTCTCGCCCGTGAGCAGCGACTCGTCGAAGTGGCTGCGGCCTTCGATCAGCAGGCCATCCACCGGCACGCGCTCGCCGGGGCGCACAACCACCGCGTCGCCCACTTGTAATTCGGCCAGCGGCACGCTTTGTTCGACGCCGTTGCGCAGCACGGTGGCCCGATCGGGGCGCAGCGCACGCAGAGCCTGCAATGCATCCAGCGTGCGCCGTTTGGCGCGTGACTCCAGCCACTTGCCGAACAGCACCAGTGTGATCACGACCGCTGCGCTCTCGAAGTAGAGGTGGGGCATGGCGGCCGGATCGCGCCACCACAGGAACAGGCTCAGGCCGTAGGCCGCGCTGGTGCCCAGGGCCACCAGCAGGTCCATGTTGCCGCTGCCGGCCCGCAACGCCGCCCAACCCGCACGGTAGAAGCGCGCGCCGAAGCCGAACTGCACCGGGGTGGCGAGAACGAACTGCAGCCAGGCCGGCAGCATCCAGTGGGCGCCGAACAGGTCACCGACCATGGGCAGCGCCAGCGGTGCGCTGAGTGCGGCTGCCAGCGCCACCCGCCAGCCCGCGTCATGGCGGCGCCGCGGCGCACCCGCAGCAGTGCCGTCGTCGGCGATGGCGCGGGCCTCGTAGCCGGCGCGCCGCACGGCCGCCAGCAGGTCCGGCAGCGTGGCCGCACCGGGCGCGCGTGCAACGTGGGCGCGCGACGTGGCCAGATTCACGCTCGCCGCCAAAACGCCGGGCACGCTGAGCAAGGCACGCTCGACACGGCCGACACAGCTCGCGCAGGTCATGCCGTCGATGGCCAGATCGGCCCCGTCACGCGGTACAGCGTAGCCCGCACCTTCGACCGCCGCCCACAGGGCTGCGGCCTCGGTGGCGGGCGCGGCTTCGACCAGCGCTGTCTCGGTGGCCAGATTGACCTGGGCCGTGGCCACGCCGGGCACCGCGGCCAGGGCCCGCTCGACACGGCCGACGCAGGAGGCACAGGTCATGCCGTCGACAGGGAACTTGATCTGGCGCAACGCGGTCATCTTGAGCTCTCGGTGGCCGCCATCATCTCAGGCCCTAGAGTTCCGCGTTTGTGCACGCTCAACCTGGAGACAAGCTCATGGACCCGATCATCCTGACCCTGCCCGACATGACCTGTGGCCACTGCGTCAAGTCGGTGACCCGCACGGTGCTGTCCCTGGACCCTGCGGCTCAGGTCCAGACCGATCTGGCGACCCACCGGCTCACGCTGCAGACGGCGGTGGCACGCGACGTGCTTGAGAAGGCCCTGGCGGCCGAGGGCTATCCCGCCACCACGTGATGTCAAGCCTGCGCGTTAACCCGCAACGGCGAGTCTGACCCGCCTGCCTAAACTGCCTGCTTTCCAGTTTGCACCGGAGTACTTCGCATGACGACGATGAAACGCTTCTTCCTCGGCGGCCTGCTGGCCGCTGTGGTGGGCTTGGGCGCCACGGCCCAGGCCCAGACCTTCCGCTTCGCCAGCCAGGGCGACCCGCAGACCATGGACCCGCACTCGCAGAACGAGTCGTTCACCAACTCGGTGAACCAGCAGGTCTATGAGTACCTGGTGCACCGCGACAAGCAGCTCAACTTCGTGCCGGGCCTGGCCACCTCCTGGGAGCAGGTCTCGCCGCTGAAGTGGCGCTTCAAGATCCGCCAGGGCGTGAAGTTCCACGACGGCACGCCCTTCACGGCCGACGACGTGGTGTTCTCGATCAATCGCGCCAAGGAGCCGACCTCGCAGATCGCGGTCTATGCCAACGCGGTGGGCACACCGAAGAAGATCGACGAGAGCACCGTCGAGTTCGACCTGGCCAAGGTCAATCCGATCTTCATGGAGCATGTGCAGCCGCTGTTCATGATGAGCAAGGCCTGGTGCGAGAAGAACAAGGCCACCAAGCCGCAGGACTTCAAGAACAAGGAAGAGGCCCACACCGCGCTCAACGCCAACGGCACCGGCCCCTTCATGCTGGTCAAGCGCGAGCCCGGCATCAAGACCACCTGGAAGCGCAACCCCAGCTATTGGAAAGCCATCGAGGGCAATGTGCAGGAGGTGGTGTTCACGCCGATCGGCAATGACGCCACGCGTTCTGCGGCCCTGATCTCCGGCGAGCTTGATTTCATCCTCGACCCGCCGCCGCGCGATGTCGCGCGCCTGCGCAACACGGCCGGCGTGAAGGTGCTCGATGGCCCAGAGAACCGCATCGTCTTCATCGGCATGGACCAGTTCCGCGACGAGCTGATCAACAGCAACATCAAGGGCAAGAACCCCTTCAAGGACGTGCGCGTGCGCCAGGCGCTGTACCACGCGGTCGACATCGAGACCATGAAGACCAAGCTCATGAGCGGCCAGAGTTTCCCCTCCGGCGGCATGACGCCGTCGCCCAAGGCTTACTTCAACGACGCCAAGATCGAAGCACGCTACCCGTACGACGTGACCCTGGCCAAGAAGCTGATGGTCGACGCCGGCTACCCGAACGGCTTCGAGGTGCAACTCGACTGTCCGAACAACCGCTACATCCAGGACGAGGAAATCTGCATCGCCCTTGCGGCGATGTGGGACAAGATCGGCGTCAAGATCAAGGTGGTGGCGATCCCGCGCGTCACCTACTTCCCCAAGCTGGAGAAGTTCGACACCAGCATGTACATGCTCGGTTGGGGCGGCGCTGTCACCGATGCCGAGACCACGCTCACGCCGGTGCTGCGCAACCTGCAGTCCACGGGCGGGGTCGGCTCGTACAACTACGGCCGCTCGACCAACGCCAAGTTCGACGACCTGGCCGCGCGCTCCAGCGTCGAGGCCGATCCAGCCAAGCGCCGCGAGCTGATCCTGGCCGCGCTGACCGAGTGGAAAGAGCAGGTGCACACGATTCCGCTGCACCGCCAGGTGATTCCCTGGGCCGCGCGTTCCAACGTGACGGCGGTGCACCGGCCTGACAACTACCTGGTGTGGGAGTGGGTCACGATCGCGAAGTAATCTGTTGCATCGACGCACAACGGCGGCCTGCGGGCCGCCGTTTTCGTTTGTGACTTCTGTCGCAATGCGGCCCTGTGTTGGGCGCCAGTTGTGACGAATGACACAACTCGAGGGCGCGTGTAGGAAGTTGCCTTACACGCCACGCAGAAGAACGCGGACTGCAGCCATGGCGCGCTGCCTCTGTCGCGAGAACAGCGGGACTCCTACAGTTCATTTCACGCTGTTACCGAACGTCAACCCAGGAGCACCCAGACCATGAACACCGAACAGATTCTTGTCGAGATCCGTGAAGCCAACCTCTCTTACCTGATGCTGGCCCAAAGCCTCATCCGCAGTGACCGCGAACAGGCCCTCTACCGCCTGGGCATCTGCGAGGACACCGCCAACACCATCAGCGGCCTGACGCCGGCCCAGACCATGAAGGTTGCGCAGAGCAGCACCTTGCTGTGCCGCTTCCGCATGGACGACGAACTGGTCTGGAACCTGATCACCAGCCACGGCAAAAACGCCGCCAATGAAGGCGTTGGACGTCTGCACGCTGCGATCCTGCTGGCCGGCCGCCATCAAGAAGCCGCCTGATTCTTTCTGCTGTTCAGAACAACACTCCGAGGACAACCACGATGGCCCGCAACAAAAGCATCCTGACCGAGACCCGCCAGATCGAGCGCGCTGTGGTGCTGATCAACCTCGGCGCCCGCCTGCAGGTGCTGGAGAGCGAAACCGACCTCAGCTACGAGCGCCTGCTGCGCCTGTACAAGGAAGTTGCGGGCAAGAGCCCGAGCAAGGGCCAGTTGCCGTTCTCGACCGACTGGTTCATGACCTGGCAGCCCAACATCCACGCCAGCCTGTTCCTGAACATCCACGAGTACCTGAACAAGGCCACGGCGCTGGACGAGATCGACGTCGTGATCAAGGCCTATCAGCTCTACCTCGAGCAGATCCAGGCCCAGGGCCTGGAGCCGATGCTCAGCGTCACGCGCGCCTGGCGCCTGGTCAAGTTTGTTGACAACGGCATGCTGACGATGACCGCCTGCAGCAGCTGCGGCGGCCACTTCGTGACCCACCCGCACGAAATCGCCAAGCACTATGTCTGCGGCCTGTGCAACCCGCCTGCGCGCGCCGGCAAGGGCAAGGCCGCGGGCACGCTGCAGATGCAGTCGGGC
>JANNFB010000256.1:0-6161 GCA_031379365.1 Burkholderiales bacterium
CCGGCCCGGTGGCCCCGTTGCCGCGCCGCCGTATCGCGAGTGGTTCGTCAGGGTCCGCAACGGGCCGTACGCGGATGCTGACTGCTTCGCGATCAAACGCGACTCCGCCTCAGTCGCCGCAGCAGCAGCAAGACACCGCCCACCCGCGCCGCGGTCGCGCCCTAGTCCTGCCCCTCGCGATAGGCACGCCAGCGCGGCAATGCCTGGCGCATCAAGGCCACCTGGCGGTTGAAGGCCGGGCAGGCGCCGCAGACTTTCAGGTGGGCGCGCACGGCCCAGCGCTCGACCAGGCCGAGGCGGCGGTCTTCTCCGGCCAGCACCAACTCGGTGACCTGGCGGCAGTTTCGTTGCAGGAATTTCATAGCGCGGCCGCCTTCGCGGGGCTGTTGCCGAACCAGCGCTGCTGCAGACACATATGCAGGCGCAAGCGGGCTCGGTGCAGCAGCACCCACAGGTTGGTCGTGGTGATGCCCAGTTCCTTGCAGATCTCGCCCGAATCGAGCTCAAGCCACTCGCGCATCATGAAGACGCGGCCCTGGACGCCGGGCAGTTGGTCGACGCAGACCTCGAGCACCTCGAAGAACTCGCGCTGGCCGCAGGCCGCCTCGGGATCGCCCCACTCGGCCGGTTTGTCGCGCCAGGCGCCGCCGCTGTCGAACAGCTGGCCGTCGATGTCTTCGTTGTCCTCACCAGTGGTGGCTGAAACTTCGCGGCTGTTGCGGCGAATCTGGTCGATCAACTTGTGCTTCAGGATGCCGATCAACCAGGTCTTGAGCTGCGAGTGGCCGGCAAAGGCCTGTGGCTTGGCCAGTGCGGCCAGCACGGTTTCCGACACGGCGTCTTCGGCCCAGGCGTCGTTGCGCAACTGCGCACGGGCAAAGCGCAGCAGTTGCGGGCGCAGGGCCTGCAGGGTGTGGGCAAACTCGGTCATGGGTGGTTACCCTGGAAAATGGCGCTGTGTAAGGATGGCGGGCCGCAACCGACGAAGTCCGGCTGGCAAGATCCCGCCATCATTTTCCACCCCACCTGATTCAGGAGTCATTGACCATGTTGAAACACCGTCTTGTCGCTTCGTCCGCGCTCGCCTCCGTCCTCGCCATGGGCCTGATCGGCCCTGCCGCTGCCGCCGAAGGCGCCGGCAAGGACAAGTGCTACGGCATCGCCAAAGCCGGCCAGAACGATTGCGCCAACCTGGCCGGCACGCACTCGTGCGCCGGCCTGAGCAAGGCTGACAACGACGCCGGCGAATGGAAGTACGTGGCCAAGGGCACCTGCAAGGACCTCAAGGGCATGACGGCCGAAGAGGCCAAGGCCAAGGTCGCCGCGAAGAAGTAAGTCTCGGCCCGAGCCCACGGCTTCGCCTCCCGCACCATGGCCCCCACCGGCCCGCTGGAGCAGCTGGCCGGTGTCGGCTGGCGGCATGCGCACGAGCGGGCCCTGCTGGAAGGCCGGCCCGCCCTGCCCTTCATCGAGGTTCACTCCGAGAACTTCTTTGCTGACGGCGGCGCGGCGCTGTCCCTGTTGGCGCAGGCGCGCCAGCGTTATGCCGTCAGCCTGCACGGCGTTGGCCTGGCGCTGGGCTCGGCCATCGGCGTGGACGAGTGGCACCTGGACCGTTTGGCAGCCTTGGTGCAACGCGTCGAGCCCGTGCGCGTCTCCGACCATGCCAGCTTTGCGCGCGCCCCGCGGCAGAGCGGCGCTGCGCCCGTGCACGGCAGCGACTTGCTGCCCATCGCTTTCACGCCGGCCAGTCTGGACCTGATGGTGGCCAATGTGCAGCGGGTCCAGGATCGTCTACAGCAGCCGATCGGGGTGGAAAACCTCTCCGCCTACCTCGCGTGGGCCGACGACGCCTTGGCGCCGGCCGAGTTCCTGAATGCCTTGGCCGAGCGCAGCGGTTGCTGGCTCTTGCTCGACGTGAACAACTTGGTCGTGAACGCCCTCAACGAAGCCGCCGCCGACCCGGTGGCGAGCGCCTGTGCCTTCGTCGACGCGCTCGATAGCCGTCACGTTGGCGAGATCCACCTGGCCGGCCATGATGCCCGCGGGCCGCTGGTGATCGACGACCACGGCAGCCGCGTGGCCACCTCCGTCTGGCAGGTCTACCGCCACGCGATTCGGCGCCACGGCGCGCAACCGACCCTGGTCGAGTGGGACACCGCGCTGCCCGAGTTCGAAGTCTTGCTCGAAGAAGCCGCGCTGGCCGATCGCGCGGCCCATGCGGCACGCGAGACAGCCATGCACGAGCACGTCATCACGTGAGCAACGGCGTCGCCCGCGAAGCCCAGCGCCAACAGCTGCTCGTGCGCGCGCTGTGGCGCGACGACGGCGACCCGACCTTGCCGGGCTGGTTGCGCGACGGTCGCGTTGAACAAGGGATGGCGGTCTACCGCAGCAATGCCAGCGCCATCGCCGAACGTGCACTGCAGGTCACCTACCCGACCGTCGCCGCACTGGTCGGCGAGGTGGCGTTCGCCGCGCTGGCACGCGACCTGTGGCAGCAGCATCCGCCTGCCCGTGGTGACCTGGGCGAATGGGGCGCGGCCCTGCCCGAGCTCATCGCCGCCAACCCCGCCCTGGCCAGCGAAGCGTACTTGCCCGACAGCGCCCGGCTCGACTGGCAGGTGCACCGCGCCTCGCGCGCCGCCGACGATCCGACCACTCTGCCCGACCTCGACGCCTTGGGCGCCGACGACCCCGAGGGTTTGCGGTTCACCTTGCGCAGCGGCTGCGCCCTGCTGTCCAGCGCCTGGCCGGTGGCCGGCCTGTGGTCAGCGCACCAGCGCGACGCGAGCGAGGACCGCTTCGGCGATGCGCGCGCCCTGCTTGCGGCCGGCGTCGGCGAGCACGCTTTCGTTCACCGCGACGGTCTTGCCGTTCGCGTGGTCACGCTCGAACCCGCCGCCGCGGCCTTCACCGCCGCCGTCCTCGCCGGCCGCACGTTGGCCGCGGCACTCGACAGCGCCGGCGACGCCTTCGATTTCCCAGCCTGGCTGGTCCACGCGTTGCAGAGCCGCTGGCTGCTCGGCGTTCATCCTTCCGCCCCACTACAGACAACCGACGCAACATGACCCAGCCACTGAAACCCATGACCCTCTCCCTGCGCCGCCGCGAAGTTCTGCTCGCCGGGGGCGCCGTCGCACTGGCACCGCTGGCACGCGCCCAGGGCGCCGCCGATTGGTCGCGCACCGAGGCCACCGCGCGCGGCCAGACCCTCTACTTCAATGCCTGGGGTGGCAGCGAACGCACCAACGCCTACCTGCAATGGACGGGCGCGGAGTTGGCACAGCGCCACGGCATCAAGCTCGAACACGTGAAGCTCGGTGACACCGCCGAAGTGGTCAAGCGCGTGCGCGCCGAAAAGGCCGGCGGCCGCCTGACCGACGGCTCGGCCGACCTGATGTGGATCAACGGCGAGAACTTCCTGTCGATGAAGCGCGAAGGCCTGCTGTTCGGACCCTGGAGCGAGAAGCTGCCGAGCTACGCGAACGTCGACATCGCGGGCAAGCCGACGACGCGCATCGATTTCTCCGAACCCGTCGAAGGGATGGAAGCGCCCTGGGGCATGGCCCAGCTGACCTTTTATGCCGACAGCGCCCGCGTGCCGGCGCCGCCCGCCAGCCTGGCCGAGCTGCTCGATTGGACGAAGAAGAACCCTGGGCGCTTCACCTACCCCAAACCGCCGCAGTTCCACGGCACCACCTTCGTCAAGCAGGTGCTGCTCGAATCCGGCGCCGACCGCAAGGCCCTGTATGCGCCCTACACCGCCGACGCGTTTGCGCGCACCACGGCACCGCTGTGGGCCGCACTCGATGCGCTGCACCCGGGCCTGTGGAAACAGGGCAAGCAATTCCCAGCCAACACGCCGGTGATGCGCCAGATGCTGGCCGATGGCGAGCTGGCGATCTCGCTCACCTTCAACCCCAACGAAGCCGCCAACCAGATCGCAGCCAAGTCGCTGCCCGCCAGCGTCGTCAGCTACCAGCACAGCGCGGGCACGATCGGCAACACGCACTTCCTGGCGATCCCCTTCAACGCCCGGGCCAAGGAAGCCGCCCAGGTGGCTGCCAACTTCCTGCTCTCGCCCCTGGCGCAAGCGCGCAAGGCCGATATTCGCTATTGGGGTGACCCGACCGTGCTCGCGCTGGACAAGCTGAGCGCAGCCGACCGCGCCTTGTTCACTGGCGCCGCTGCGCCCGGTCAGGTCAACAAGCAGGCTCCGACGCTGCCCGAGCCGCATGGCTCCTGGGTCGACCCGATCGAGCGCGAGTGGACGCGCCGCTACGCCGCGACATGACGCGCCCCCGATCGGGCTGGCGGCGACAGACCGATGCGGCGCGGTGAGCGGCGCTGAACGCGCGGCGCTGGCCGCCCCCTTGGCACTGTTTGCGCTGCCGCTGGCGCTGGCGTTGCCGCTCGCGCTGGCGCAGGCCAGCGATGCAAGCGCATGGCAGGCCTTGTTCGCCGACGCGCAACTGCCCCGCGCCCTGGGTCTGTCGCTCGGCAGTGCGCTGCTGAGCAGCGGCCTGGCGTTGGCCGCGAGCCTGGTGCTCGTCACCCACTTGCACGGCAGCGCGCTGTGGCTGCGGCTGTCGCGCGCCCTGGCGCCGATGCTGGCCTTGCCACACGCCGCCTTCGCCATCGGACTGGCCTTGCTGGTGATGCCCGCGGGCCTGTTCGCCCGCCTGCTCGCGCCGCTGGCCGGCTGGTCGGCGCCGCCCGACTGGGCCACGGTGAACGATCCGCAGGGCGTCGGTCTGACCGCCGTGCTGGTTGGCAAGGAGTTGCCCTTCCTGCTCTGGAACATGGTGGCCCTGCTCAACCGGCCGGACGTCGCCGCCGCGGTGCGCGCGTGGCTGACCAGCGGCGCCACGCTGGGCTACAGCCGCGCGGCGGTCTGGTGGCGCGTGCTGTGGCCCTTGCTGCTGCCGCGCCTGGGCTGGCCGCTGCTGGCGGTGCTGGCCTACAGCCTGACTGTCGTCGACCTGGCACTGATCGTCGGCCCGGCCTCGCCACCTACGCTGGCCGTGCTCGCCTGGCAGGGTCTGCAACATGGCGACACGGCCCGCAACGCCGAAGGCGCGGCCGCCGCCACCTTGCTCGGCGCTGTGTTGCTCCTCACGACGCTGGCCCTGACGGCGGCTTACCGACTCGCACAACCCGCCTGGCAGTGGATCGCCCTGAGTGGACGTCGCCGACCGGCCACCCCGCGCGGCGCCGCTGCGGGCCGCGCGCTGCTCGGTGGTCTGCTCGGGCTGTACGCCGTGGTGGCTGCGCTGCTGCTGGCCTCGTCCTTTGTCGGCGTCTGGACCTTCCCATCCCTCTGGCCCCAGTTGTGGTCCGGCGACGCCTGGCTGCAGGTGCGCGACAGCAGCGCCGTACTCGGCGTGTCTGCCGGTCTGGCTGTGTTTGCCGCGCTGGCATCGCTGGCGCTCGTGCTGTGCTGGTTCGAAACGACGCCCGCTGAGTGGGATGCGCGTGCGATGCCTGTTGTGCTGGCCCCGCTGGTGGTGCCCGGCTTGTTGTTGATGGCCGGCCTCTACACCCTGGCCCTGCGCCTGGCCCTCGACGGCACGCTGGCCGGCCTGGCCTGGGTCCACACCCTCGTCACCCTGCCCTATGTTTTCGTGGCCCTGGCGCCGGCCTGGCGCAGTTTCGACCGCCGCTACGAGTGGACGGCCCTGGCGCTCGGCCGCTCACGCTGGGCCTTCTGGTGGCACGTGAAGGCCCCCATGCTCGCAGCCCCTCTCGCCGCCGCCCTGGCCGTCGGCTTTGCCGTCAGCGTGGCGCAGTACCTGCCCACCCAATTCATCGGCGCCGGCCGTTACGCCACCGTGACCACGGAGGCAGTCACCCTCGCCTCGGGCGGCCAGCGCCACACGGCTGCGGCCTTTGCGGTGTTGCAAGCCTTGCTGCCAGCCTTCGGCTTCGGGCTGGCAGCCTGGGTCGGGCGACGGCAGCGGGCGAAAATTGGTTGAAATGGAACTGCTTCAAAGTTGGCCGGCAACTTGCGGCCCATTGCGGACCTTGACGAACTGCTCGCGTTGCGGCGGCGCGGCAACGAGGCCACCGGGCCGGGCGCAGCGCTTAGCTGAGGCGGTCTTCGCTTCGCTGCGACTGCCCTGCGCTGCTCGGCTTCGAGGCCCCGTCGCGAAACTCCC
>JANNFB010000265.1:0-4643 GCA_031379365.1 Burkholderiales bacterium
AGCATCACGATCCAGACGAAGCGGTTGCTCCAGTCGAACCAGAGCAGGGTCGAGACGCCGATGCCGATCAGCACCAGCACGCCGCCCATGGTCGGTGTGCCACTCTTGGCGAGGTGGGCGACCACGCCGTATTCGCGGATCGGCTGGCCGATCTTCATGGCCGTCAAGCGTCGGATGACCCAGGGCCCGAAGGCCAGGCCGATCAGCAATGCCGTCATCGCCGCCAGCACCGCGCGGAAGGTGAGGTACTGAAACACGCGCAGGAAGCCGAGTTCCTCGGGGTAGAGCGTCTGCAACCATTGACTCAAGCTGAGCAGCACTAGATCGCCTCCTGCAAAGCCTGGACCACGCGTTCCATCTGCATGAAACGCGACCCCTTGACGAGCAAGGACGCGGCCGCCGGCAGCTGCGCGCGTGCGGCGATCAGGCTCGGCACATCGGCAAAGTGCCGCGCGGTCGCGCCGAAAGCCTGCGTTGCCGCGACGCTCTGGGCGCCGGCGCACCACAGCTGCTCGATGCCGCGCGCCCGGGCGTAGGCACCCACCTCGGCATGGAAGGCCGGGCCGCGGTCACCGACCTCGCCCATGTCGCCGAGCAGCAGCAAACGGGGGGCGGGCATCGCGGCCAGCATGTCGATGGCCGCGCGCACCGAATCGGGATTGGCGTTGTAGCTGTCGTCCACGAACGTCACGGGCACGCCGTGCAGCGTGGCCGCCTTGAACTGCGAGCGGCCCTTGACTGGCGCGAAGCCGTCCAAGCCTTGCTGGATCGCCACCAAGGGCGCACCCGCCGCCAGCGCGCAGGCCGTGGCAGCCAGCGCGTTGTGCACGTTGTGCAGGCCACCCAACTTCAGCGTCACCGCCAGCGGCCCCGCCGGCGTCTGCAGGGCCAGGGCCCAGTGCGGCAACCCGCCCTCGGTAACCCAGCGCGCCTCGACCGTGATGTCGGCCGCGCCTTGCAGGGCAAAGCTGAGCTGCCGACGCGCGCCCGCAAGCTGGCGCCAGAGAGGCGCATGCGCGTCATCCGCCGGATAGATGGCCGTGCCGCCAGGCCCCAAGGCCTCGATCGCGGCCCCGTTCTCTCGCGCCACGGCCTCGACGCTGGCCATGAACTCCTGGTGCTCACGCTGCGCGTTGTTGACCAGGGCGATGGTGGGTTGCGCCATGCGCGCCAGCTGCGCGATCTCGCCCGGATGATTCATCCCCAGCTCGACCACGCCAGCGCGATGCCACAGGCCGTCGTCCTGGCGCAGGCGCAGCAGCGTGAGCGGCACGCCGATGTGGTTGTTGTAGTTGCCCTCGGTAGCGAAGGCGCCCTCGCCATGCCACGCGCGCAGGACGTGCGCAATCATCTGCGTCACCGTGGTCTTGCCATTGCTGCCGGTGACTGCAATCAGCGGCAGATGAAAACGCGCGCGCCAGGCGGCGGCCAGTTGCTCGAGCGCTGTTTGCGTGTCGGCAACCAGCAAGCCGAGCAGGCCCGCCTCGGCCAAGCCGCGCTGGGCCAGGGCCGCGACAGCACCCTTGGCCCTCGCCTCGGCCAGCATGTCATGGGCATCGAAGTGCTCGCCCTTCAGCGCCACGAAGAGGTCGCCGGCGCGCAAGGTGCGCGTGTCGCTGTGCACGCGCAGAAAGCCCGTGGCGCCATCGCCGACCACGGTCGAGCCGGGCAGCAAGGCGTGCGCCTGGGCCAGGGTCATCATGCGACGGCCCTCCGAGCGAGTGCAGCCACGGCCTCGGCGACATCGGAGAAGGGGTGCTTGACGCCAGCGATCTCCTGGTAGTCCTCGTGGCCCTTGCCGGCGATCAGGATCACGTCGCTCGCCTGGGCGCGCGCGACCGCAGCGGCGATGGCTTCGCGGCGGTCCGGCGTGGCGACGACGTGTTTGCGCTGACCTTGCATCCCCACGACGATCTGCGCCAGGATCTGCTGCGCGTCTTCGTTGCGCGGGTTGTCGCTGGTGACGATGACTTCGTCGGCCGCGCGTGCCGCGATCTCGCCCATCAAGGGCCGCTTGGTCGGATCGCGGTTGCCGCCGCAACCGAACACGCACCACAGGCGCCCGCCGCGCGCTGTAGCCAGCGGGCGCAAAGCCTGCAGCACCTTTTCCAGCGCGTCAGGGGTGTGCGCGTAATCGACGATCACTTCGGGCCATCCTGCACCGCCGCGAACCTGAGCACCGGGCCGCCCCAAGCCAGGTTCGCCCCCGCCTGGCGGGGTGGTCGCCGTATCCGGCGACCGGGGTGTCGTCATGACCACGCGCTGCATGCGCCCCGGCACGGGCGTGAGCTGCGGCACGACCGCGACGGCATCGACCAGCGACACGCCGAGCGCGCGCAGGCCGCCGATCACGGCCAGCAGGTTGCTGGCGTTGTAGTCGCCGACCAGGGTGCTGCGCACCGGCGCACTCTGCTCGCCTTCGTGCAGCTCGAACGCCAGGCCGCCGTCGATGTAGCCAAGGCCCGTGGCGCGCAGACGGGCGTCGCCCTGGGTCGAGTAGGTCCAGACCTCGAGCGCACTGCCCTGTAACTCCTCGGCCAGCGTGGCGCCGTGCGCGTCATCGAGGTTGATCACTGCAGCACGCAGCCCCGGCCAGACGAACAACTGGCGCTTGGCCGCCCAATAGGCCTCCATGCTGCCGTGGTAGTCGAGATGGTCGCGAGTGAAGTTGGTGAACAGGGCCACGGCGATGCGCAGGCCGGCCAGGCGCTGCTCGACGATGCCGATCGACGAGGCCTCGATCGCGCAAGCCTTGAAGCTGGCATCGGCAAACTGGCGCAGCGCCGCATGCAGCATCACCGGGTCGGGCGTCGTCAGGCCGGTGAACTCGATCTGCGCGGCACGGTCGGCGACCGGCGGCACGCCGATGCCGAGCGTGCCGACGACGGCGCAGCGCCGGCCGAGCAGGGTCAGGGCCTGGGCGGTCCACCAGGCGGTGGAGGTCTTGCCGTTGGTGCCGGTGGTCGCGATGACTTCGAGCGCCTGACTGGGTTGTTCGAAGAAGGCGTCGGCGATGGCGCCGGTGGCGGCCTTCAGGCCAGGCAGCGAGGCGATGCGCGCATCGTCGAAGGCATAGGTCTCCAGACCGTCGCGCTCGACCAGGCAGGTGGTGGCGCCAGCCTGCAAGGCGCTGGCGACGAAGCGGCGGCCGTCGGTGGCGGCGCCCGGCCAGGCGATGAAGCCATCGCCGGCGCGCACCTTGCGGCTGTCTGTCGTCACCGTGCCGGTGACCCAGGAGCGCAGCCAGCGGGCAGCGGCGTCGGGGGACTTGAGGGCGTTGACCGGCATGCTCAGAAGCTCTCTTGCACCGCGCTGGTCGTGATCTGCGGCTTGACGTCCAGATCGGGCGCCACACCCAGCATGCGCAGGGTCTGCTGCACCACCTGGCTGAACACCGGCGCAGCGACATCGCCGCCGTAGTACACGCCGTTGTTCGGCTCATCCACCATCACCGCCACGACGATGCGCGGCTTGTCGATCGGCGCCATGCCGACGAACCAGGCGCGGTACTTGTTGGTGGCGTATTCCTTGCCTTCCTGCTTGTGCGCAGTGCCGGTCTTGCCACCGACCGAATAGCCGATGGTCTGGGCCTTGGGCGCTGTGCCACCCGGTCCGGCCGCCATGCGCAGCATCTCGCGCACGGCGCGCGCGGTCTCGGGCTTGAGCACGCGGTAGCCCGGCTGCGGCTCGGCTTGCAGGAGCATCGAGGCCGGGATCAGCTCGCCGTCGCGCGCGAACACGGTGTAAGCGCGGGCGAGCTGGAACAGGCTGGCCGACAAGCCGTAGCCGTAGCTCATCGTCGCCTGCTCGATCGGCCGCCAGGTCTTGTAGGGGCGCAGGCGGCCGGTGACGGTGCCAGGGAACTGCAACTGGGGCTTCTGGCCGAAGCCGGCCTGCGAATACAGCTCCCACATCTCGCTCGGCTGCATTTGCATGGCCAGCTTGACGACGCCGACGTTGCTCGATTTCTGGATCACTTCGGCCACCGTCAGGACACCGTGCGGGTGGGCATCGCGGATGGTGCTGCCGGTGATGGTCATGTAGCCCGGCGCAGTCTGGATCGGCGTGCTCGGCGTGACGCGGCCGGTCTCGATGGCCCAGGCGGCGATGAAGGGCTTCATCGTCGAGCCGGGCTCGAAAGTGTCGGTCAAGGCGCGGTTGCGCAGCTGCGCGCCCGTCAGGTTGCGCCGCTCGGCCGGGTTGAAGCTCGGGTAGTTGGCCAGTGCCAGCACTTCGCCGGTCTGCACGTCGAGCACGACGACGCTGCCGGCCTTGGCCTTGTGCTCGGCCACGGCGTCGCGCACGCGTTGGTAGGCGAAGAACTGGACCTTGGCATCGACGGCCAGGCCGATGTCGCGCCCGTTGCTCGGATCGACCTGGTCACCGATCGCCTCGACGACGCGGCCCAGGCGGTCCTTGACCACCATGCGCGAGCCGTCGCGGCCCTGCAGCTCCTTCTGGAAGGCCAGCTCGATGCCTTCCTGGCCGCGGTCTTCCAGGTCCGTAAAGCCCACCAGATGCGCCGCCGACTCCCCCTCAGGGTATTTGCGGCGGTACTCGCGGGTCTCGTAGATGCCCTTGATGCCCAACGCCTTGATTTGCTGCCAGACCGGCTCGTCGACCTGGCGCTTGAGCCAGGCGAA
>JANNFB010000278.1:0-23904 GCA_031379365.1 Burkholderiales bacterium
GCGCCATCACGATGCGGCGGTCCTTCTCGAACACCGTCATCATGTATGGGCCAGTGCCTACCGGCCATTGGTCGAGCGTCATGCCGCGCTCAGCCATGCCGGGCTGGGCATAGAAGGCATCGGCCTCCCACGGCACGGGGGCCATGAAGGTCATCTGCATCCAGTACTTCCACTGCGGGTACTTGCCCTGCAGGCGAATGCGCAAGAGATGCTTCTCGGGCGCCGTGGCGCCCGCCAGCGGCCAGCGCCGGAAGTCGAGGAAAGGCCGGTCCAGGCTGGCCGGGTCCAGGCCCTTGCGCAGCAACGCGTCTTCGCGCTTGATCAACTCGCCGTAGTCCTTCAGGCCCAGCACGTACTCCGAGAAGACGCCGTAGATGGGTGTCGTGATGCGGGTGGTGGCGTGGCGCTTCAAGGCGTAGACGAAGTCCTCGGCCACCAGCTCGCGGCTGCCGGTGTGCTCGAAGTCCATCGGCGTGCGGCGCTCGCCCAGGCTGCCGGCTGGCGTTGCGTGATAGCGGTAGGCGCCCTTTCCGTCCAGCGCAAAGGCAGGGTGCGGCTGGTACAGGATGCCCTTCTTGATCGGGATCTCGTAGACGCTCTCGGCCACCAGTTCGCCGGGCGCATCGTCGGCCAGGCGCTGGCCGTTCTTGTCGAGATAGAAAGGTGCGACCACCTTTTCGGCCGCCTTGGGCACCAACTCGTAGGGGCGCTTGAGGTAGTGGTAGCCGTAGGGCGGCTCGTACACCTGGTAGGTGACCAGGGTGTCGTTGGACCAGTAGGAGGCGGTCGGGTCGAGGTGGCGTGGGGTGTTCTCGATCATCGCCGAGTACACCGTGTTCTCTGAGGCCGCGCCCTTGGCCCAGGGGCTGTTGTCGCAGCCACTCAGCGCCAGCAGCAGCGCCATCGCAGCCAGAAGGCCTGCGCTGGTTCGTGCCCCCGCAAACTGTCGCATCAATCGGCCCCTGTCGCGGTGCTCCGCCAGAAAATCAAATCGCCTCGCGTCAGCACCGCTCGTGACGGTCGTTGCGCAAGGCGTCGCTCGGATTCTAGCCCTCGACCGCAGGCCCAGCGGGGCGGGATTTCACCAGCCGATGAAGGCTTCGCGGCCCTGCGTGGCCAGCGTCACTCGTGCGCCCACCGGCAGGCTGACGAGGGTTGGCACATGGCCCATGGGCAGGCCAGTGAGGATCGGCGTTTGGGTCACGCTGCGCACCCGCGCCACCGCGGTCTTGAGGGTGTAGCCCCGGTCCAGCGGCGATGGCTTCCAGTGGTTGAAGTGGCCGAGCACGACGGCGCGCTGCGCGTCGAGCACGCCGGCCTGGTGCAGCTGCAGCAGGCAGCGCTCGACGCGGTAGGGATGCTCGTTGACGTCTTCGAGAAACAGGATGCCGCCCTTGATGCGCGGCCAGTGCGGTGTACCCAGCAGGCTCATCAGCACAGTCAGGTTGCCGCCCCACAGGGTGCCCTGCACTTCCAGGCCCTCGAAGCCGGCGTCCGTGCGAAAGCCGATCGCCTCGAGCTCGCCGCGCATGGCTTCGAGGAAGCAGGCCTCAGTGACCTCGTCGACACCGCCCTGGGCTTCGCTGCGGCCGAAGTGATCGAGCGCCAGCGGGCCGGCCCAGGTGACGGGCTTGCGGCCCTTGCCGGCGTGCGCCAACAGGCCGAGCTGCAGGGCGGTCATGTCGCTGTGGCCGACCCAGCGCGTGCCGCGTTGGACGCTGCGCACGAGCAAGGGCCAGTCGATGCGGTCGAGCAGGCGCGTCAAGCCGTAGCCGCCGCGGCTCGCCAGGGCCACCGACGGCGCTGCCTCGGCCACGCGGTGCAAGGCGGCCAAGCGGATGTCGTCGCTGCCAGCGAAGCGTTGCTGGCGTGCCGCGGCCGACGCATCGATCTGCACCGCAAAACCGTGCTGAGCCAGGCGCTTGGCCGCACGCCGCAGGGCCGCTGGCTCGGCCACCACGCCGGCCGGCGAGAAGACGACCAGGGCCGGTGGGGCGGCGCTCAACCGAAGTGCCCGAAATCGGACTCGATCACTTCGGGCACCGGCAGGGCCTCGGTGGGCCCTTCGCGTGCAGCGCGCTGCGCGGCGCGGCGCCCCGCAAAGAACTCGCGCAGCAACTGCCCGGCGGGCTCGGCCAACAGGCCACCCTCCACCGTGGAGTGATGATTCAGCAGCGGCTGCTCGAACAGGTTCACGACCGAGCCCGCCGCGCCGGTCTTCGGATCGGCGGCCGCGAACACCACCCGCCCCACGCGCGCGTGCAGCAAGGCCATGGCGCACATGGCACAAGGCTCGAGCGTGACATACAGCGTGCAGCCCGGCAGACGGTAGTTCTCCAGCACCTGCGCGGCGTGGCGCAGGGCCACGATCTCGGCATGCGCAGTGGGGTCGTGGGTGGTGATGGGGCGGTTGTAGCCGGTCGCCAGAACCTGCGGCACGCCATCGACATTGCGCATGAGCACCGCGCCCACCGGCACCTCGCCTGCCAGTTGGGCGTTCAGGGCCTGGTCCAGCGCCAGGCGCATGGCGTACTCGTCTTGCGCCGGCGTGGGCTGGGCGAAATCTTCGATCACGGCTGGGCGGTGTTGCTGCGCTCGACGCCCTTTTGCAACGCGGCGTTGGTGGCATCTCGCACGTTGCTCTGGATGGCTTGCGCCTGCATCGGCACCGTGCCCTCCACCATCGCCGGCGTGGCTCCCGCCATGCCGCCCATGCCCCCAGGCACCGCGGCCGTGGCCGTGGCCGCGCCGTCGCGCGTGCGGCCCATCACCGCATCGGTCACGGCTTTGCCCTCGGCGTCGGTCGGCGCACGCGTGCTGGTGGTGCCGATCTGGCCCAGTGCCTGCAATTGGTTCTTCGCCAGGCTGCCAACGATGGCCAAGGCCAGGAGCAAAGTCATCAAGCCGAAAATGATCCGCATGGGGCGCCTCCGAGCGAACTGGTCAGCTCGCCACGGGCGCATTGTGCCGGCAGGCCCGGGAAGGCGCTTGCCGCCTGTCGTGTCGATGGCACCGCAGGGGCACGCCACGCAGGTTGCGATGCGGGGCTATTTCACGTCGCTGGCAATCACCACGTTGACACCTGTGCTGCCCACCGGCAAGGGACCGGTCACCCCTTCGAGGTCTCCGGGCTGCGGCATGGCCTGACCCGACTTGCTGACGCGGGCACCGACCACCACCGGCCCGGCAGCCGACAGGCGGGCGGCGGGCGACATGGCCAGACTGTCGTCGAGCGTGAAGTCGGTCGGCAGGTCCTTGACCCGCAAACGCAGGATGGCCAAAGGCATGCGGGAACCATTGGCGGGTCGGGCAAAGACGAACACCGTGTCATCGGGCTGCGCCTTGCCTAGCAAGGCAGGCGCGAGGCTGACACGGCCGCTGATGCCGCTGGCGCCCGCCGCGGCAGGCGCCGACGCGGATGGCGGGGCCGGTTTCGCATTCCTGGCCATCGCCGCAGAGGGCAGTTTGCCGCGCTCGCGCGCCTCGGCGATGCCGCCGCGTGCCATCTCCACCAGGCCGCTGTCGGCCGGTCCGATCTTGACCGCACGGTCCCAGTAGGCCACGGCACCGGCGTAGTCTTCGCGGTTGAAGGCCGCGGTGCCAGCCAGCACCAGGGCCTTGACATGATTCGGGTCCGACTTGAGCGCGCGCTCGATCAGCTTGCGGGGCTCGCCTTCGAGCGTGCCACCGTTCTGGACCGCGGAGGCGTCGGCATAGTCAGCCAGGGTCGAGGCGTCGTCGGGCTTGAGTTTCAGCGCCCGCTCGAAGGCTGCCAGCGCTTGGGGCGCCTGGCCCAGCGCCGCGTACGAGCGGCCCAGCATGGCCCAGCCCGTCGGGTCGTCGGGCTGCTCCTGCATGCGGGCCGCGAGGCGGGCGACCATGGCTTCGACCTGCTCGCGCGTGAACTCGCCAGCCGGTGCGGCGCCTTCCGGGCTGGCTGCGGCGGCGGCAGCGGCAGCGGCCGGAGGGGTGCGGCCCAGCAGCGCAGGCGAGCCGGTCCAGGCATAGCCGACGCCGGCGATCAGGATCACCAGCGCCGCAGCACTGGCGCCCAGACGCACACCGACGCGCGGCGCTGCGGCAGCGGCCCCATGTGCATTGGCTGCCGGCGCGCTGGGCGGCGCTGCCATGACTGCGGCAACGAGTTGTTGCTCCAGCGCAGCCTTGCGTTGCTGGTAGTCGGCATCCTGCAGCGCACCCTTGTCGTGCGCTTGCTCAAGCTGCTGAAGTGCCTGGCGCAGGGTGGAAATCGGGTCGGTCATGAGATGAGGTCGCGGGTCAACAGGGTCAGGCAAGGTCGGCTCGAGCGTCTGTGTTCGCCGCGTCGCGCAGGGCGCGCTGCCGACGCCGCACCGCCAGCCAAGGCTCCAGCAGCATCAAGGCCAGCGCCACGCTGTAAGAGCCCCAGACATACAGGCCGTAGCCGCCCATGGCGAAGAACTCGCTGGCACTGGTCCACTGCATCTCAGACTCCTCGCTTGGCCAGCGTTGCTGCGGCCAGCTCGCGCACCCAGGCGGTGTCGCGCTCGCGCTCCAGGATCAGCGCGCGGGTGCGCGTGAAGCTCACTGCGAAGGCGTAGGCCCAGCAGGCAAAGGTCATCAACAACATGGCGGTGAGCATGGTGCTGGCCATCTTGGGCGCAGCCGTCATGCTGATCGTGGCGCCCTGGTGCAGGGTGTTCCACCAGCGCACCGAGAAGTAAATGATGGGCACGTTGATGGCGCCGACGACCGCCAGCAAGGCGCTGGCCTGGTCGGCCCGGCGCGTGTCGTCAATGGCCTCGGCCAGGGCGATGTAGCCAAGGTAGAGAAAGAGCAGGATCAGCTCGGAGGTCAGGCGCGCGTCCCACACCCACCAGGTGCCCCAGGTGGGCCGGCCCCAGAGTGCGCCACTCCACAGGGCCAATACCGTGAACATGGCCCCGGTGGGGGCGATGGCACGGGCCAGCATCGAGGCCAGCCGGGCCTTGAAGGCCCAGCCGACCGCGGCCCAGAAAGCCATGACCAGGTAGAGCAGCATCGACATCCACGCCGCCGGCACGTGAATGAAGATGATGCGGTAGGCGTCACCCTGGGTGGCGTCGGTCGGGGCGACGAAGAAGCCGATCCACAGGGCGGCCGCCGCCAGGCCGATGGCCAGCAGCCAAAGCCAGGGGGTGAGCAGGCCCGTCAGCGCATAGAAGCGCGATGGCGCAGCGAAGGTGAAGAAGCGCAGGCCAGCGGTCATGTCAGTGGGAGGCGGCAATCATTCGGTCGAGATGCGCAAGGCCGCTGCAGTGGCCAGTGGTGCGCCGATGAGTGTGGCGATCAGCAAGGCGCCGAGCAAGGAATAATGTCCTGCTGGCGACTGACCCGCCTCGACCGCCACCACCGCCCCGGCACCGAAAATCAGCACCGGCATCGTCAGCGGCAGGACGATCAAGATCAACAGCATACCGGCGCTGCGCAAACCCAACGTGAGGGCCGCGCCAAGACCCCCCAGCAAGCTGAGAACCGGGGTGCCGAGCAGCAGGCTCAGCACGAGCGCCCCCAGCGCTGGCGCCGACAAGTCGAACAGCAGACCGACCACGGGGGCCACGAGGAGCAGCGGCGCGCCATTCACCAGCCAGTGCGCCAGGCTCTTGGCCGCGGCCACGACGATGGCCGGCTGCGGCGCCAACAGCAGCTGCTCGAGCGAGCCGTCGGCGTGATCCGTTGCATACAACTGTTGCACCGACAGCATGGTGGCCAGGAGCGCACAGACCCAGACGACGCCGGGCGCGATCTGCCGCAAGGTTTGCGTCTCAGGTCCGACGCCGAGCGGGAACAGGCTGACGGCGACGACGAAGAACACCAGCGGCAGCAAGGCGTCGATGCGCCGGCGCGCGGCCAGGCGCAGATCGCGCAGCAGCAAGGCCAGGAACAGGGCCCTCACGGGGTGCCGCCCCGCGCTTCAAGTGCGTCGAGGTCCAGTGTCGACGGCAGGGGGTCGGTCAGCGGCAGCGCCTGGTGGCTGGTGAGCATCACGCTGCCGCCGCGTGCGGCCTGCTGCGCGAGCAAAGTACAAAGCGTCTGGACGCCCTCGCCGTCGAGCGCGTCGAGGGGCTCGTCCAGCAGCCAGATGGACAAAGGTTGGGGCAGCGCCAGGCGCGCCAGGGCGGTGCGCCGACGCTGGCCCTGGCTGAGGCGCCGCACCGGCGCGTGGCGCAACGGCAGGATGCCCCAGCGGGCCAATGCCGCGTCGATCACCTGCGGGCTGGGCTGGCGCCCCTGGACTGCCGCTGCGAAACGCAGGCACTCGGCCACCGTCAGGTCGTCCTTGAGGGCGCTGGCGTGGCCGATGTAGATGAGGCGCTCGCGCCACTCGGCGGCCAAACCAGACAGCCCCTGACCGCCGCAGAACACCTCGCCTTCGGCCGGCGCCGAGAGGCCGGCGAGGATGCGCAGCAGGCTGGTCTTGCCGCGCCCGTTGCGACCGCGCAGCCAGACGATCTGGCCCGGCGCGAGCGTCATCGTCAGGCCGCGGAACAGAACCCGGTCCCCGCGCTGACCGACGAGCGCCTCGGTCGACAGGCTGGGCGCGCGGTCTGCCATCACTCCCACTCGATCGTAGCCGGCGGTTTGCTGCTCACGTCGTAGGTGACCCGGTTGATGCCGCGCACCTCGTTGATGATGCGGCTGCTGACCTTCTTCAACAGCGCGTAGGGCAGTTCGGCCCAGTCCGCGGTCATGAAATCGCTGGTCTGTACCGCGCGCAAGGCCACCACGTAATCGTAGGTGCGACCGTCGCCCATCACCCCCACGCTCTTGACGGGCAGGAAGACCGCGAAGGCCTGACTCGTCAGGTCGTACCAGCTCTTGCCGGTGGCCTCGTCCTTGAACGCGCGCAGTTCGTCGATGAAGATGGCGTCGGCGCGACGCAGCAGGTCGGCGTACTCCGGCTTCACTTCGCCCAGGATGCGTACGCCCAGCCCGGGGCCGGGGAAGGGATGGCGGTAGACCATGGCGTGCGGCAGGCCCAGGGCCACGCCGAGTTCCCGCACCTCGTCCTTGAACAGGTCGCGCAGGGGCTCCAGCAGCTTCAGGCCGAGCTGTTCTGGCAATCCGCCCACGTTGTGGTGGCTCTTGATGGTGACGGCCTTTTTCTTGCCCGTAGCTGTCTTTGCGCCGCCGCTCTCGATCACGTCGGGATAGATGGTGCCCTGGGCCAGCCACTTCGCGCCGCGCGCGCCGGCCTGCGTCAGCTTCGCGGCCTCCTGCTTGAAGACGGTCACGAACTCGGCACCAATGATCTTGCGCTTGGCCTCCGGGTCGGTGACGCCCGCCAATCTGCCCAGGAAAAGGGCACTGGCATCGACGCGGATGACCCTGGCATGCAAGCGGTCGACGAACATGTCCATCACCATGTCGCCTTCATTCAGGCGCAACAAGCCGTGATCGACAAAGACGCAGGTGAGTTGGTCGCCGATGGCGCGGTGGATGAGTGCGGCCGCGACGCTGGAATCGACGCCGCCCGACAAGCCCAGGATGACTTCCTCGTCGCCCACCTGTTCGCGAATGCGTGTCACGGCCTCGGTGATGTGATCGCGCATCACCCAGTCGGGCCGGGCCTTGGCGATCTGCAACACAAAGCGTTCCAGCAGTGCCCTGCCCTGCACCGTGTGCGTGACCTCGGGATGGAACTGCACGGCGTAGTAGCCGCGCGCTTCATCGGCCATGCCGGCCACCGGGCAGCTGGGGGTGCTGGCCATCAACTTGAAGCCGGGCGGCAGCGCGGTGACCTTGTCGCCATGGCTCATCCAGACCTTGAGCATGCCGTGGCTCTTGCCATCAGGTCCGGGCGTGGCGAAATCCTGCACGCCTTCCAGCAGCCGGGTATGGCCGTGGGCGCGCACCTCCGCATAGCCAAACTCGCGGTGACTGCTGGCCTCGACCTGGCCGCCCTGCTGCACCGCCATGGTGAACATGCCGTAGCAGATGCCCAGTACCGGCACACCGCTGTCCCACACCGCCTGGGGCGCGCGAAGGTCATGTTCCTCATAGGTGCTGGCATGGCTGCCGGACAGGATGATGCCCTTGGGCGCGAACGCGCGGATGAACTCGTCGCTGACGTCGTTGGGGTGGATCTCGCAGTAGACATGGGCCTCGCGCACGCGCCGTGCAATGAGCTGTGTGACCTGCGAGCCGAAGTCGAGGATCAGGATCTTGTCGTGCTTCATGAGGGAACGGAGAGTAGAGGTTTGAGGGCCCGTTGGCGCGCGAAATGACGCAGCGCCAGCAGCATCGAGACGGCCTGCAGGGCGGCGCAGAAATAGTACGGGGCCCCGATGCGCCAATCGCCCTGCGGCAGGTGCGAAACCAAGCCGAGCAGGGCCGCACCGATGACCGGCGCCACGACCGCCATCAGGCTGTTCAAGGAGGCGACCGCGCCCAGGGTGCGGCCCTGCGTGGCTTCGTCCGCAGCATTGGAGACGATGCTCTGCATCGCCGCCGTGACGGCAAAGCCAAGGACGTTGAACCCGACCACGACGATCATCACCCAACCCTGGGGGGCCAGCCCCCAGGCCAGGTAGCACAGCGACGACGACACCAGGCCCATCACCACCAGCCGCTGAGCCGAGAAGCGTTGCAGCAGGTGCTTGAGCAAGAAGCCCTGCACCAGTGTCGACATCACGCCCACGGCAAACAAGGACCAGCCGTTCTGCAGTGGGCCCCAGCCGAACTTGAAGGTGGTGTAGAGCACCCAGGTCGAGTGCAGCAGCAGTTGAGCCAGGCCAGACAGTGCCAGCACGACGATCAGGGAGCCGATGCCCTTGAGTTCTGCCAGACCCTTCAAAGCGGCGATAGGGTTGGCCTTGCGCCACGCGAAGGGCGTGCGGCGATCGAGCGCCAGAGACTCGGGCAGCACGAAGTAGCCATAGGCCAAGTTCAGCAGCGCCAGGCTGCCGGCCACGAAGAACGGCAAATGCAGGTCAATGTTGCCGAGCACACCGCCCAGCACCGGCCCGAGAATGAAACCCAGACCGAACATGGCGCCGAGCAGGCCAAAGCGGCGGGCGCGCTCGGCCGGCGGCGTGATGTCGGCGACATAGGCGTTGGCCACGGCGGCATTGGCCATGAAGCCGCCGCTGACGAGCCGTATCAGGATCAACACCCACAACGAGGTGGTCAGCGCGGTGGTGAAGAAGCTGACCGCCAGGCCACTGAAGCCGATCAACAACACCGGCCGGCGGCCATAACGATCCGAAAGGGCACCGAGGATGGGCGCGCCGAAGAAGTTGGCCACACCGAAGGCGAGCGAGACGGCACCGAACCAGAACGCGGTGTCGGCCTGGCTCTGCGTGAAGCTGCCCACCAGCGCGGGCAGCACGGGAATGATCAAGCCGACCGCCACCATGTCGATCAACACGGTGATCAGGATGAAGCGCATTGCCGCCCGGGAGGGCGGCGCGCTGGCGGTATCAGTCAGGCCGCTCAATCGTGCCAGGACCAGGGCAAGGTGGAAGGCACAGGGGTGGAAGCCAAGTCACTCCATCCGGTAGTTCGGCGCTTCCTTGGTGATCTGCACGTCGTGCACATGACTCTCGCGCACGCCCGCGGAAGTGATCTCGACGAACTCGGCCTTGGTCTGCATTTCAGCGATCGTGGTGCAGCCGCAGTAATGCATCGACGCTCGCAGGCCGCCGGCCATCTGGTACAGGATACCGACGACCGAGCCCTTGTAGGGCACTTGGCCCTCGATGCCCTCGGGCACCAGTTTGGCGGTGTTCGGGTTGTTGCCGCCGTCGTCCTGGAAGTAGCGGTCGGCACTGCCTTTTTGCATCGCACCCAGAGAGCCCATGCCGCGGTAACTCTTGTAGCTGCGACCCTGGTAGAGGATGACCTCGCCGGGCGCTTCTTCCGTGCCGGCAAGTGCACTGCCCATCATCACGCAGTCCGCGCCCGCCACGATGGCCTTGGCCACGTCGCCCGAGTAGCGAATGCCGCCATCGGCAATTACCGGCACGCCGCTGCCCATGAGAGCCCGCGCCACGTTGTCGATGGCCATGATCTGCGGCACGCCGACGCCGGTGACGATGCGCGTGGTGCAGATCGAACCCGGCCCGATGCCGACCTTGACGGCGTCGGCACCGGCCTCGGCCAGGGCCAATGCGGCCTCGCCGGTGGCAATGTTGCCGCCGATGACATCGATGCGGGGGTAATGCTTCTTGACCCAACGCACGCGTTCGATCACCCCCGCGCTGTGGCCGTGCGCTGTATCCACCACCAGCACATCGACGCCCGCCGCGGCCAGCAACTCGACGCGCTCTTCCGTGCCGTCGCCCACGCCCACCGCCGCACCGACACGCAGCTTGCCGTGGCTGTCGCGCGCCGCGTTCGGGAAGTTGGTTTGCTTGGTGATGTCCTTGACCGTCATCAGGCCGCGCAGCTCGAAGGCGTCATTGACCACCAGCACCCGCTCGAGCTTGTGCCGGTGCATCAAGGCCTTGCCGTCATCGATGGTGGCGCCCTCAGGCACCGTCACCAGGCGTTCGCGCGGGGTCATGATCTCGCTGACGGCGATGTCCAGGCGGGTCTCGAAGCGCAGGTCGCGGTTGGTGACGATGCCCACCACGCGCTGGCCATCGAGCACGGGGAAACCCGAGATGCCATGTTGTTGCGCCAGCGCCGCCACCTCACGCACGGTTGTCTGGGGCGTGATCGTGATCGGGTCGCGCAAGACACCCGACTCGTAGCGCTTGACCCGCGCCACCTCGGCGGCCTGTTGCCGCGGCGTCAGGTTCTTGTGCACGATGCCGATGCCGCCTTCCTGGGCCAGCGCGATGGCCAAGCGGGCCTCGGTGACCGTGTCCATGGCCGCCGAGACCAAGGGCAGGTTGAGCGCGATGTTGCGCGACAGGCGCGTGGCCAGACTGGTGTCGCGGGGCAGAACCTGGGAGTAGGCGGGGACCAACAACACGTCGTCGAAGGTCAGCGCTTTGCCGAGTAGGCGCATGGGAAAAAGCTCCAGTCGCAAAAAGCGATTATAGAGAGCGTGACATTGCACCGTCTGCCGGCGCCGGCTGCGCACTACAGTCTTGGACATCACCGGCCCGTCCCCGAGGCACCATGCACCACCACGCCGCCATCATCGTCACCACCCTGGCCCTGATGCTGTCCTGCGGCAGCGCAACGGCACAGTGGAAGTGGCGCGACGCCAGCGGTCGCATCACGGCGAGCGACCTGCCGCCGCCCAGCAGCGTGCCGGAGCGCGACGTGTTGGCGCGACCCACCGACAAACGACTGGCGGCAGCGGCCCAGCCGGCCTCGGCGGCCACCGCCGGCAACGCCTCGGTGAAGCTGGTTTCGGCAGGTGTCGATCCGGAACTCGAAGCGCGTCGCAAGCGAGCCGCCGAGGAGCAAACCGCGCAGCAGCGTCAGGCGCAAGCCCGCGACGATGCGGCCCGGGTCGAGAACTGCAACCGGGCCCGAGCCCAGGTCTCCGCCTTGGGCGAAGGGCAACGCATGTCGCGGATCAACGCCAAAGGTGAGAAAGAAGTCCTCGATGACAAAGGCCGCGCCGAGGAAGTTCAGCGTGCGCGGTCCGTGATCGCGAGCGACTGCAAATAGAAGCAGCCGCGCTAGGGAAAGGCCCTGGCCCCCATTCAGGGTGTGGCCCAGGCAGTGGCCGGCCGCCGCCCCTCTCCCGCCGCTAGACTCTGTGCCCACCCTCAGCTTGGCGGCCTGACGGCCGTGCCAGCCATGCACAACCCGATTGCCCTCGTGGTGCTGCTCACCGCCTTCGTGGCGACGGCGGCCCATGCCCAAACTGCTCCGCTGCCACCGGCCTGGAAGTGGCGCGATGCTGCGGGCCAGGTGCACGTCAGCGACCTGCCGCCGCCCTTGTCCGTTCCTGCCAAGGACATCCTCGATCGCCCGCCCTTGCAGCGCAAGGTGGCAGCAGCCGAGGCGGCCGCGACCTCAGCCGCCTCCGCCGCCAGCCTCAATGCCGGGCCCAAGACCGACCCGGAACTCGAGGCCAGACGCAAGCGTGCCGTCGACGAGCAAGCCGCGCAACAGCGTCAGCAGCAAGACAGAGACGTGGTCCTGCGTGCCGACAACTGCAGCCGCGCCAAGGGTGCGCTGGCGGGCCTTGCGGATGGCCAGCGCATGACGCGCACGAATGGCAAAGGCGAACGTGAGGTGCTCGACGACAAAGAGCGAGCCGACGAGATGCAGCGCGCGCGCGCTGTCGTTGCCAGCGATTGCCGCTGATCAGCGGCCGGCCTTGAATGCTGCTTCGCGCAGCGCGCTCAATGTGGCCCGCGGCGTACTGACCTCAGCGGCCAGTGTCAGGTGGATCAGGCTGGGGCCATCGGCTGCCAGTGCCGCCGCAAAGGCCGGCTCGAATTCCGCCGACGCCCCCACGTGGGCTGCACGCCAGCCATAAGCCCGCGCCAACGCCGCAAAATCCGGATTGGCCCGCAAGTCGCTGCCACTCACGCGCCCGGGGTACTCGCGCTCCTGGTGCATGCGGATGGTGCCGTAGGTGCCGTTGTCGACCACGATGCTGATCAGCTTGCCAGGCCCGGTGCCGGCGCCGTGGGCCCGTGCCGTGGCGAGTTCCTGGCCCGTCATCAAGAAGTCGCCGTCACCGGCGATGTTGACGACGGTGCGTTGCGGGAACAGCAGCGAAGCCGCCACGGCGGCCGGCACGCCGTAGCCCATTGCCCCCGAGGTCGGCGCCAGTTGAGTGCGGCCGTGGTGCTGCAGGCCGAAGTAGCGGGTGTAGCGGTGAAGCCAGGCGCTGAAGTTGCCGGCGCCGTTGGTGTAAACGGTGTCGGCGGGTGCCAGCCGCTGCACCGTCTTGACCACTTGGGCCATGTCCAGCGGACTGACGGCGGTTGCCTCCTGATTGGCCTCGTAGTCGGCGCGCGCCGACGCCGCCCAACCGGCCCAAGCTGCCCGGCCAGCCGGTGGTTCGAGCCCTGACAGGGCCTGCCCTGCCACAGCCATCGAACATTGCAGCAGCAGGTCGGCCGCATACACGCGGCCCAGTTCCTCGGCGCCAGCGTGCATGTGGACCAACCGTTGGGCCGGGCGCGGCGCCCTGAGGTGGGTGTAGCCGCCGGTGGTCATCTCGCCCAGCCGTACGCCGAGCGCCAGCACCAGATCGGCATCTTGCAGCCGGGACGCAAGCTTGGGATTGATGCCAATGCCGACATCGCCGGCATACAAGGCATGGCGGTTGTCGAAACAGTCCTGGAAGCGAAATCCGCAGCCGACCGGCAGCTCCCAGGCTTCGGCAAAACGCTGCAGGGCGCGCGCGCTTTCTGCCGTCCAGCCGGAGCCACCGACGATCGCCAGCGGCCGCTCGGCTGCGAGCAGCAGGGCCCGCAGATCGCGCAGCGCCCCAGGCGCCGGCCAGGCGTGGGCTGGCTGGACCCGCGGCAGCACCGGTGCGGCGGTCACGGTCGTGAGCATGTCTTCTGGCAAGACCAGCACCACCGGCCCGGGTCGCCCCTGCATCGCGGTGTGAAAGGCGCGCGCCACGTACTCCGGCAGACGGTCGGCGTGTTGCACCTCGCCCACCCACTTGGCCATGCCCAGGGTGCCTGGGCCGAAGACCTGGCGGTAATCGAGTTCCTGGAAGGCCTCCCGATCCCGTTGTTCGCTGGCCACCTGCCCGATGAACAACACCATCGGCGTCGAATCCTGGAACGCCGTGTGCAGGCCGATGGCAGCGTTGCTGGCACCCGGCCCGCGGGTCACGAAACAGACTCCTGGCCAGCCGGTCAACTTGCCCTGGGCTTCGGCCATGAAGGACGCCCCGCCCTCATGGCGGCAGGCCACAAAGCGGATCGCGCCGGCATGCTCATAAAAGCCGTCCAGCACGGCCAGGTAGCTCTCTCCCGGCACGCCAAAGGTGGTGTCGACGCCCTGGGCTATCAGCGCTTCGACCAGGGCATGGCCGGCCAGCCTCGGTGTGTTCATGCGGCGATGTTAACGACCCGCCGGGTGCGCACCGCGCTGGCCACCAGATGTGACAAGCGTGACCATCCGAACCCCGCCGCCCACGCGCGTTGCGATTCGGCACCTCGACGCGCCCACAAGCCTCAGGCTGCATGCGAGACCATCGTTCAGGAGTGCGCGCGTGTTGAAGTCCCTTTTTGGTGAATTGACCGCCACCCCACTGGCTGCCGGGGGTCCGGTGCCGGCCTTTGCCGCGACAGCCATCCTGGAAAGCACCAACACCCGTCTGTCCGCCGCAGGCCGAATGGTCGATCGTCACCAGCAGGACCTGTTCGTGACGGGCTCACCCGCACGGGCGATGCGAGAGCACCTGGCCAAAGCGCCAGCCGGCAGCGATGTGCGCACCATCACCCTTCTCGACCCCGCGCGTTTGTGGGCGCCGGGCGTGGTCAAGGCGCTCTCGGACGCCACCGGCCAGCCGGTCGAACGCCTGCATCTGCGTGAGCAGTCCACGCTGCGCATTCTGGCCACGCTCGAGCGCACGGTGGTGCCGCGGCGCGGCGAAGCGACGCTGAAGATCTACCACGCCGACCTGCGCGACCCGGAGGGCGAAGGCCTGCAGGTGCCGTTTGCTTTGATGGAGCGCAGTGAGATGGCGGCGGTGATCGTCGGGCCGATGCAGGCGTCCGACGTGCAGGCCATGTTGCTGGCCTTGCAGGCCGCCGTGCAGCAACCGAGTTGGCGCTGTGGCGCCCTGCTCTTTCTGCTGCCCCACAGCAGTGCCTGGATCGCCAGCCGCATCGCCTCGCTCGACTGGCCGCGCACGCTGCAGGTCGAAGTGCTCGACGAACCGCTGATCGGCACGTCCTCGGTCTGGAACGCGTTGCTCGCCGCCTGGGACCGCCTGCACGGGCCGGTGGAGCCCACCGCCGATGCAGCCGCCCTCGAAGCGCGGGCCGTGGCACGCCAACTGCGTGGCTTGATGTACACCGACGGCGTGCTCGGCTGTGCCCTGGTCGACGCCACCGATGGTGATCTGCTGGCTGGTGAGTCGCGCGACGCCGGCGCAGACCTGGCACGAGCGGCCGCGGCGCTGGCCTCCGTGCTGCGCGCGCACCGCCAGGCCACCCAGGCCATGGGCCTGCCCGGCACGCTCGACGAGGTGTCTGTCGTCAACGGCAGCCTGTGTCACCTCATCAGGCCGGTGCAGCGGCGGCCGAACCAGTTCCTGTTCGCTCGCATCGACCGGTCGCACGCCAACCTGGCCCTGCTGAAGTTCAAACTGGCCGAAGCCGAGCGCGCCCTCGGCTGAGCAGGACGGGAAGCCGCAACATGGCGGCGCGCTAACATGGCTGGCATGAGCCAAGTGCTGTACGACTACACCCGCCAGGACGCCAGCGGCGCGAGCCGCACCGAACGGGCCTGGGCCCGCGTGCCACTGGCGCCCGCGCCAGCCCAACGCGCCACCGACAAAACGCGTGCCGCGGCGCTGTTGAAGCAGCACAACGCCGTACTGGTGGCCCACTACTACGTCGATGGCGATCTGCAAGACCTGGCGCTGGAGACCGGTGGCTGCGTTGCCGACTCCCTGGAGATGGCCCGCTTCGGTCGCGACCATGCGGCGCAGACACTGGTGGTGGCCGGCGTGCGCTTCATGGGCGAGACCTCGAAGATCCTGTCGCCCGCCAAGCGCGTGCTGATGCCCGACCTCGAGGCCACCTGCTCGCTCGATCTCGGCTGCCCACCGGACGAGTTCGCGCGCTTTTGCGACGCCCACCCCGATCGCAAGGTGGTGGTCTACGCCAACACCAGCGCGGCGGTGAAGGCGCGCGCCGACTGGATGGTCACGAGTTCGTGTGCCTTGGCCATCGTGCAGCACCTCAAAGACCAGGGCCACAAGATCTTGTGGGCGCCGGATCGTCACCTCGGTCGTTATATCCGCGACGAGACCGGCGCCGACATGCTGCTGTGGCAAGGCGAATGCATCGTCCACGACGAGTTCAAAGCGCTCGAGCTCGAACTGATGAAACGGGATCATCCCGACGCGCTGGTGCTGGTGCACCCCGAATCGCCGTCTGGCGTGGTGGCCCTGGCTGACGTCGTCGGCTCGACGTCGCAGCTCATCAAGGCCGTGGTCGACGGCCGCGCGCAGACCTACATCGTCGCCACCGACAACGGCATCCTGCACCGCATGCGTCAACTTGCGCCGGGCAAGATCCTGCTCGAGGCCCCCACCGCGGGCCAGAGCGCCACCTGCAAGAGTTGCGCGCATTGCCCTTGGATGGCGATGAATGCAGTGCAGGGCGTGATCGACTGCCTCGAGCACGGGCGCGGCGCGATCGAAGTCCCTGAGCCCACGCGCAGCCAGGCCCTGGGCTGCATCGACCGCATGCTGGCGTTTGTGGCGGCCCACCCGGCCAGCATCGCCCAGCCACGACGCGGCTTCGTGCCCAAGCTGGGCGCCGCCTGACGCGCCTCAGCGACGGATATCGCGGAACAGGACTGTCGGGAAACTCACCGGCAAGGTTTGGGGATAGTCGCGGCTGTAGTGCAGGCCGCGGCTTTCATGGCGCATCAGTGCCGAGCGCACGATGAGCTCAGCGCAATCCACGAGGTTGCGCAACTCGAGCAGGTCGCGGTTGACACGGAAATTGGCGTAGTACTCGTCGATCTCACTGCGCAGCAGGTCGATGCGGTGCAAGGCGCGTTCGAGGCGCTTGGTGGTGCGCACGATGCCCACGTAGTTCCACATCAGGAGGCGCAACTCGTCCCAGTTGTGGGCAATCACGACCTGCTCGTCGGCGTTCTCGACCTGGCTCTCGTCCCAGGGCGGCAAGACAGCCACTGACGTCGCTGCGGCCGCACCAATGGCCAATGCGCAGGTTCGACCCAGCACGACGCACTCGAGCAAGGAGTTGCTGGCCAGCCGGTTGGCCCCGTGCAGTCCGGTGTAGGTGGTCTCGCCGACCGCGTACAGGCCCGGCAGATCGCAGCGGCCCTCGAGATCGGTGACGACACCGCCGCAGGTGTAGTGCGCCGCCGGCACCACCGGGATGGGGGCCTGGGCGATATCGATACCGAGCCTCAGACAGCGGGCATGGATGGTCGGGAAATGCTCCTTGAGAAAACCCTCGCCGAGGTGACGTGCATCGAGCCATACGTGGTCGACGCCGTGCTTCTTCATCTCGAAATCGATGGCGCGGGCCACGATGTCGCGTGGCGCCAGCTCGCCGCGGGGATCGTGGCGCATCATGAAGCGCTCGCCCAAACCGTGGCCACTGCCGTCCTTGACCGGCAAGACCAGGTGCGCTCCCTCCCCACGCAGCGCCTCGGTGATGAGGAAACTGCGCTCTTGCGGGTGGTACAGGCAGGTCGGATGGAACTGGATGAACTCCATGTTGCCAATTCGGCAGCCCGCGCGCCAGGCCATCGCAATGCCGTCCCCGGTGGCGGTGTCGGGGTTGCTGGTGTAGCGATAGACCTTGCCGACGCCCCCGGTGGCCAGCACCACCGCCGACGCAGGCAGGGTCTCGACCACCCCGCTGTCGATATCCAGCGCATAGACGCCATAGCAGCGCGAAGTTTCGTCGCGCTTGAGGTGGCGTGAAGTGATGAGGTCGATGGCCATCGAGCGCTCACGCAGCACCACGTTCGGGTGCGACTTGACCTGCGCAAGCAAGGCCTGATGAATCGCCAGGCCGGTGGCGTCGGCCGCGTGGGCGATGCGCCGCACGGCGTGCCCGCCCTCCCGCGTCAGGTGCAGGCCGAGCGGACCTTGTGGGTCGGGCGAGAACGGCACGCCCTGCGCCACCAGCCACTCGATGGCCTGGGCACTCTGCTCGGCGATGAAGCGCGCGGTGTTCTCGTCCACCAGCCCGGCCCCGGCGTCCTGCGTATCGCGCACATGCGACTCGACACTGTCGTCGTCGCCGAGCACGCCGACGATGCCGCCCTGCGCCCAAGCCGTGGCCGCCTCGTTCAGGTCACGTTTGGCCAGCACCACGACGGGGCGGTCGGCGGCCAGGAGCAAGGCGACCGTGAGTCCGGCCAGACCGGCCCCGATGATCACGACTGGCGCTGGGTCCGAAGGTTTGGGTGTCATCGGCTCGATTCTAGAAGCCCACTCATTCGAGGGGGACCGTACACTATGTGCGACTGTTTTCCGGGCTGTTTCCCAGCGCTCCGACATGCCAAAACCAATTCATGAGATGTCCACCTGGGATGCCTCGGCGCAGCCCTCGCGAGACTTCGATGAACAAGACGAGGAAGCCTGGGAGGCCACGCGGGCGCAAACCGGCATGGCGACCCAGGTCATGCGCGACCGGGACGACGTGCAAGCGCAGGCGATGCGCCATGTCGGCCGCCAGGTCGGGCCATCCCAGTGGGAGCTCTTCACCGTCATCGACCCGGGAGAAGCCCTGCAGCAGCAGTTCGACGTTTTGCAACCGGAGTACATCGCACTGCATGACATCGGCACCCTGTCATCGCGCCGCATGCTTGCCGGCCTGGCAGCCGCCACCGGCCGGCCGGTGCATCAGCTGCACATCCGCCGTCAGGGCCTGGGCATGCCCTTGGCGCGGCTCGAATTCGTTGAACTGCCCACTGACGCCGGCCTGCCACCGCTGCGCCTGTACACCACCGAGATCGACGCCGACACGCAGCAACGCAAGCGTCTGGCGCGCCTCCTGCTGGCCCACAGCCGGCTGGCAGTGGTGATCGTCGGCGACCTGCCGCCGCATGCCCTGGCCACCGCCCTGCTGCCGCTGCACGATGCCATCAAGGAGGGTCCGTGGCGCAACCGCGAGCTGCTGATGCTGCCGCTGGCGGGCGCCTCGGCGCTGGCAAGCCAGGCGGCGCACCTGGCCATCGGCAGTGAAATCCAGGTGCGAACCACGCCCTTGGTGACGCGGCCGGCCGAGGCCTGGAGCTACCTGCGAGGTACCTGGAACAAGGTACGCGGGCAACTGAGTGAGCAGGCGATTCACCTGCCCGAGATCCATGATCCCGTCGCGCCGCAGCCCGCCAGCGCGGTCGCGCCCGCGCCAGAGCGCAGCAGCGACGCCAGCGCGCTCTTGCAGCCGGCGACCGCACCGGCGCCCACCCGGCCGCAGTTGCCGATGCAACCGATGCCTGCCGTTCGCGCTGCAGCACCCGTGGCGATGCCGGTGGACCCGGCCTTGGCGACTTATGTGCGCAAGTGCGGCGAACTCAAAGGCATGATCAGCTGCTGCGTCTTCGAGCTGGCCAGCCAGCGCACCGTCGGCCACGCTGGCACACGCCCCGGGCCGGCAGCGCTGGCCTCCCAAGGCGCCACGCTGATGGCCTCGCTGGCGGAGGCCGCTCACGGGTTGAATCTCGGCGACGCTGCGCCTGACGCAGCCATCACTCTCGCGCGGCACCACCAGCTGTTGCGTGCCGTGCCCGGCCGGCCCGGCCTGGCCCTGCACGCGGTACTCGACCGCGGCCTGACCAACCTGACGCTGGTGCGCCTGCAGCTGCAGCGCCTGGACCTGCTGCTCGAGGACGGCGACACCGCCTAGCGCCAGTCAGCACTGCGGGGTGATTGCGCCTGCGCAGCGTCAACGGGCCTGAGCAGACGACCCCGCTACGGCAACGCCAGCGCGGTCAGTGCACGACGCGCGAGAAGACGAACTCGCCGCCGTCGACATCCACCGGTATCACGTCCTTGGGGCCAAAGCGGCCCTCCAGGATCAGCTTGGCCACCGGATTCTCGATGCGCTGCTGAATCACGCGCTTGAGTGGTCGCGCGCCGAACACCGGGTCGAAACCCACCTTGGCAATCTCAGCCACGGCTTCGGCAGACACATCGAGCTTCATGTCCATCTTGGCCAGGCGCGCCTCCAGCACCTTGAGTTGGATCACGGCGATGGAACGGATGTGGGTTTCGTCCAGGGCGTGGAACACCACCTGCTCGTCGATGCGGTTCAGGAACTCGGGCCGGAAGTGTTGTTTGACCTCGACCTGCACGGCCTCGCGGATCAGTTCGCTGGGTGAGCCGGCCATCTGCATGATCATGTGCGAGCCCAGGTTGCTGGTCATCACGATGACAGTGTTCTTGAAGTCCACGGTGCGGCCCTGGCCGTCGGTCAGGCGGCCATCGTCGAGCACCTGCAGCAGCACGTTGAAGACATCCGGATGCGCCTTCTCGACCTCGTCGAGCAGCAGCACGCTGTAGGGCTTGCGCCGCACGGCCTCGGTCAAGGTGCCGCCCTCGTCGTAGCCGACATAGCCGGGAGGCGCGCCGATCAGGCGGCTGACACTGTGCTTTTCCATGAACTCGCTCATGTCGACGCGGATCATGTGCTCCTCGCTGTCGAACAGGAAGCCGGCCAGGGCCTTGCAAAGCTCCGTCTTGCCGACGCCGGTAGGGCCGAGGAACAGGAAGGAGCCGAGCGGGCGGTTCGGATCACTCAAGCCCGCACGCGAACGGCGGATCGCATCGGCCACCGCGCTGATGGCCTCGTCCTGGCCGACCACGCGCTCGTGCAGCTTGGCTTCCATCTGCAGCAGCTTGTCGCGCTCGCCCTGCATCAGCTTGGACACCGGGATGCCGGTGGCGCGCGACACCACCTCGGCGATCTCCTCGGCCCCCACCATGGTGCGCAGCAACTGGGGCCCGGCCTTGCCCTCCTTGCCCGCCTTGCCCTTCTTGGTTTCCTTGGCCTGGGCTTCCTTCAGGGTCTTCTCCAGCTCCGGCAGGCGGCCGTACTGCAACTCGGCCACCTTGTCGAAATTGCCCTTGCGCTTCCACTCCTCGATCTGGTGGCGCATGCGCTCGATCTCTTCCTTGACGTGGGCAGAACCCAGCGCGGCCGCCTTCTCGGCCTTCCAGATTTCCTCGAGGTCGGCGGCTTCGCGCTCGAGCTTGGCGATCTCGACTTCGATCAGGTCGAAGCGCTTCTTCGAGGCTTCGTCCTTCTCCTTGCGCACGGCCTCGCGCTCGATCTTGAGCTGGATCAGGCGGCGGTCAAGCTTGTCCATCGCCTCGGGCTTGGAGTCGATCTCGATCTTGATCTTAGCCGCGGCCTCGTCGATCAGGTCGATCGCCTTGTCGGGCAGGAATCGGTCGGTGATGTAGCGATGGCTCAACTCGGCCGCAGCGACGATCGCCGGGTCGGTGATCTCGACCCCATGGTGGACCTCGTACTTCTCCTGCAGGCCACGCAGGATGGCGATGGTGGCCTCGACCGTCGGTTCGGCCACCAGCACTTTCTGGAAGCGGCGCTCGAGCGCGGCATCCTTCTCGACATACTTGCGGTACTCGTTGAGCGTGGTCGCGCCGATGCAGTGCAACTCGCCGCGCGCCAGCGCGGGCTTCAACATGTTGCCGGCGTCAATGGCGCCCTCGGCCTTGCCGGCACCCACCATGGTGTGCAATTCGTCGATGAACAGGATGATGCGCCCCTGGTCGGCCGAGACCTCCTTCAGCACCGCCTTCAAGCGCTCCTCGAACTCGCCGCGGTACTTGGCCCCGGCCAGGAGGCCGGCCATGTCGAGCGACAGGACGCGCTTGTCCTTCAAGGTTTCAGGCACTTCGCCGGCGACGATGCGCTGCGCCAGGCCCTCGACGATGGCGGTCTTGCCAACGCCTGGCTCGCCGATCAGCACCGGGTTGGTCTTGGTGCGCCGCTGCAGCACCTGGATGGCGCGCCGGATCTCGTCATCGCGACCGATGACCGGGTCAAGCTTGCCCAGCCGGGCACGCTCCGTCACGTCCACGGTGTACTTTTTCAGCGCCTCACGTTGGTCTTCGGCGTCGGCCGAGTCGACCTTGGCGCCGCCGCGCACCGCCTCGATCGCCGCCTCGAGCGCCTTGCGCGTCAAGCCATGGCCGCGCACCACACCGCCGAGGTCGGTCTTGGCGTCGGCCAGCGCGAGCAGGAACATCTCACTGGCCACGAATTGGTCGCCGCGTTTGTCGGCTTCCTTCTCCGCCACTTGCAGCAGAGACACCAGGTCACGTCCAGGTTGCACCACCTGACCGCTGCCCTGCACTTGCGGCAGGCCCGCGAGAGCGGTATCCATGGCGGCCTTCAGCGCCGCGCTGTTCGCTCCAGCCCGGTCGAGCAGGGCTTTCGGGCCTTCCGGTTGGGCCAGCATGGCCGCCAGCAGATGCGCTGGCTCGATGTAGGGGTTGTCTCGCCCCACGGCCAGGCTCTGGGCGTCCGCCAAGGCCTCCTGGAAGCGGGTCGTGAGTTTGTCAATGCGCATGGTGGGTTCCCCTCAACTGACCCCGATTTGGGGCGGTCAAGCGCGGATTTCAAGGCCCTGCGCCCTTGCGCTGGATCAAGCCAGGCGTTGCGCGAGCTCGCTCTTTCGCACTTTTCCGAGCGCCGTTCGGGGCAAGGCATCGACAACAACGCTGCGGCGCGGGTGCTTGAAGCGCGCCAGCCGGGCCTCGAATGCAGACTGCAGGCGGGCAGTGTCCAGCGCCGCGCCCGGGCGCAGCACCAGCGCCAGCACTGCGACCTCGCCCCAACGGGCATCGGCGACCCCGACGACCACAGCCTCGGCCACTGCCGGATCGGCCATCGCCACGGCCTCGATCTCGGCAGGGTCGATGTTCTCGCCGCCCGAAATGATGCGCTCACTCAAGCGGCCGACGATGCTGAAGTAGCCGTCGGCATCCGCCTGGGCCAGATCGCCGGTGCGAAACCAGCCGCCGGCGAAGGCCGCCGCACCTGGCTCGCGGTGGTAGCCACGGGCCAGGTTGGGTGCACACACCAGAAGTTCGCCCTCCTGCAGTCGCACGGCAACACCGCGGGCCGGTCGGCCTGCACTGCCGGGATGTGCCATTGCCTCCTCCGGGCGCAGGACCAGGGTGACCGGGCCGGTTTCGGTGGCGCCGTAAACCTGGCAGACCGGCACCTCCCGCGCATGGAAAGCGTCGATCAGGGGGCGCGGGACGATGGAGGAGCCGGTATTGACGAAGGCCAGCGAATGCAAATCCGTCGCCAGCCAGCGGGCATCGTCGATCACGGCCTTCATCGTCGCGGGCACCAGCAGGCTGGTGGTCGGCTGCCAGGTTTGCACGTCGGCCAGCCAGGCGCCGGCATCGAAGCGCGGGTGCAGTCTGACGACCCCGCCCGCCGCCAAGGTGGGCAGGGTCTGGATGCACAGGCCGCCGACATGGAACAGCGGCAACACCGCCAGGCAGCGCGTGCGCTCATCCAGCGCCTGGGCGTCGATGGCAGCATCGAGGTTGGCCAGCATCGCCGTCTGCGTATGCACCGCCCCTTTGGGCGCGCCGGAGGTGCCGGAGGTGTAGACGAGCAACAGGTCGTCTGCGCCCTCGGGCGCTTCGCCGCCCGGGCAGGCCGGGGCATCGAAACCGGGATCGACATGGCAGAACGCCAGTCCGGCGTGGCGGGCCATGGCCGCCAGCTCGGGGCTGGCCAGGCGCCAGTTCAAGGGCACGAAGACGATGCCGCTGCGTGCACAGGCGAAGAATGCGGCCAGCATCGCGACGCTGTTGAACCCGAGCCAACCCAAGGCCTGGCCGCGGCGCAGGCCCGCTTCGCTCAGCCGCTCGCCTTGCCCGCAGACCTCGGCTTCGAACTCGGCGTAAGTCCAGGTCTTGCCTTCAAAGACCAATGCCGGCGCGCCGGGACGCAACGCCACGTGGGCGCGCAAAAGCGCCGCAAAGCTCACGGCTCGATCGCTTCGTCGCGCTCGCCCGCCTCGTAGAGACACTCCCGACCGAGCCGATCGACGCACAACTCGGCCGTCCACGGCAGCATCAGCGAGCCACAGCGGGAGTCGCGGTAGAGCCGCTCCAGCGGCAGGGACTTGAGCATCGCCTGCCCGCCACAGGTGCGCACCGCCACACGGCAGATGTCGTTGGCGTTCTCCATGATGGTGTAGTGCGCGGCCAGCAGGCGCATGCGCGCATCCTTGTCCGGATCGACCTGGGCTTCGCGCGCCGTCTGCAGGAACAAGGCGCGCGTCTGC
>JANNFB010000285.1:0-11336 GCA_031379365.1 Burkholderiales bacterium
GTGGCTTACGTCGCCAGTCGGATCAGTGGACCGCGAAACGCCCGAGGCCGAAGAACCGAGGCACTTCAGGTAGAAGCTCTCCAACTCCTTCGTCGCTTCGGTCCAATTGAGCGACTGAACACGTTGGTGCCCACCTCGCGCAACCCTCTCGCGCAAGGCATCATCCTGGAGCAATCTCTCGACGGCAGCGATGAGCTGCTCCGCACCAAAACCCGACGTAACAATCGCCTCTTGGCCGTCGATCAGATCTGCCGCAAAGCCTGTCGGGCTCGCCACAACAGCGCAACCGCAAGCCATCGCTTCAGCCGCAACCAACCCAAAGCTCTCGTAATACGCTGGGAGCAGGAGGATCGACACCGACTGGTACCAAGCCTGAAGCTCGGCCTTGCTCTCAAGGAACGGCGTGACATGAACTCGGTCGCAGATGTCGACCTCAAACACTCGCCGTTTGTCGAAGCTTGGCCCCACACCAACCAGTTCCAAAGTGACGTCGGGCCACGCGCGGAGGATCGTGCTGGCGGCAGTCACCAACTGGCTCGTTCCCTTCCTCCAGATCCAGGCGCCACAAAAGCCAAGCGAGCGCGGCCGCCCTAGGTCCAATGCTTGGCCGAGGAATGATTGGGGCAGTGGGTTCTCGATTGCCAACATGCGATTGAACGGCTGGTAGCGCATCAACGACGCAAAACGATGTTCGAACCTGCTTACCAAGACAAGACCATCAACCCATGTGAAAGCCACTGTCAGCAAGTTGACCGCACGAAGCTGATACCAACGCCTCGGCTCACCAGAGTGTGTGTCCGCCCCGCTGTTGCGCGCCATTGCGAGAAGGTCTCGAGTCTCCAGTCCGTTGGAGTGCTGAATCAGAGTGCAACGGCTGCGACTGATCCGCAGGAGCGCGACCGTCAGCCATGCTTCTGCACCATAGAACTCGACGAGATCGAAGCCGCGGAACAGGCGCTGACGGGTGGCGAACAGCGCCATGCCTACGGCAAGACGCCACCGCTTAGCTCTGACCAGTCGCGGCCAAAGCTCAAATGCTTCAGGACCGATGCACTGGACCTCATGCCCCAACGCACTCAATCCTCTCGCATAGTTCACGATCACATAGCCCGAGCCCTGCGACTCTAGGAGCGGACTGTTGCTGAGAGTCAGAACGTTCATCGCTCGGGCCTCGGCTCAGACTTCTGAGAAGAATCCAACGATCGCGAGGGCGACCTTTGGGTCCAACGACTCAATCTGTCTGATCATTTCTGGGATGCTCCCGCGGCCAGTTCGTCAAGCTTCGCATCGACAAGCATGCGAAACCAAAGCGCCTGGAAGAAGGCGTAGTAAAAGCCAGGCCGGCCGTCGAGGAAGCCGCCTTGCAGGACATACCGATAGATGAACAGCAGGATCGCGCGCGCGATGGGCGGCGCACTGTAGTAGCGCCCCTTGTAAAGGCGCCGTCTCTCGCGCGGGTCGGCCGAGAGACGCGCCTTGATTTGACCAGCAGTGCGAGCTTCATTGCGCCGCAACTCAGACGCCTCCAAGTCACTCCAGCGGTTGTGACGTGCTGTCCACTCAGTGAGGCTGCCGACGTTCATGTCGTGCAACAAACCACCAATACGTACGCCTGGCCTTTCGGACACGAAGTGCTGGTCATACAGGCGGTCCTCGCAGCGAGCCGTACCGGACTTGAACAGGCGCAAGTGGTAGTTGGTGGCGCCGCCGAAACGTAGGGGCCTGCCCATGAAGTAGGTTCGTCGCTCGAAGATGAAGGCTGTTGCACCGGCTGAATCGCAAAGAACCCTGCGCACCTCCGCAATGGCCGAGGCATCGAGTACCTCGTCCGCATCCAGGTGCAGTTGCCACTGGCTGAGATGGCCGAACTCGTCGATAGCCCAGTTGCGCTGATCAGCGTAGTTCTTGAAAGGTCGCTGGACCACGTGGCACCCCAGGGCGCGCACCAAGGCCACCGTGTTGTCAACTGAGCCAGAGTCCACCACGAACACAGAGTTACTGACTGCCAGCGCCGCTCGGACGGTTCGCTCAATCACGGTGGCCGAGTTGAATGTCAGCACGACGACACCGAGCATCAGCAAAGGAGGCTTGTCTGGGGCAATGCCAAGCAACTCCGTCGCGAGGGTCTGGCCGCCGCTGTCGCTGCTCGATACCGCGGTGCCGGGCTCGTAGAGCAATTCCATGGAACGCTCAATGGCCCAACAGATTGCGAAAGTAGGCAATGGTGGGCACCAGGCCGTCTTCCAGAGTCGCGAGTGGCCGCCACCCCAGCTTGTCCTGCGCCAATGAGATGTCGGGGCAGCGCTGCTTGGGGTCGTCACTGGGCAGCGGCCGGTTCACAAGCTTGGATCCGCTCTTAGTCATGCGCAGCACAGTCTCTGCCAGCTCCAGCATCGTGTACTCGCCCGGGTTGCCGATGTTGACCGGGCCAGTGAAGCCCTGGTCGGTGGCCATCATGCGCACCATCGCCTCGACCAGGTCATCGACGTAGCAGAAGCTGCGCGTCTGTTGCCCGTCGCCAAAGATGGTGATGTCCTCACCGCGGAGGGCCTGGAAGATGAAGTTCGACACCACGCGCCCGTCATTCGGGTGCATGCGCGGGCCGTAGGTTTTGTAGTTGCGCACCACCTTGATGTCGAGTTGGTGCTGGCGGTGGTAATCGAAGAACAAAGTCTCGGCGCAGCGCTTGCCTTCGTCGTAGCAGGCGCGGATGCCCACTGGGTTGACGTTGCCCCAGTAGGCCTCGGTTTGTGGGTGGACAGCAGGGTCGCCATACACCTCGCTTGTGGAGGCCTGCAGGATGCGAGCACCCACACGCTTGGCCAGCCCCAGCATGTTGATGGCGCCATGCACGCTGGTCTTGGTCGTCTGCACCGGGTCATGCTGGTAGTGCACCGGCGAGGCCGGACAGGCCAGGTTGTAGATCTGGCTTACCTCGACGTAAAGCGGAAACGTCACGTCGTGGCGCTGGAACTCGAAGTACTCCGAGGCCAGCAGGTGCCGAATGTTCTGGCGGCTGCCGGTGAACAGGTTGTCCACGCAAAGCACGTCGCGCCGGTCTTTGACGAGGCGGTCGCACAGATGGGAGCCGAGGAAGCCGGCACCGCCAGTGACCATGATGGTTTCGTTCATTTGGCTCTTCTGCTGAGTTGATGTTGAGGCCGACAGGCGGCAAGGCACAGACCCGTGGCGATCCAGGCAAAGCCGTTGATCGACCCATGCCCAGTGATTTGCCCGGCCAGGATCTGATTGCCGACATACGCGAACAGGAGCATCGGCAGCGCGCTAGCGCTGAGTCGGGTAGCGATCAGCACACGTCGTGCCAGCCAAGCAACCAGCACGACGCGGAACGCGATGTAGCCGACCCCGAACAAGGGGCCGAGGTCGACGACTTGTCGGGAAAAGTCGGCTTCGGCCAATGTCCCGGGCATTACGCCATCGACCATTGCACCCAGGATCAGACTGGCGTTGCCCCCGTAGCCAAGTCCGAAGCCCAGCGGCGGAACGTCATCGAGGATGCGGGTAAATATGACGAGACCCAGAAAGGCTCGCCCAAAGACACCCCCCGTCAAGTTCGACTCCGCTGCCGCCGCGCCGTTCCAGCGGGTCGTGAAGGACTCGAAGCCTTCGGGGAAGATGATCGGAAACAGCACGAGCGCACCGCCGAGGACGACTGCAGGTATTAACAGCGCCTTGGCCTTCAACGCAGCGCCGCGGCCATTGAGCACAAGTCCGACAGCAAACAACACCACGAGCCCACACGCCAGCATCGCTCCTCGGCTATTGCTCAGCGCGAGGCAGGTCAGCGTAGCAGCGCCGGAAGCTGCCAACAATGGCATACCAATGAATCGCCTGGTGGCCAGTGCGGCCGCCATGACAAACACAAACGACAACGTGGTGAATTGCGTCTGACCCTGGCCTGACGTGAAGGGTCCGGTCGTACGGATTCGGTCGACAGTCACGCCCACACTCGCAAACTGAAGCGCTTTGTCCTCGGCGACGCCCACATTGATGGGTGCATTGGGCGACGAAAAGAACTGTAGAAAAACCAACCCGGCGATCGGGATGGCGAGCAAAAGCGTCAGCCGAGCGAAGCGCGTCAAATCTTCGGCGCTGAAATTCGCCCCAATCAGGAATGCCAGCGGCACATAGAGAAAGTACGCGCGCCAGCCGTAAATGCCCAGGATCAACCGCGTCGTGTCCAGCCCGAAAATCACGCACTGCACGACGAACAGCATCACCCCCACCGCGCCCATCAACAGGCTCAGGTTCAGGAAGGCGTGGTTGCGCGGCCACAAGCCATGCGCGGCGGCGACGGCAAGGGCATAGATGACGAAGGGGTCGCGGATGAAGAAGATGTACTGCCCAAGTTGCGGCGCCACGTACTTGCGCAGCGAGCCTTCGAAGATCACCAGCAGGTAGACCGCGAAGACCGCCAGCACGAAGCGACGGCGCGCCCGCTCGCGCGACGACGACAGCGCAGCGGTGGGCGCGGCGACGTCGGTCGGCAACTGCGCCGGCCGACGGTCACGCAACTCGCGCGGTGCTCGGTGCAGTGCGAGTTCGTTGGGCATGGCCAAGAACGTCAAGGTAGGCCTGGGCCACACGGTCTCGTGTGTGGCGCTCGAGATGGGCCGAGGCATTACCCAGGCATGCGTCGAGCAAGGCGGGGCCTTGCAACAGGCTCTGCAGGCCATTGGCCCAGGCGCGTACTTCGCCCCGGGGCAGCACGACGCCACAGCGGCCCACGGCCTCGGGCAGGCCGCCACTGCGGGCGACGACGGGCACGCAGCCGCAGGCCAAGGCTTCAAGGGCCACGATGCCGAAGGGCTCCTCCCACACCGAGGGCACCGCCAGCAGACGGTGCGTGCGGCAGAGCTCGGCCACCTCGGCACTGGAACGCAATCCGGTGAAATCGACTTGTGCCGCGATGCCGAGGTCGGCGCATTGCCGCTGCAAGGCGGGGAACTCGGGTCCGTCTCCCACGATGGTGAGGCTGGGCCGCAGCCCGCGTTGGGCGAGCTCGCCAAGCGCGGCCATCAGCACGTGCGCACCCTTGTCGCTGACCAGGCGCCCAACGAACAGCAAGTCCTTGCTCCGAGCTCCTCCCTCACGGGCGCGGAACACATCGTCGGCGTAGGGGTTGGCGATGACTTCGCACGCCACGGGCAGGCTCGCCGCGAGCGCCCGGCTGACGGCGATGTTGTGCGCGTAGCGCAGCACACGGCGTTTGAACCTGGCAGCCAACCCCGTCGCAGGAATCCAGGTGTGGTGCGCCACCACCCAGGGCCGGGAACTCAGCAACAACGGCCAGGCCAATCGCAAGCTGATGTTGTTGTGGAACACCACATCGGCCCAGCGCACGAGCGAGAGCAGACGCGAGGCGGAGGGTCGCCGCACGATGTCGAAAGCATCATTACCAATGTCACCGGCGGCGGTTTGCGTGACGACGGTAACGCGGTGCCCGGCGCCGACAAAGCGCTCGGCCAGCAATGCCGAGACCGTCTCGATGCCACCGACGGAGGGTCGGAAAGGAACGCTGCACAGAAGGATGTTCACGACGGACGCAGCGATGGGTGGGAGAAAGGCCTGGAGAACCCATGAATCTAGCGGGGGAATGTTGCGGTTCGGAGTCAAAGCGCCCCGGCACCTTAAATCGCTGCCAAGCCGTCGTGGCGGCGTCACAAAGCCTGCCTACGATCCCCGTCCATGGTGTCATCGAGCGCACCCCGCGTGTCGGTGGTCAATTTCAATTCGCCAGAGCTGAACCAGTTGGCGCTGGCTCTGGCGCGGGACGACCGCTTGGCGGCGCTAGTGCGCCCTTACCTGAACAAGCAGCGCGCCTGGGAACGCTGGCTGGCGTCGGTGCCGCTCACGGGACCTGCCTATCAGCAGACCTTCGGTCGCCGCTTGGCTCTGGACGAGACATTGGCCGTGCTGACCGACGAAGCGGGCGTGCTGCCTGACATCCTCGCAGCAGCCATCGGACGCGCGCAGTGGATATCCCCCTCGGTCCGGCGCGATTTGACGGCGCGACTGCACATGCAGGTGCGTGAGGCGGTTGCCCGACGGGCCTGTAACTGGGTCGAGCACTCAGACTGCATCGTCGGTTATGAAGGCTTTGCCCTGCCCGCCTTCACCAAGGCCAAGGCGCTCGGCCAGCGCGCGGCCGTGCTGAATTACCCCGTGGCGCACCATCAACAGCGTCGCCGCGTCCGGCTCGAAGAGATCGCGCGCGAGCCGACCTTCGAAACCACTTGGCCAGACTTCGACGACTGGCCTGCGGGCCACGAGCAGCGGCTGGACGACGAGATCGATCTCGCTGACGCCATCCTCGTCGGCTCCACCTACGCCGCCGACAGTTTCGTCGCGGCCGGCATCTCGCGCAGCAAGATGCGCGTGGTGCCCTATGGCGTTGATCTGGAAACCTTCCGCCCTGGCACATCCGCGGCCACGAAACCCGGCTTCGAAGTGATTTATGCCGGGCAGCTGACCCAGCGCAAAGGCCTGTCCTACCTGTTGCGGGGTTACCAGCGTTTTGCACGCGCCGGTTCGCGCTTGACCCTGGTCGGCAGCGCCGTCGGCAACCCCAATGCCCTGGCGCCCTTTGCCCATCTGTTCGAGCATGTGCCGCACCAGACCCGCCCGGCGTTGGCCGAGCGCTATCGCGCGGCTGACGTCTTCGTCTTCCCCACGCTGATCGAAGGCATGCCGCTGGTGGTGCTCGAGGCCATGGCTTGCGGCCTGCCGGTGATCGTGACCGCCAACGGACCTGGCGACATCGTGCGCGACGGTGTCGAGGGCTTCGTCATCCCTGAGCGAGACGACGGAGCCGTGGCCGACCGCCTGGAACGCTTGCATCGCGACCCCGCCCTGCGCCTGAGCATGGGCCAGGCGGCAGCGCAGCGTGCGAAGGAGTTCAGCTGGCACGCCTACGCGACCAAAGCCATGGCCGTGCTCACCGACGTGTCGCAGCAGCGCTTCGTTGGATCGACCGCGCCTGCACTCGCTTGAGGGGCGCCGAGGCGTGAGCAATGCGCGTCGACTGCGGGACAGGAAGGCGCGCCTGGCCCGCAGCATCCTGATTCCCTGCGCAACCTTCCTATTGCCTCTCGCCTCAGCCCAGACACCCCATGCGACGCGGGTCATCTTCGAGCTGCCGCGCAGCGCCATCACCAGTGCCGCGGTCTATGCCAGCGACGGCACCCTCCTGCGGACACTGTGGCGCGGCGACCCCTTGCCGACGGGTCGCCATGTTCGCTCGTGGGACCAACGCGACGACCTGGGCCGCGCAGTGAGCGCCGGCGATGTCGAGGTCCGCCTGGTCCACCATCGGCTGCGCTACGAGTGGGAGGGCGTGATCGGCAACAGTTCGGCGGCATTCACCGGCGCCCAGGTTCACAAGTCATTTCTCACACCAGTAGGTATCGCGATCGACGGCAATGAAGCGATCTATGCCGCGGGCTACAACGAAGGGCAGCCAGGGCTGCACGGCTTCCGGCTCGAAGCGCCCGGGCTCGACACGCTGCCATTGCCGTCGACCGATCCGTTTGTCAGTTACGGCATGATTGCCGTCGACGTCAATCGTGTTTACTGGGCCAACATTGGCGGCGTTTCCAAGACCAGCTTTGTTGGCGCCGTCGACAGAGACCAACGAACGGCGGCGCCCTTTGCAAAGGGCGTTCCCGTTTGCCTGAACCATTGGCCGAACAGCCGCGCCTGTTATCCGGACCAGGATTACAAGGGTGTGATCGACCTGCAAACGGATCCACAGAACCTCCCTGCTGGACTTGCAGTGCAACGCGCCGGAAGAGTGCTCGCGGTGGCCCGCCCGCGGGAGCAGCGCATCGCCTTGTTCGACAAGCACAGCGGCGAGCGCATTGGTGAGATCAGCGTTCGCCTTGCAGCCTCCTTCTCGAATCAAATGGCCATGACACCTGGCGGCGATCTATGGGTGGTCTCCGGCACCTCCCTGTTGCGCTTCACCGATCTCGACGCCATACCGCGAGTCGTTGGACGCATCGACGGCCTCGTCAAGCCCTTGACGGTGGCGACCGTGCCTGACCGCGAAGACGAACTCTGGGTGGCCGAGGGCGGCGCCCACCACCAGGTCAAGCGCCTCGATGCCAAGGGACAGGTTCTGGCCACCATCGGCCTGGCCGGCGGCTACGCGAGCGACCCGGAGGTTCGGGCCGACAAGCTCTGTTTCGGCATCGACGCAAAGAGTGAGCAAACAGCGATCGCGCAGGCCGCTGACGGCACCGTGTGGGTGGTCGAGCCCTGCAGCAACCGCATGCGCCGCTTCCGAGCAGCACCGGACGGTCGCTGGGTCAGCGATGCACAGGTCGCCTACCTGCCAGCCTCCTACACCGCGACGGTAGATCTCGGCAACCCGCGTCGCGTGTTTGCCAACTTTCTGGAGTTCGCACTGTCCGATGCAGCGCCGCTCAAGCCCGGTGACGGTTCATGGCGCCTGGTGCGCAACTGGCTCGGCGGCATGCCAGCCTCGTTGCGTGACGACCGCAGCGAGAACCGAGCCTTCGGCGGTTTCACGACCGTGCGCACCTTCTCCAACGGCCGCACGTTCGCGTTGATGCAGGCCCAGAGCCGGCAGGTGCTGGTCGAATTGCCCAGCAGCGGACCGTTGAAACTGGTGCGCGCCTTCGCAGCCCCCCTGCCCGGCGCGACGGCAAGGGTGCTGTACGAGAACGGCGATCTGGGCTACGCCGTGACGGGAGGCAGCTCTCAACACGTGATGCGCTTGCCGCTCGCCGGCTTCGACGACACCGGAGCACCGCAATGGGCCCGCGACCCTGTGAAGCTGGCATCCGTGCCAACGCGGAAGGGAACACCCTTCTACCGCGGTGCCTTCAGTGGCATGCCACCGCGCTTCCCGCTGACGGCTTCGGGCCGAGTGATTTACTTCGACGGATCAATCGCAGCAAATGAAGGCTTCCACCTGGGCGCGGCAGCGCAAGGCAGCGACGGCTGGCTCTGGCAGGCAAGCCCCAGCGCAGCGCTCGACGGCAAGGGCAGCTTCCAGACCAAGGCCATCGACGGCAGCCTAAACTACGGCGGCAATGCCGTCTGGGCCCACGGCCGCCACATCGTCTATGGCTTCCATGGCGAGTTCTACAAAGACCTGCAGAACGGCCGCGTCGGGCAGGCCAACCAGTTCATGCACTTCGATGAGAGCGGCCTGTTCCTCGGCCAGTTCGGCCTGCCGTCGACGCGAGCAACCGAGCCGGCGCAGGCTGGGTTGAGCGGCAATGCGTTCAGCCCGACGCTGGTACGAGACGGCGACCGACTCTTCCTGTACCACAACGACGAGTCGGCGCACGGCGGTGTTCACCGTTGGCGCATCGAGGGCTGGAATGAACTCGGAGACTTGCGGGGGCGGGGGCCCGTGACCGGCGACATTGTCCTTCGATGAAGAACGGCCTGCGATGCGCAAACCGCTGATCCTCGCCGTTGCGCTGCTGGCCTCGGTCGTGCTCTACCTGGCCGTCTTCTCCGTCGTCCGGCGGCCCCTGACAACCGGTGTCGTCGGCGAAGCCCTTCGCGAACGCAGCGCTTATGCCAGATCCCTCGCGTCACCCAAGCTGGTGGTGTGGGCCGGCAGCAATGGCCGCTACAGCCATCGCTGCGAAAGACTGAGCCAGGTCACACAGCTGCCCTGCGCGAACCGGTCGGTGGCCATGGGCGTCGGTGTGGACATTCAGCTCCAACTGTACGAACCGCTGCTGAACCGAGGCGACATCGTCTACATGCCCCTGGAGTACGGGCAGTACATCGTCGAACGCGAAGAGATGGAAGGCGGCATCGAGAACGCCACCCTGGTTCAGGACTTCCAGACACTGCTGTGGTCGCTCGAACCACGCCGCATCGTCCGCGCCTACGGATCGTTCGATCTGGCCTACCTCATCCACGGCGTCATCGAGATGACGCTGCAGGCCGTCGGCGTGCAAAGACGGGCCGGCTCGACGGAGTCGAGCAACGTCCAGGGCGATGTGACGGGGCACACGCCAGCGCTCGCGGCGCCCTATGCCAGCTTTCTCCAGAAGGCTGCTGCCGGTGGCACCGCCCAGCCCTTGCCCCTCAACTCCCACGCGCTGCATTTGATCGAAGCCTTTGTCGGACGCTCGCGGGCGAGAGGCGTGACGGTGATCGCAGGGCTGCCGACCGTTCCCGAAACCACGGCAATCGATGAGAGGTTAATTGCGCACCTCAAGGACGTCATGCAACGACAGGGGCAAGATCTCCTGGTGCTGCCGAACCGGTCGCGCTACCCGTTGACCTGCTTTTACGACACCCTCTCCCATCTGAATGAGGACTGCCAAGTCCGACACTCTGTGGCGGTCGGCCTGGCATTGCGCTCAGTCAGTGCTGTCGCCCGCTGATCGCACCCCAATCAGCGCAACCCAAGCAGATCGTCCGGCGACGAAAGTTATCCCCTCACCGCGCCGTCGTCGCTGCCACCATCATCGCCCGCGCCAACGGCGGAATGCGGCCGATGGTCTGGCAGTGCACGTCGCTCAGGTCGAAGCCCGACATCAACCCCGTCAGCGACTCGCGCGAAAACGCCTTCAGCCGCCCGCGCTCGAGCAGCGGGTCGAAGCGCTCGTGCAGGCGGCCCGCCAGCGCCAGCGCCAAGGTCTTGACATAGCCGTGATAGGGCGCCACGACGACCAGCAGGCCGCCGGGCCGCAGAGCCTCCAGCGCCACCTCGACCAACCGGCGTGGCATGGCCACGTGGTCGATGACGTCGATCGCCACCACGGCATCGAAGCGCAGGGTCAGGCCCGGGTCGAGCGCCTGGGTCGCGTCGAGCTGATGGAAGTGCAGATGCGGGTACTCGCGGCGGGCCTGCGTCAGGCCGTCTTCATCGATGTCGGCACCCACCACCTCGAAGCCGCAACGATCGAGTGTGCCGGTGAACCAGCCGCTGCCGCAACCGAGGTCGAGCACGGTGTGCGCGCCGACGCGGTTCAACTGCTCGACGATCGGCCGCGTGAGGTGGCGGTGGATGCTGCGCGGGCCGTGCCAGGCGGCCTTGGCCTGACCAGCGACCACGGTCACGGGCACTGCCACGGTGTTGACACGCTCGCTCAAACTGCGCTCCGCACTCATCGCATCACTCGCTTGCGCAAGGCCTTCGCCGGCGCCCCGGCGTACACAGTCCAGGGTTCTAGGTCCTTCATCGTCACGCTGGCCAGGCCGAGCACGGCGCCCTCACCCACCGTCACGCCGGGCCCAACCACGGCGCGGGCGCAGATCCAGGCCTGGCGGCCGAGCGTGATGGGCGCGCTGATCATCGGGAAGCCGGCCACCTCGAA
>JANNFB010000294.1:0-8238 GCA_031379365.1 Burkholderiales bacterium
CTGCCGCAATTGCAGCAACTGCTGGGCGAGCTGAGCGTGCTGTCGGGCTCGCTGCGGCGGCTGACGCAGCAGACCGAACGCAACCCGAGCAGCCTGCTGTTCGGCCGCAGCCCGGTGCCGCCCGGGCCCGGCGAAACCAACCCAGGCGCCAGCCCTCCATGAACCACTTTTCACTCGCGCGTTGGCTGTCTCTGGCGATCGCTGCCACCGCGCTGGGCTTGATGACCGCTTGCAGCGCGCTCAAACCCAAGCCGGTCCCGCCACCCGCGTTCTTCAGCCTCGACGCGGGAGCCGCGGGCGCCGCGCCGGCGCCGCGCGCGGTGTCTAGCGGCTCGGCCTCGACCTCGGCGTTGGCCGCGCCGACCCTGCTGATCACTGCGCCGCAAGCCGGCGCGGGCTTCGACAGCCAGCGCATCATCTATGTGCGTCAGGCCCACCAATTGGAGTACTTCGCGCACAGCGAGTGGGTCGATACGCCTGCGCGCATGCTGGCGCCGCTGATGGTCTCGGCGCTGGACCGAGCGGGGCGCTTTCGCGCGGTGGTCGCGACCCCGACGGCCGCCATCGCTGATCTGCGCCTGGACACCGAGATCCTGCGCTTGCAACATGAGTTCGATGCGGTGCCCAGCCGTGTGCGCCTGACGCTGCGCGCCACCCTCACCGACAATGCCACCCGCCAGGTGGTGGCCCAGGTGGACCTGGACACCCGGGCCGACGCCGCGAGCCCCGACGCCTACGGGGGCGTGGTCGCGGCCAACCACGCCACGGCAACCCTGTTGCAGGCCTTGGCCGAGTTCTGCGGCCAGGCCGCCGAGCAATGGCAGGCGCGCGTTCCCGGCGCCACCCCGCGCGCTGTCGGACGCCTCTGACAGGCGAACGCTCGCACGTCTGACTGCGCATCGCGCAGCCACCCGCCATGCTCGACGGCAGCCCGGCCGCGTCGGCCCAGGCCACAGGAGACCGCATGGACAAGACCGATCCGCCCACCTCATTGGGTGTCTTCAAGCCCGTCGGGCACATCGTCATCGCGTTTCGCAACGAGGCCCAGGTGCAGGCCGCTGTGATTGCACTGCTCGCGCAGGGCCATGCCAGCGAGGCGCTGGTGCGCTACACGCCGGCCGAGATGACGGCCCAGGTCAACGCGCAGGTGGCGGCAGCCAGCCCCCTGGCCGAGTTTGGCCAGGAGATCAACCTGATCAAGTCGCACCGGGCGCTGGCGCTGCGCGGCTGCAGCTTTCTCGTGGTTCACGCGCCCGAAGATGCACAGGCAGAAGCGGTTGCCGACCTGGCCCGCGCGATGAAGGCGGTGTCAGCGCAACGCTACACCACCTTCCTGATCGAGGAGCTGATCGAGGCGCCGGTCGAGGAAGCGATGGAGGCTGCGCAGGGAGCGCCGCAGGGCACGGCGCCGCTCGAGCGCAGCGCGGAGAGTCTCAGTGCTGCGGCGGCCACAAAGTGAGCGTCGTGGCCTTCCCTCAGGCACGCACCAAACGGGCGCGTTCCCACCATGCGCCGCGCTGCTTCTCCGACCGCTTCGCACTTGCGTTCACGCGCCTGCTGCGCTGGGTCGCCGACACTTTCTTCGCCAAGCGCTATGGCCACCGCGCGGTCGTGCTCGAAACGGTGGCCGCTGTGCCTGGCATGGTGGGCGCCACGCTGACGCACCTGCAATGCCTGCGCCGCATGGTCGGTGACCAGGGCTGGATCCGCACCTTGATGGAAGAGGCCGAGAACGAACGCATGCACCTGATGACGTTCGTGACCATCGCCAAGCCGACGGCGTTCGAGCGCGGCGTGATCCTGTTCGCACAGTGGCTGTTCTACCTCGGTTATTTCGTTCTGTACCTGGTGTCACGGCGCACCGCACACCGCGTGGTGGGCTACTTCGAGGAAGAAGCGGTGCTGAGCTACACCCTGTACCTGCAGGAGATCGACGCCGGCCGTGCCGACAACGTGGCCGCGCCGGCCATCGCCAGGCGTTACTGGCAACTCGCCGACGATGCCCGGCTGCGCGACGTCGTGCTGGCGGTGCGTGCCGATGAAGCCCACCACCGCGACGTCAACCATGCGCTGTCAAGCCAATTGGCCGGCGAGCCTGCAGCTGCGGCGCCCTCTGCGCCTTACCCGCGCCACGCTGACAACATCCGGCCGGGCGGGTAGGGCGCCCGGCCGAGTGCGCTGCGACGGCTAGCGACCGCGCCGGTGGCGGCCGTCGTTGCGGTCTTGCCAGTTCGGGATGTCGTCGCCGTCGCGGTCATGGCGTGCGTGGTTGTCGCGGTCGTAGCGGTTCGGGATGCCATCACCGTCGCGGTCCCAACGCGGGTTGTAGACCGGGTCGTAACGGTTCGGGATGCCGTCGCCGTCACGGTCCCAGCGGGTTGGCTGCTGGTACCCGCGGGCGTGGTACGGGTGCTGCGGGTAGGCCGCGTAGGGCTGCCCGTACACCGCATAGGGTTGGCCGTAGACCGGGTACGGTTGGCTGTACACCGGGTAGGGCTGGGAGTAGATCGGCGCGCCGATCGTCACCGACCATTGCACATCGTTGCGGTCGCGGGCCTGGACTGCGCCGGCCGACATTGCGGCGGCAATAGCCAATGCGCCGACGATGACGAGTTTCCTGCTGCTCGTGGTTCAACTCCTGGGTTGCTGACAAGCGCTGCTGTCGAGATGACGGCAGCGCCCACCCAAAACGATTGAACCCCGTGCGCCGTTCACGCCGCTTGTGTGAACGCAGGTAAAGCCACCGAGACCGCTACGTCGACTGCAGCGTGCGGATCAGCATGTCGATCACGTCGCTGCCGTCGGGCGACTTCAGGCGCTGCTGGCGCAATGTGCGCGCCAGCTCGGCGCGCGCCAGCAATTGCGTGTCGGCGCGGATCAGGATGCCGGCGATGGCGCGCTGCATCTCCAGCGAGCGGGCTTGCCCGAACAGCTCGGCGATGGCTTGCAGGCTCTGCGGATCGGCCAGGCGCTGGCGCGCCAGTGTTTCGAGGGCTCGCACCTGGCCCGCGCCGGTGCTCATGCGCGCGATGCCTGCGGTCAGCAGCCGCAACTCGCCCACGTTGGCCAGTGGCCGCTGGCGCAGGTAAGCCTGCGCGATGATGACATCGTCGTCGCGCGGACTGGTCAGCGCGCGCACGCTGCGTTCGTGCGCCTCGGTGTTGCCCAGGCAGGCCAGCACGGCCGAATGCGCCACGTTGCCGGGCCGCGACGAGCCGGTGGCCAACAGCCGCTGCGCCAGCGCCGGGTCGCGGCCCTGCGGTGATTCGCAGACCAGATCGACCTCGTTCTTGCCCAGGCTGCCGCGCGCCATGCGCTCCGCCAGCATGCGCACGAACTCGGTCTGCTCCTGGGCCGGCGAGATCCAGCCCAGGCTGCGCGCCAGGGCCATCATGCGGGCCTGCACCGCGGCATCGTCGGCGTCGCGGGCAAAGGCAAGGTAGCGCTCGCGCGTCGGGTGGTCGCCTTCGATCGCCGCCAGCGCCACGGCCACATCGGGCATGCGTCGCTGAACCGGGCCGAGGGCCGCGGCGTAGCGCTCGATGTGGTCGAGGAACAGACGCACCTCGGTCATGTCGCGCTTCAGCATGGCGTGCATGAAGCCGAGCTTGTGGGCCTCTGAGGGCCGATCGTCGGCGAAGCTGCACATGTCGCGTCGAAACCCCGCATGCGCATCGGCATCGGTGAGGCCTGCCACGGCGATCATCGAACTCGGCCCGAAGAGCTTGAGCAGGGTCGGGCTCGGCTTGCCGCTCGCCACTTCGCCCGCAGGCGCCGTCTGGAAATAGCGCTCCAGCAGGGGCCCCGCGGTGCGCCCGAGCGGCGCCTTCGACGAGAACCCGTAGAGCACCGGCACGTCCTTGAAGACATGGCGCAACCGGTCGCGGTTGCTCTGGCCGTAGCGTTCGCTGAGCAGGGCCGAAACGCGCTCGGCGTCCGCGGGCGATTGGCCCGAACGCAGCAGGCTGCGCACGATTTCGGCCGAGGCCACATGCCGCGGATCGGACTTCAGCGTGTTGCAGCCGAACAGGTAAACCTCCTTCAACTGCGCGAACATGCCGTTACCAGCCGCGCTGCAGGAGGCACGCTGCAACTCGTGCATGGTGAGGAATTCACGGTCCTCGAACCGGTCGGTGTAGAACTCGCTGCCGTCGTCGAAGTGGCCCGAGATGATCAGCACGTCGCAGCTCACGCCGCGCCGCCGTGCTGCCTCCAGCCAATCGGGCTTGCCGCGCTGTACCAGCTCGACGAACTGGTACTCGCCGCGCGGCAGATGGCGCTGGAAGGCGTCTTTCTCGTCGGAGGAGTTGATGGTGACGGTGCACACCGTCTTCGGCGCGGCGAGCGCCGCGGGCGAGACCGTCAGGGCCAGGCAGGCTCCCAACGCCGCCGACCACCTGAACAAGGATCGGCTCGGGAACGGAGTGCACGCCATGGCCGAGTGTTTCACAGGCCAGGCCGTCCGGGCGCATGGCGGTGTAACCGAAGACCCTGCCCGAGCCCACTGTTGCCGGAACCGGCGCCGCGCTCAGGGCGATTGCAGGCGGCGTATCAGCGCATCGACCATGTCGTCGCCGGGCGGCGAGGCCCGGCGCTCCCGTTGCAGGGTCGCGACGAGTTGCGGGCTGGCGATCGTGCGCAAGTCGGCGCGCAGCAAGATGCCGGCGATGGCGGCCTGCACCGGCCAGGACGAAGTCGATGAGAAGAGGCGTGTCAGCCGGTCCAGGATGTCGCGGTCGGACACGTAGTGCCGCCCCAGCGCCTCCAGGGCCCGCACCTGGGCCTCGGAGGGCGGCATGAGCGCAATGCGCTCGGCCAGGCGATGCAACTCGGTGGCGTCGGTGAGTGGCCGGTGGCGCAGATAGGCCTGCGCGATCTTGACATCCGCTTCGCTGGCGCTGACCAGCGCCTGCAGCGTGCGCGCCTGTGCCTCGGTGCTGCCCAGGCAGGCGCGAACGGCAGCGTGCGCCACGTCGTCGGCGGCGCTGCCCGGCACCACGCGCCGGTTGAACGCGCCGTCGAGATCGTGCTCGGCATTCAGCGTGCAGGCCAGGTCCACCTCGGTGATGCCGACGCTGTTGCGCGCCTGCAGCTCGCCCAGCATCATGGCCAGCTCGGCCCAGCGTTGCTCGGCCGAGAGCCAGCCCAGGTCATGCGCCAGCGTGAGCATGCGGGCGCGCACGGCGGGTTGGTCGGCGTGGCGCGCGGAGGTGAGGAAGCGCGCGCGCGCCCCACAGTCGCCGGCAATGGCGGCGAAAGCCAAGGCCACTTCGGGCGTGTGCCGCTCCGGCTCGCGGGCTGCACTGGCGCGTCGCTGGATGCGGTCGAGGTGGACGCGCGCCTGGGCCACATCGCGCCGCAGGACCTGGTGCACGAAGCCGAGCTTGTCGGCATCGGAGGTGCGGTCGTCGGCGAAGCGGCACACGTCGGCTCGCACCGCGGCGTGCGGATCGCTGTCTGTCATGCCCTGGGTCACTGTCATCGCGAAGGGCGCGAAGTGGCTGAGCAGGCTCTTGCTCGCCCGGCCGGTGCCGATGTCACGCGCGCCGGCGCTGCGGAAGTAGCTGCCGAGGGTCGAGGCCGCCACCGGGCCCAGCGGCGCCACCGACGAGAAGCCGTAGATCACCGGCACGTCCTTGAAGATCAGCCGCATGCGGTCGCGGCTGCTCTGGCCGTGCCCGGCGTTCAAGGCACGCCACTGGCGCTCGGCCTCCTTGGGTGAACGCCCTTCGCGCACCAGGCTGCGCACGATCTCGGCGGTGGCGCTGCTGTTGGCCTCAGGGTTCAGGGTGTTGCAGCCGAAGAGATGAACCTCTTTCAGTTGCGAGAACAGGCCAGGGCAGGCATCGCTGCACGCGACGCGTTCGAGTTCGTCGACGGGCAAGAATTCGCGCGTCTCGAGCCGGTCCGAGAAGAACTCGTTGCCGCCGTCGTAGTGGCCGGAAATGATCAGCACGTCGCAGCGCACGCCCGCGCTGCACGACGAGGCCAGCCAGTCGGGCCGATCACGCTCGACCAGTTCGACGAAGTTGTACTTCGACGCTGGAAGGTAGCGCCGAAACGCCTCTTTCTCATCGGCGGAGTTGACCGTGATGGTGCAAACCGTCTGCTTCTCGGTCGCAGCCCAGGGCGCGGCTGCGCAGCAGGCCAGCGCCAGCGCGGCCATCAGACGCGTCAGCGGCCGGCGCATGGGGCCCTCGTTGCGATGTGGGGTTTGATCTGGGTCACGGCGATGGACGGGTTCGGATGTGGATTGCGTTGGGTCATGGTCGTGGCCCGAGCCGGCGGCGTCTGTTGGTCAGCGAACAGACTGCATCGCCGCGTCGGCACACGCTCTGGCAAAGGCGCGCGCACTTGCGCGCACCGCCATGCGACCCACACCCCTTTGCCCAATGCCTCGCCGCGTGCCGCCGCCGCTTGCTGCGTTGCGCGGCCTGGGGCTGGGCCTTTGGCTGTCGGTCTGCAGCGCGACGGCATGGGCGCAGGCACCGACATTGCGCGTGCCCGAGCCGGCAACCGTGATGCCGCCCAGCCGCGACGACGCCGTGACGCCGGCTCAGGCCTACGACGCCACGGCGGTTCGCAGCCGTGGGCTCGCGCGTGCGGTTGGGTTGCCGCAAGCGGGCGGGCGCGTGACCAATGACTTGGCAGCGCTGCCTGACCGTGTCTGGCGCCCGAACGGCCGCAGCGATGGCGGCGCCGGCATCAGTCCCTTGGGCTACCTGGTGCTGCCGGCCGATGGCCGCGTCGGTGCCGACGCCAGACCGGCCCTGGTGGGTGGCTTACCCGCCGTGTCGATGGGTTTGCGGGTTCGCGTGACGGACCAGCATGCACTGTTCGCCGATGCCTACCGCGTGCGCGCGCCCGTTTTGGGCGCCGTGGGGGAGGGCTATGGCACCAAGCTCGGTGTCGAGTGGCGCCCGGCCAAATCGACGCTCGGCCTCGAACATGGAGCGCTCGGCATGCAACTGGAATCGGGCTACCGCGTGTCGTTGAAGGTGCGCCGTGGTGGCCCCAGCCTGTACCTGCGCAGCCAGTTCTGATGCTGCGCAAGGACAGGTCACGCCGACGGCAAGAAAGAGCGCTGTGTGTTCGCCAACGCACTGACCGGTGCGCAGCCTGCGCCTACGCTGGGACGTCACCGCGGGCTGACCGCACCCATTCAACTTCAAAGGATTCGACATGAAGCGCTCTGTTTCCACCCTGGCCCTGCTGGCCGCCGTCGGCTTGGCCGCCTGCGACCGCCCGACCGTGATCAACAACCCGCCCACGCCTGTGGCCGTGCCCGGACCGGCCGGCGCGACGGGCGCCACGGGTGACACGGGTGCCACTGGCAACACCGGCAATACAGGCAGCACCGGTAACACCGGCAACACCGGCAGTACCGGCGGCATGGGCGCGACGGGCGACACCGGCGCGACCGGCAAGCCTGGCGACGGCACGACGGTGATCGTGCTGCCGCCCGCGGCGTCGGCGCCGGCGAAGTGAGTCTTCCAACCCCCCTGAAGAGGAGCACACCATGAGCTTGGGCACCATCCTATTGATCGTCCTGATCCTGATCCTTGTCGGCGCCTTGCCGAGCTGGGGCCACAGCAAGAGCTGGGGCTACGGTCCCAGTGGCGGCATCGGCCTGCTCGTGGTCATCGTCATCGTGCTGCTCTTGATGGGCAAACTTTGAGCCTGCGCGCGCTGGCCCTCGGGTCGGCCGCGCTGCTGCTGGCCGGGTGCGGCGAAACCGCCCTGCTGTCGGTGTCTGCCGGCAGTGGGCCGCAGCCCGAGTTGCCGCCGCCGCGCAGCGCCCTGATCCCGACCGTCAACATCGCGCCGGCCACCGGCTGGGCGCGCGGCGCCACGCCGCAGGCTGCGCCGGGCCTGCAAGTCACGGCGTTCGCTGCCGGCCTGGACCACCCGCGCTGGCTCTTCGCGCTGCCCAATGGCGACGTGCTGGTGGCCGAAACCAATGCCCCGCCCAAGCCCGAAGACGCCAAGGGCATCAAGGGCTGGGTGATGGGCCTGGTGATGAAGCGTGCCGGCGCCGGCGTGCCGAGTGCGAATCGCATCACGCTGCTGCGCGACACCGATGGCGACGGCGTGGCTGACCTGCGCTCGGTGCTGCTCGAAGGCCTGAACTCGCCCTTTGGCATGGCCTTGGTGGGCGACAGCCTGTACGTCGCCAACTCCGATGCCGTGCTGCGCTTTGCCTACGCCGTCGGCGAGACGCGCATCACCACGCCGGGC
>JANNFB010000299.1:0-13790 GCA_031379365.1 Burkholderiales bacterium
GTTCGCGGATGGAGGGCCACCGAGACTCGAGGCCGGGGCTGCCGGGTGCGCGCCGCAGCGAAATCAAGGGGGAGCCCTGGGCGCAGCCCAGGGCGGAGGACATTCGCGGAGGCGGGCGCCCGGTGGCCTCGGCCGGCGCGGTCAAGGAAGGCTGGGTCCCAAATTGCTCAACAGGCCGCAAGCCGCCGCTCGTTCTTGTGTGACCGAACGCAATTCGGTACGACCGGCCACCGGCAGCGTTCAGCCGCGCGGATGATGTGCCGCGTGCAGGGCTCGCAAACGCTCGCGCGCCACGTGCGTGTAGATCGTGGTCGTCGAGATGTCGGCATGGCCGAGCAGCATCTGCACGGCGCGCAGATCGGCGCCGTGGTTGAGCAGGTGCGTGGCGAAGGCGTGGCGCAGGGTGTGCGGCGACAGCGGCGCGTCGATGCCGGCCGCCAGGGCGTGGCGCTTGACCAGCTTCCAGAACATCTGCCGCGTCATGGCACCACCGCGGGCGGTGACGAACAGCGCGTCGCTGGCCTGCCCGCCCAGAATCGCTGCGCGCGCCTCGGCCAGGTAGCGCGTCAGCCAGGCATGGGCTTCCTCGCCGAAGGGCACGATGCGCTCCTTGCTGCCTTTGCCGGTGACACGCAAGGCACCCTCGGCCAGACCCACCTGTACCGTCTTGATCGTCACCAGCTCGCTGACGCGCAGGCCGCTGGCATACAGCAACTCGAGCATGGCGCGGTCGCGCAGGCCCAGCAACGTGGCTACCTCGGGCGCGGCCAGCAGCGCCTCGACCTGGGCCTCCGACAAGCTCTTCGGCAGGCGCGTCGGCTGCCTGGCGTTGTGCAGGCGCAGGCTCGGGTCTTCGGCGACAAGGCGCTCGCGCAAGGCCCAGCGGTAGAAACGCTTGAAGACCGTCAGGCGCCGATTCGCGCTGGTGGCACGCGAGCCGGCATGGCGATGCGCGGCGTAGCCGAGCAGATCGCTCTCTTTCGCAACGCAGAGGTCAGGTCTGCCCTGGCCGGACAACCAGGCCGCGAAGAGCACGAGATCGCGCCGGTAGGCGGCCAGCGTATTGGCCGCCAAGCCGTCCTCTATCCACAGGGCGTCGAGAAACTGATCAATGACCGCAGTCATTTCAGCACCCGCCGCGGAGCCGCGGGCCTCGTCCCCCTGGCGGGGGAGCGCCGAAGGCGCCACGGCGGTGGTCCACTACTCCAGCGTCAGCTTCTGCGTCGCGACCACCTTCTTGTACACGTCGAACTCGGCCTGGATTTGCCCCGCGAACTGCTCAGGCGTGTTGAGGATGGTCAGCGAGCCGGTGTCCTCGATGCGCTTCTTCACGTCGGGCAGTTCGGCCGTCTTCTTGATCGCCGCCGCGATCTTGTCAACGATGTCCTTGGGCATGCCCTTGGGGCCAACGATGCCGTAAAAGGCCATGCGATTGGCCGGCTCCAGGCCCATTTCCTTGAAGGTCGGCACGTTCGGCAACTGCGGCAGGCGCTGGGGCGCCATGACCACGATGGGGATCAAACGCCCGTCCTTGATAAAGGGCAGCGCCGAGGGCAGGTTGTCCCAGATGATGGGTACCTGGCCGGCCACCGTGTCGTTCAGCGCAGGGCCGGCACCCCGGTACGGGATGTGGGTGATGAAGGTGCCCGTCAGGCTCTTGACCAGTTCCATTTGCAAATGGCCGATGCCGCCGGTACCCGAACTCGCGTAGCTGTACTTGCCCGGGTTCTTCTTGATGACTTCAAGAAACGTCTTGTAGTCGCGCGCCGGAAAGCTCGGGTGCACCGCGATCACGTTGGGCGTGGCCGCGATGTTGATGATCGGTGTGAAGTCCTTCGTCGGGTCGTAGCCGATCTTGGCGTTGATCGCGGGGTTCGACGCCGTGGTGCTGACCGAAGCCACGAGCAGCGTGTAGCCGTCGGGTGCGGCACGGGTCACTTCGAGCGCGCCCACAGAGCCCCCCGCGCCGGCCCTGTTCTCGACCACGAGCGTCTGCCCGAGCGCGAGGTTGGCCTTCTCGGCGACGATGCGGGCGATGAGGTCAGTCGTGCCACCGGGCGCAAAGGGCACCACCATGCGCACCGGCTTGGCCGGGTAGGCCTGTGCCGAAGCCAGCGGTGCGACAACCAGCAAGGCCAGCGCAGCGGCGGTCGTGCCGAGCATGTTTCTCTTGTCCATCGAACAGTCTCCTTGTTGAAGCAGTTATCGGGGATTCAAGGGAATGGTCTCACGCCACCGGCCCGCCGAGCAGGCCGATCTTGAGCTCGGCGTCAACCGGCTTTTCGCCGATGAAGATGCGCAGCAGGGCCGCATACAGGTCTTCGCCGGGGATGGGCGCCCCCCTGGGCTGGCCATTGAGGGCGAACTGCAGGCCACGGTCGGGCAGCCAGTCGAGATCGAGGACGTCGAGTTTCTTGACCTTGCCCACCGCGCGCACGATCGCATCGAAGCGCGCCATGCGCTCGGCCAGCAACGGCAGCTCGGCGGGTGGTGAATTGCGAGCGATGCCTTTGTCGAAGGCCTTGACGAACTCTTCGGTGTCGACATCCACCAGCATGCGCATCTGCAAGCGTTTGGCGCCAGGCGCGGCCAACACCTGCTGCGGCGTGCGCACCCGGCTGCCCAGGTAAAGCCCGGCCGCGTAGCCCTTGAACCAGGCCACGGCACGCAACCCCACGCCATTGAGCTCGAGCGCCTGCCCTGCCAGCGTGATCTGGCCGGCAAAGGTGACCCCCTCGACGCTGATCGGCGCGGCGGCCCGGGCGCGGCCCCAGGGCAACAGAAGGCCTGCCGAGCTCAGCAACAGCAGGCGACGCGAAAGAGTGGCGGGTTGGGGCATGGCAGGCGCAAGTGTGGCGGACCGTGAACCAACGCGCAGCCTGCCCGCAGGGACGACAGCGCCCAGTGTGGGATTTACGCACCACCCTGCAGGCACACTGGGGCCTTGGCCCGCGCCAGCGCTCACGCCCACACCCGCTTGCCGGCGGATCGACACCCAGCTGCCTGACCTTTCCCCATGACGACTGCCTGGCTGCTGCTGCCCGACTTCCTGCTGATTGCCCTCGGCTACGCTCTGTGCCGCTGGACGGCCCTGGGGCGCCCGGTCTGGGGCGGCGCCGAGCGGCTGGTGTACTTCGTGCTCTTCCCGGCCCTGCTCTTCGTGGCCATCGTGCGCCAGCCGCTGGCCATCGGCGCCCTGCTCAGCCTGGGTGCCGTGGGCTTGTCGGTCACGGTCTGCGGCATTGCCCTGGCTTATGCCCTGGGCCGTTGGCCCGGTGTCGATGCGGCCGCCCATGCGTCGGGTGCCCAGGTGGCCTTTCGCTTCAACTCCTACATCGCCCTGGCCCTGGCCGAGCGCCTGGGTGGCGTGGCTGGCGTGGCCGCCTTGGCCGTGCTGATTGCCCTGGTGGTGCCCGTGTGCAACGTGGCGGCGGTGTGGCCGCTGGCGCGCGCCGGCGGCCAACCCCTGCTGCGTGAGCTGACGCGCAACCCCTTGATCGTGGCCACGCTGGCCGGGTTGGCGGTCAACCTGATCGGCTGGCGACCGCCGGAGTTGGCGGCCATCACGCTGCAGCGCCTGGGCTCGGCGGCCTTGCCGATCGGCCTGATGGCGGTCGGCGCCGGCCTGCGCCTGGGTGCCCTGCGCGAGGCGCCTGGCCTGGCCTCGGCCCTGCTGGTGATCCGCCATGCGGTGCTGCCGCTGCTGGCCTTGGTGTTGGTGCGCTGGGCCGGGCTCGATGCCGTGCAGCAAACCATTGCGGTGGCCTTCGCCGCGCTGCCCACCGCCGCCAGTGCCTACGTGCTGGCCGTGCGCATGGGGGGTCGCGGCGACTACGTGGCCGGCCTGATCACGGTGTCGACCTTGCTCGGCATGGTGAGTGTGCCGCTGGCCTTGGCCCTGCACGACGCCTGGCAGCCCTGAGCGCAGGCCCCTGCGTGGCCGCATCGCGTCAGGCCAAAGCCCAATCGATGTGTTCCTGAACCAGGGCGGGCGCGCCATCGCGCCGGGCTCGCAGGGCGGCCCGCATCACAGCGTCTTCCTGGGCATACAGGGCGTTGCCCATCGCCACGGCCAGGTTGCGCTGCCAACGCAAGTAGCCGATGCGGCGGATCGCGCTGCCCTCAGTGCGGCGCAGGAACTCGGCCTCGCTCCAAGCCCAGAGTTCCAGCAGGGTCGGATCGGCCAGTGCATCTCGCGCATCGAAGTCGGCCAGCGTGGCGCGCTGGGCGTACTTGTTCCAGGGGCAAACCAGCTGGCAGTCATCGCAGCCGTAGATGCGGTTGCCGATCGGGGCGCGCAACTCGAGCGGGATCGGGCCGTCGTGCTCGATCGTCAGGTAGGAGATGCAACGCCGTGCGTCGAGCCGGTGCGGGGCGACGATGGCTTGCGTGGGGCACACATCGATGCAGGCACTGCAACTGCCGCAATGGGCCTCGACGGGTGCGGTGGGCGGCAGGGCGATGTCGACGAACAACTCGCCGAGAAAGAACATCGACCCGGCCTCGCGCGACAAGGCCAGGGTGTGCTTGCCGCGCCAGCCCAGGCCGCTGCGCGTCGCCAGCTCGACTTCGAGCACCGGCGCAGAGTCGGTGAAGACGCGGTGGCCGAGCGGGCCGATCTCGGCGGCGAGCTTGTCGGCCAGCGACTGCAGCCGCGCGCGCAAGACCTTGTGATAGTCGCGCCCCCGCGCATACACCGAGACCGTGGCTGCCTGCGGCGTGCGCAGCCGCTGCCACTCGATGGCCTGCCAATCGTCGCCGGCATCTCGCGGCAGGTAGTCCATGCGCGCCGTGATCACGCTCAGCGTGCCCGGCACCAGCTCGGCCGGCCGCGCGCGTTTGCTGCCATGACGCGCCATGTAGGCCATGCGTCCGTGGTGGCCGGCGGCCAGCCACGCGGCCAGGCCGGGTTCGGCGTCGCCAAGGTCCACGCCGGCCACACCGATCTGGGAGAATCCAAACTCCTCGGCCCAGCCGCGCAGCTTGCCCAGCAGCTGCGCCCCGTCGATCAAAGCATGGTCTTGTTGACGCATCTGCCGATTCTAGAAACCCGCAGTGTCCTCTGGCCCGACGAAGGGGCCTGCGCCGCGTTCGCGCAGCGCCTGGCCGCCCAGCCAGCCCTGGGCACCGACACTTTCATCGCCTTGCGTGGGCCCCTCGGTGCCGGCAAGACCACCTTCGTGCGCCATCTGCTGCGCGCCCTCGGTGTCGAAGGCCGCATCAAGAGCCCCACCTATGCCGTGCTCGAGCCCTATGACGTCGACGGCCTGGCGGTTTCGCACTTCGACTTCTACCGCTTCGCTGATGCCCGGGAGTGGACCGATGCAGGCTTTCGCGATGTGTTTGCAGCCCCCGGCCTGAAGCTCGCCGAGTGGCCGGAGAACGCTGCGGCCCTGCTGCCGCCGGCCGATTGGCAGATGGAACTCGAGCCGCTCGACGGCGACCAACGCCACGTGACGATCCACGCGCTCAGCCCCCATGGCCAGCATCTGCTGGCAGCGCTGGCGTGACAGATCGCCGCGTTGCGCTGAAGCAGCTCGGCAGCCTGGTGCTGCTGCTGCAAGCGCCCCAACTCGCCTTCGGCGCCGAGATCGTCGCCGTGCGCGTCTGGCCAGCGGCCGACTACACGCGGGTCACGCTCGAATCCGACACCGCCCTGGTGGCCCGGCACAGCTTGTTCAACTCGCCTGAGCGGCTGGTGATCGACATCGACGGCCTGGAGCTGAGCCCGCAACTGCGCGAGCTGGTCGGCAAGGTGCGCAGCGACGACCCCTACATCGCCGGCGTGCGCGTCGGCCAGTACCAGCCGCGCACCGTGCGCCTGGTGATCGACCTGAAGCAAACGGCGGCGCCGCAAGTCTTCACGCTCGCCCCAGTGGCCGCGTACAAGCACCGGCTGGTCTTCGACCTGCGGCCCACCGAAGCCCGCGACCCGCTGCTGGCGCTGATACGCGATAAAGAGCAGGCCGAGCGCGAAGCCGCGGGTGCCGTGCGCGATGCGCTGGGCGAGTTGATCGGCCGCGTCGAGAGCGGCCAGTCGACCCAGGCCGCGGCAGCGGCCAGCCAGCCCTCTGCGTCGACCGGGCAGGCCCCGGTGGCCGCCGGTCAGACGAGTACGCCCAAGCCGCCTTCTGCCGAAACCCTGCGCAAGGTCGAGCGCCTGATCATCGTGGCCCTCGATCCGGGCCACGGCGGCGAAGACCCCGGCGCCGTCGGCGGCAAGGGCCTCAAGGAGAAGGACGTCGTCCTCGCGGTGGCCTTGCAATTGCGCGACCGCCTCAACGCCCAACCCGGCATGCGCGCCTTTCTGACCCGCGACGCCGACTACTTCGTGCCCCTGGCCGAGCGTGTAAAGAAGGCGCGGCGGGTGCAGGCCGACCTGTTCGTGTCGATCCACGCCGACGCCTTCATCACCCCCACGGCAGGCGGCGCCAGCGTCTTCGCGCTCAGCCAGGGCGCGGCCACCAGTACCGCGGCGCGCTGGATCGCCAGCAAGGAGAACGCTGCCGACGTGGTGGGCGGCGTGAACATCAAGGCCGGCAACGATGTCAACGTGCTGCGCACCCTGCTCGACATGAGCACCACCGCGCAGATCAAGGACAGCCTGCGCGCGGGGCATGAAGTGCTCGGCCAGCTCGACCGCGTCGGCCGCCTGCACAAGCCGCGCGTGGAGCAGGCCGGCTTTGCGGTGCTGAAGGCGCCCGACATCCCGAGCATCCTGGTCGAGACGGCCTTCATCTCCAACCCCGAAGAAGAAGCCAAACTGGCCGACCCGGCCTACCGCAAGCAGTTGGTGGAAGCCTTGGCCACGGGCATCAAGCGCTACTTCGCCAAGAACCCGCCGCTGGCGAGGAATCGGCAGTTGTGACCACCGACCTGGCCCAAGGGACTCTGCCGTGACATCCATGCGCCTTGCGAACTTCGTCTCTCAGGCGACGGCCTGCTGCCAGCGCCACGCCGAGCCTGCCGACTGTGTGTTGGCATTGGCGCCGCTGATGCTCGAGTTGCTCGACGACAGCGCCACGTTCCTGCAGCCGCAGCACTTCCGCAGCGACCCGCAGCACTACGCACGCAACCTGGTTTTCGACGCGCCGGACCAGTCCCTGTCGCTGTACACCCTGGTCTGGTTGCCCGGGCAATGGACGCCCGTGCACGACCACGGCAGCTGGGGCGTCGTCGGCGTGCTCGAAGGCGTGCTGGAAGAGCGCAGCTACGTGCGCCTGTCGGCCGATCGCGACGCCGATGCCGGCATCGAGCTGGTGCGCGGCGGCGTGATCCTTTTGGGGCGGCACGCCGTCACCAGCTTCGTGCCGCATCCGGATCACATCCACGTCACCGGCGTGCCCCCGGAGCGTGGCCGCGCCGTCAGCCTGCACCTTTATGGCCGCGCGATGACCAGCTTCAACACCTATGACGTGGCGGCCGGCACGCGGCGCCGTGTCGATCTGGCACACAACGAGAGCTGACCCGGCCGGCGACCTTCGCAGCGCGGCGCTTGGCCAGCGTCAGCGCCACTGCATGAGCTGGGCCGCCACGGCAGCGGCAATCACTTCGGGCTCTTTCCCGACGACGCCGGCCACGCCGATCGGGCTGGTGACCCAGGCCAGTTCGGCCGCGCTGAAGCCGCGGGCTTCGAGGCGATGGCGAAAACTGGCCCACTTGCTCTTGCTGCCGATCAGGCCGATGTAGGGCAGGTCGCCGCGCTCGCGCTGGCGCTGCAGGCAGGCAGCGACGATGTCGAGGTCTTCGGCATGCGAGAAGCTCATGATCAGCACGCGGGACTGTGGCGTGAGGTCGGTGACCGCTGCCTGCACCGGCGCCGAGTGCTCGGTCACGACCCAACGCGGCAAACCGGTCGGGAAGACTTCGTCGCGGCTGTCGATCCAGTGCAGACGCACCGGCAGCGGCGCGAGCGCGCGGGCAATCGCGTGGCCGACATGGCCGCCGCCGAACAGCGCCACAGGCAAGCGGCGGGCATCAGCCGCGTCGTTCAAACGCTCACGGGTGGTCGGCGCGGCCGAGGGCTGCAGAAGTTCGAAGCCAAGGTGCACGACGCCGCCGCAACACTGACCGAGCGACGGACCGAGGGCGAAGCGACGTGAGGGGACGAGAGCTGCGCCGGCCAGCACCTCCCTGGCCATCTGCATCGCCTTGAACTCGAGGTGTCCACCGCCGACCGTACCGACGCTGGTGCCGTCGGCAAACACACCCATCCACGCACCGGCCTCTCGCGGCACCGAGCCCTGCGTCGATTCGACCGACACCAGGACCGCAGGCTCGCGGCCGAGGCGCTCGACGAGACTGTCAATCAACGTCTGCGACATGGCGTCGAGCGCGCTCTACACATTCGGGTAGGTCGGCCTGCTCTCGGCCCATTGCGGGCGTTCGCTACCGTGCGTTCGTGGACCGCGCCGGCCGAGGCCGCCGGGCGCCCGCCTCCGCGAATGTCCTCCGCCCTGGGCTGCGCCCAGGGCTCCCCCTTGATTTCGCTGCGGCGGGCACCCGGTGGCCCCAGCCTCGAATCTGGGCACTCCTCCACCCGTGAACAGCCCAAGCCCCTTGGATCGGGACGGTGGAGCGCTCTGCGCAGCGAAAAAAAGAAGGAGAGGCGGGCGCAGCCCGACTCGGGGGACATTCGCGGAGCAGAGTGCCCCGCCGTCCCGATCTCGCGCAACTTGGCGAGTGCGGGAACGAACGACCGCAACGGGCCGGGTGCAGCCCTCTGCCCAAAAAGTCCCGAACGCAAAATCACAGTGCGCTCGCATTTAGCGGCTCTCCCCACGCGGGCCAGACGCCCTTCGTGACGTGAGCCTCGGTCTGTCATCGCTATGGTTTGATGTCGGCTGCCTTGATGGCCGGGGCCCAGTCGGCCACTTGCTTGGCGACAAACTGGGTGAACTCCGCGCTGCCCATCTTGACTGTGGTGATGCCGAGCTCCTCGAACTTCTTCACGATGGCCGGGTCGGCCACGATGTCGGCCAGGGCCTTGCCGAGCTTGTCGGTGACTTCCTTGGGCAGAGCGGCCGGGCCGGAGACGCCGAAGTAGTTCTCGGCCACGAGTTGCGGCAAGCCGAGTTCGACCACCGTCGGCACATCGGGCAGCAGCGGTGAGCGGGAGCGGGTGGTCACGGCCAGGGCCTTGATCTGGCCGGCCTTGACCATGGGCACGAAGGCGGTGATGACGTCGATGCCCACGGGGATCTGGCCGGCGATCAGGTCGGTGGTCATGGGCGCCCCGCCGCGGTAGGGAATGTGGGTCATGCTGATCTTCATCGCCGACTTGGTCATCTCACCGACGATGTGGCCGATGGAGCCTGGCCCCCCGCTGCCGAAGGTATAGCCGGGCGCAGCGGCGGCCTTGGGCAAGTCCTTTAGCGTCGCCGGCCCAGTCTTGGGGTTGGCCATCAGCAGGACGGGCGCCACGCCCAGCATGGCCACGTGGGTGAACTGCGTGACCGGGTCGTAGGGCTGCTTGGGCACCGTGAAGGGGCCGATCGAGGTGGGCGTCGAATTCGACAGCATGAGGGTGTAGCCGTCGGGTGCAGCACGCGCCACCTCGGCGCCGCCGATGGTGCCGCCGGCACCGGGCTTGTTGTCGACGATCACGGTCTGGCCGAGTGCCTTGGCCAGCGGCTCGGAGATCACGCGGGCCACGATATCGCTGGCGCCGCCGGAGGCGAAGGTGACGACGATGCGGATCGGTTTCTCGGGCCAGGCCGCCTGAGCGACGAAGGGCAGGGAAAGGGCGGTGGCAAGCAGGGTTCGGCGCAAGATCATCATGGCTCCAGAAGTGAGTGCGAAGGAGGCACGCAAAGCCCGTGCCGCGAGGAAGCCGCGGAACTGGCTCGGCCAGCCTGCGGGTGTTGCCCCTTGCGGGGGAGCAGCGAAGCCGCTTCGGAGCGGGTCACATCAGCTGCCGCGGTAGGTGCTGTAGCTCCACGGGCTGACCAACAGGGGCACGTGGTAGTGACCGGCAACATCGGCAATGCCGAAGTCGAGTGGCACGACATCGATGAAGGGCGGCTCGGACAGGGCCGCGCCACGGGCGCGAAAGTAGGCCGCCACCTCAAACAGTAAGCGGTAGCGCCCAACGGCCATGGCGGCAGCGTCGAGAAGGGGCGCGTCGCCACGGCCGTCGGCATTCAGCGTGACACGGAGGAGCGTCACGGGCCCCTGCGCTTCGATGCGCTGCAGGCTGACGCGCATGCCGGCGGCTGCGCAGCCGTTGGCGGTATCGAGGACGTGCGTGCTGAGGTGGCCCATTCGTGGTGCGGAGATGCGCGAAAGGTCGCCAGCAAAGTGTATACAGTTTGCCGGACGGGTCAATCAGTGATCAGTGGCGCCGGCGGCGCAGCCCCAACATGGTGCAACACCTAGGACACGCGTGTGCACGGAACTTGCAGAATCCCTGCTGTCATTTCTCGCGATCCTGTTGTTCACGGAGACCCCCCATGTCGATCCTGCTGGCCCGTCGGGCCCTTCTTGCCCTTGCCATCTCGTGCGCCGCGCCGCTGGCCGCGCAAGCCCAAGCCGCCGTCCCGATCAAGTTTCAACTTGACTGGCGCTTCGAGGGCCCCGCAGCGCTGTTCCTCGGCGCCGACGCCAAGGGCCATTACAAGGCTGCGGGCCTGAACGTGACCATCGATGCCGGCAACGGCTCGGGCGGCACGGTCACCCGTGTGGCCTCCGGCACCTACGACATGGGCTTTGCCGACTTGGCCGCGTTGATGGAGTTCCACGCCAACAACCCGGACGCACCGAACAAGCCGGTGGCCGTGATGATGGTCTACAACAACACCCCGGCGGCAGTGCTGGCCCTGAAGAAGAGCGGGATCACCAAGCCGGCCGACCTGTCGGGCAAGAAACTGGGTGCGCCGGTGTTCGACGCCGGACGCCGGGCCTTCCCGATCTTCGCCAAGGCCAACGGCCTGCAGAACGTCACCTGGACCAGCATGGACCCGCCGCTGCGCGAGACCATGCTGGCGCGCGGCGACATCGACGCCATCACCGGCTTTTCCTTCACCTCCCTGCTCAACCTCGAGGCGCGTGGCGTCAAGGTGGAGGATGTGATCGTGTTGCCCTATGCCAGCAATGGCGTGAAGCTCTACGGCAACGTGATCATCGCCACGCCGAAGATGATCAAGGAGAACCCAGCCGCGGTGAAGGCCTTCCTGGTGGCCTTCGCCAAGGGTGCGAAGGAAGTGATGGCCAACCCCGACGCCGCCATCGAGTACGTCAAGGCGCGCGACGGCATCATCAATGTCGATCTGGAAAAGCGCCGTTTGCGCATGGCCATCGACGCCGTGGTGGCCAGCCCGGATGCACGCGCCGAGGGTTTCGGCCAAGTGCAGGGACCGCGCCTGGCGCTCATGGCCTCGCAGGTATCGGATGCCTTCAACACCAAGACCCGGGTCGACCCGAACGTGGTGTGGAACGCAGCTTTCCTGCCCAGCGCCGCGGAGCTGAACATCCTGCCGCCGCTGAAGAAATGAGCGGACGGGGCGGCGCTAGCGCAGGTCGTAGCTGAGCTGCAGCATCACCGCCGCGTCGCCCAGCAGATGCACGGTGACGGCAGATTGCTTGTCGAGTTGCCAGCCCAGGCCGACCAAGGCACCGGGGGCGAAGCCGGCGACATTGAGCGCCACCTTGTCCTTGAACTTGCCCTTGTAGCCATACAGCACACCGGCCGACCACTGGAAGAACAGCGATTCAACGCCCAGCAGTTCCGGGCGGCGCTGCCCGACGTAGGCGTACGCACTGGGTTGACCGAAGGAGTTGCGAAAGTAGGACAGGCCTGCCAGCCATTGATCAGGCCGCTGCCGCTCCACCGCGACGGCCCAGACATAGCGGTGCTCCTCGCTGTAGCGGAAGTGCGGCGCATACGGCGCCAGGTTCAAGCGCCAATGGCCCTCGCCCTGCCAGGCGTCAATATCGGTGACACTCGCCCAGGCCCCCGCCAGCCCGCCGGGTTTGGGTTCAGTCTCTGCGGCCCCCGCCAGCAAACACCACAAGCTCAACAAAATACCCGCTATGGGGCGTGCAGAAGAACAGCGCATCAGGCGCATTGTCTCAACACATCGCGACAGTGCGTCATTGCTGGGAACCCGACGACGCGCCCTGCTGATCGCATCGCTCAGCGCGCTGCCGGGCTGCGCGGCATTCGAGGCCAAACAGAACCAGCTGGCCCTGCGCCCCACACCGGGCAGACCGGCAAACCTGCCCGACGACAGCCTCCTGTTTCGCCCCGGCGATCAGCGCCAGCTGGTGCCGATCAAGGCGTCCAACGCAACGGCACGCGACTTGCTCTCGGTCTGGTGGTTGCCGCACGCCGACCCCGATGCGCCCACCTTGCTCTACCTGCACGGCACCTTCCGCAACCTGTACCTCAACCTGCCGAAGATCAATGCGCTGCGTGATGCCGGTTTTTCGATTGTTGCCGTCGACTACCGGGGCTGGGGCACCAGCACCGTCATCGTTCCGTCGGAGGCCACCATCGACGCCGACGTGGCCACAGCCTGGTCGGTGGTGATGGAGCATCAACCCGATCCCGGCAGGCGCGTCATCTTCGGGCACTCTATGGGCGGCGCTGCGGCCATCACCTTGGCCAGCCGCCTGCGACACACCCAGGACTATGGCGCCCTGGTGGTCGAATCGACCTTCACACGCATGCCCGACGTGGCCGCGGCGCAGGGCTTCTGGGGCCGCATCATCGCGGCGCTGACGCAACTTCGCTTCGACTCGCTCGCCAAGATCGGGCGGGTCAATGCGCCCATCCTGATGCTGCACGGCAGCGCGGACACGACGGTGCCCGTCGAACTCGGGCGACGCCTGCGCGACGCGGCGCCGGCCGGTGTGCGCTGGGTCGAAGTGCCCGGCGGCACCCACAGCCAGTTGCACCGCGAAGCGCCTGCGCTGTATCGCCAAAGCATGCGAAAGCTCATCAACGAACTCCGCGCGAACGGCCCGCAGCCCGCCGCGCGCCCTGCCCCATGACCGCCTTTGTCGATTTCAGGAACGTCTGGCTGGCCTACAACGACGAATTGCTCGCGCAGGGGCAGTTCGCCGTCGAGGACATCTCGCTGCAGGTGGAGCAAGGCGAGTTCATCGCCATCGTCGGGCCCTCGGGCTGCGGCAAATCGACCTTCATGAAATTGACCACCGGCCTGAAGATGCCGAGCGAAGGCAGCATCCACATTGGCGGTGCACCGGTCACCGGGCCCTTGAAGATCAGCGGCATGTCCTTTCAGGCACCCAGCCTGCTGCCCTGGCGCACCACGCTTGAGAACGTGCTGCTGCCGCTGGAGATCGTCGAACCCTTTCGCAGCAGCTTCAAGCAAAAACGCAAGGAGTACGCCGCCAAGGCGAGCGAGTTGCTCAAGAGCGTCGGGCTCGGCGGCTACGAGAACAAGTTCCCCTGGCAGCTTTCGGGCGGCATGCAGCAGCGCGCCAGCATTTGCCGGGCGCTGGTGCACGAGCCCAAGATGCTGCTGCTCGACGAGCCCTTCGGTGCGCTCGACGCCTTCACGCGCGAGGAGCTGTGGTGCATCCTGCGCGACCTGCAGGCGGCGCAGAAGTTCAACGTCATCCTGGTCACGCACGACTTGCGCGAAAGCGTGTTCCTGGCCGACAAGGTGTATGTGATGAGCAAAAGCCCGGGGCGCTTCGTGGTCGAGCGTCACATCGACCTGCCGCGCCCGCGCGACCTGGAGATCACCTACACACCGGCCTTCACCGACATCGTGCACGAGTTGCGCGGCCACATCGGCGCCATCCGTCAGAACAGCGTCAAA
>JANNFB010000300.1:0-3447 GCA_031379365.1 Burkholderiales bacterium
CCCACCGAGGGCTCAGCCGTCGGTGCGGTGGCCACCCTGGTGGCCGGCCTGGCGCAGCGCGAGCTCGATCTGCAGGGCATCCAGCGCAGCTTTCTCGGCACGGCCGAGACCAGCGCCATGGTGTTCCTCATCTTCCTCGGCGCCGACATGATGAACGCCTCATTGGCGCTCACCGCCATGCCCGCCGCACTGGCCGATTGGGTCGGCCACCTGCACGTGCCGCCCCTGGCCATCGTAGCCAGCATCCTGGTCTTCTACGTCTTGCTCGGTTGTGTGATGGACGAGCTGTCGATGCTGCTGCTGACCATCCCCGTCATCTTCCCCGCCGTGATGAGCCTGGACCTGTGGGGCCTGGCCGCCGAGCCCAAGGCCATCTGGTTCGGCATCCTGGTGCTGATGACGGTGGGCATCGGCTTGATCGCGCCGCCGGTGGGGCTCAACGTCTATGTCGTCAACAACATCGCGCGCGATGTGCCGATGAGCGAGACCTACAAGGGCGTGTTCCCCTTCCTGGCCTCGGACGCCTTGCGCGTGCTGCTGCTGCTGGCGTTTCCGGCGCTCAGCCTGGGGTTGGTGCAGTTGCTCTACAAGTGAAGTGCGGGCCGCCGGCCTGACGGCGCGCCGTCAGGCCCGTTGCAGGCGCCGGCGAGCCGCCGACAGCAGTGCCCGCGAGTACAGCTTGTGAAATCCGAGCAGGGCATGGAAGAGCCATCCCATGGTTGGCGCGCCCGGCCGGCCACCGGGCCTTGGCACGACCGCGGAACCGAAGTGCAGCCGCGTGCTGGCCGTGCGATCGTCGCGCAACACGGCGGCAGCCATCAGCCACGAACGGGTGCGCCCGGTGAAGTCGGCCAGCAGCAACTCGGTGGAGGATTGCGCCTCGACCTTCCAGGCCGAAAACCGGCTCGCGGCGCCGGCAGCCAGCTGCCGCGCTTCGGCATCGCCGGCCGGCCGCGAAGCCAGGTGCGCGAGCAAACTGCGCTCGATCCTGAACAAACCCGAGGTGTAGAAGGCCTCGATGAATTGGGCCTGCGTGAAGGCACCGGGCACTTCGGTGACGTAGCAGTCGGCAAAGCCGACGCCGTCCTGGTAACGCAGCAGGAGCGTATGCGGCGGGACAGCACAGGCGCGGACAGACATGGTGCGTGCCTATCGCCGGCTACAAGCTGGCCGCCGGCGGCCGCTTCGCACCTTCATGGCAGGCCACGATGCAAGGACGCATCCGACCGGGTCTCGCTGCCTGACGCGAACCAACGCCTCATTGCATAGCCTCGTAGATGACGAAGCGCTTGGTCGTCGTCTCGACAACCTCCCAGGTGCCATAGAAGCCGCGCGGGATGACGAAGCTCTCACCCGCGGTGACGGTGGTGGCGCGCCCCTCGTTGTCGGTGATCACGCTCACCCCTTCGGTCACATGGCAGTACTCCTCTTCGGTGTAGCTGATGCGCCACTTGCCCGGCTCGCTGCGCCACACGCCGGCAAAGAACTGCCGCGTCGGGTCGGTGTAGTGCAACCACAGGGTTTGCTGCGGGTTGCCTGCGAGCAGCTTGTCGCCTGCAACGAAAGACACTTCGGGCGTCGCGTCAGACGCGTCGAACTTGAGCACGGTAGGTGCCTTCATCGCAGCAGACAGGTGACGAGCCGACCTCAGTCCTTGCGCTTCGGGCTCGCCTCGGCCGTGGCCAGCCATTGCGCCACGGCCTGGGCCATCAGGGCACTCAATCCGCCCTCGAAGCCGGCCGCACGCTCGCGCAGGCGGTTGACCATGTCGGCCGGCAGCCGGCAGGCCAGGGGAACCAGCTTGGGTGGCGCCGATCGCGCCTTGGCGGCGCTGGCTTCAGCCACCGCCGCCGAGGCCTTGCCGAAGCGCTGCGGAATCGGCTGGGCTTTCATGCGCCCGTCGAGTTTCTTCGCCAGGTGCTTCTCGAGATCGGTCTTCTTCATGCTCATGGGGCACCTTGCAGCTGAGGGATGCTCATTGTCAGGCCGATGGGGGCTCGACCAGCGCTGCGGTGGCCTTGCGCACGAGGGGCAAGACGACCAGCAGCGTCGGGAAGGCGACGAGCCACGACAAGCCCCAGGCACCGAGCCAGATGGACAAGAATCCTGGTGCGAGGCCGATGCTGCGCAGGGTGCTGACCATCGACACGATGAAGGTCATCAGGATCGACAGCAACAGCGGCATCACCAGGACGGCATAGCGTGCCGGCAGTCGAGGCAGGCCAAAGAACGTGCGTGAAGAGACAGGCCGAGGGTCCATGGGCGCAGACGATAGCCGAAGCGGAACGCACGCGCCCAACAGCCGGTAGCATCGCGTCAAGGTCTCCAGCGCGACCCTTGCCGGAGCTCACCGAGGTTTGCCGATGACACCGCTGCTGATCCCCGTCACCCTCCTGCTCCTGCTCGCCTGCTTGGTGTTGTGGCAGGTGCAGTTGCGGCTCAAGCGTCAGGCCCACATCCGAAGCTTCGAGTTCCCGCCGGGCCTGTTCGATCAACTGCGCAAGCAGCACCCCGCGCTCACCCTGAAGGAGTGCCAGCTCGTGGCCCAGGGTCTGCGCCAGTTCTTCATGGCCTACTTGCGCAGCGGGCGCAAGCCGGTCTCGATGCCGTCGCAGGTGGCCGACGACCTGTGGCATGCCTTCATCCTGTACACCAAGAACTACCAGGCCTTCTGCCAGCGCGCCTTCGGCCGCTTCCTACACCACACGCCGGCCGTCGTGCTGGGCAGTGCCGCGGCAGGCAACGTGGGCCTGCGCCGCTGCTGGTGGCACGCCTGCCGTGAAGAGAACATCAACCCGCGCATGCCGACGCGCCTGCCGCTGCTGTTTGCACTGGATGCCAAGCTCAAGATCCCGAACGGCTTTCGCTATGTTGCCGACTGCGCCTCGGTGCGCCGCCAGGGCGCGCAGCCGGGCGGCAACGGCGCCGTCCATTGCGGTGGCGACTTCTCCAGCAGCAGCGTCGATGGCAGCACTGACGGCTTCGGCGATGGGGGCGGCGATGGGGGAGGCGACGGTGGCGGTGGGGACGGCGGCTGCGGCGGCGGAGGCGACTGAGCTTGGGCCGACGCGCCTGCGATGTCGCTCAGGGCAGCTCAGGGCAACTCGAACAGGCTGGTTGCCTCGAGGTCGAGCACCTGCACGCCGTGCTGGTTGAACAACTGCCAGCGCCAGCGCAGGATGCCCAGCGTGGTCTGGGTCTTCGAGCGGCGAGTCTCGAGCACCGTGGCGCGCAACGAGAGGGCATCACCGGCGCGCACCGGATGCGTCCACTTGACGTATGCCAGGCCCGGCGAGGCGAAGGACTCGGAGCCGACCAGAGCCGCGTCGGTGGCCAGGCGCATGGCCATGCCGCAGGTGTGCCAGCCGCTGGCGATCAGGCCGCCGAAGCGCCCCTGCGCCGCGGCGGCAGCATCGGTGTGGAACCACTGCGGGTCGTAGGCGTTGG
>JANNFB010000259.1:0-7138 GCA_031379365.1 Burkholderiales bacterium
AAATCACTTGCGCGCCACCCCCATCGTCCACGATCACGCTGAAACGGCGTCCACGATCAGACTGAAACGCCGTCCACGATCACGCTGAAATACCGTCCACGATCAGCCTGAAATGCCGTCCACGATGGGCTGAAATACGCATGTACGGCATCAGGAGTCGCTCAAGCTCGTAGCGCCGAGATGGAGGCCTTCTTGGTGGTAGCGGACCAACTTCGACTGTTTGAGCGCCGTGGCACGGACTGGCGCCCTGGCCGTCAGGAGATGCACACGCAGCTCGCGCCACTCCTCGCTGGCGCGGCCCTTTACCGAGCCGAGGTCCACGAAGATGCAGATGTAGTTCAGGTGGTCATGACTCTGCCGCCACCGCCCAGTGCAGTGGCACAGGAACTAAAGAGCCTAGCCGCTGGGCTGTGGGGAATGGTCGATACGAAAGAGGTACTGCCCGCGCTGGCCGAGAGGGCGAAGCTGCGTTTCTGCGTGATGACGCCCTTCATCGACGCCGTTGGTGCTCCCGTTGTGATGAACCTGTTTGAGCGCAGCCGAGCCTGCTCCAGGAAGGTTCTCATCATCAGGGCGGCGCCGGATGGTGAAATGCCTCCGGCGGTTGTGAGCATGTTGCCTGCCCTGAATGCTCTTGGCGCACAGGTGCGGAGCTTGCGAATCGACAGGCCAGAGGCGGCCGGCTACGAGACCTTTCATGCCAAGGTCTTACTTGCCGATGATGACGAGGCGTACGTTGGTTCCGCAAACATGACCAAGTGGTCGTTTGAGCAGTCGCTTGAGCTCGGCGTGCTAGTTAGAGGGCGCGCAGCCAAGACTATCGCCAGGGTAGTTGACGCAGTCGAATCGGTCTCGGCAATCGTTTCGGGGTGACACCGCATGGCCGACCGACTTCTTGTTTGACTGCTCTGCACTCTCTGCGCATTTGAGCGCGGAAGGAGTGGGCGAGCGACGCCCTCAGAGAGAGCTGTTCGCCTGCGATCAGCTGCAGTCGGTGCGGGCACTCGGTGGCGTCGCTTCACCACGACACGAGGCACGCGTTCTCGGCCGGAGGGCCGCTGCTACAGTTCCCGAAAACGAGGGGGTGGTTGCATGATCCCGGACTACCAGACCCTCATGCGTTCGGTCCTGGCATGCGCGACGGGCGCCGAGACCAGGATCGGCGACGTCGTCGAACAGATCGCTGAGAAGCTGGGCCTAACGCCTGATGAACGCGCTCAGTTGTTGCCCAGCGGCAAACAAACCATGTTTGCCAACCGTGTGCACTGGGCTAAGACCTACCTGGTCAAGGCCGGTTTGGCCGAGGGCACGCGGCGTGGCTACTTCCGCATCACTCCCCGCGGCCAGGCCGCGCTGGCGGACGCCACGGCCACGATAAATAACGCTTACCTCGACCAGTTCAAGGAGTTCCAGGACTTCAAGGCCAAGGTCAACGAGGTCGACGGCGTCACCGCGACGACGCCAGCGCAGGTGTCAACACCGTTGAGCACCGAGACGCCGGACGAGGCACTGCGCAAGGCCCATGGCGCGATCACCGGCGCCCTGGCTGCTGATCTTCTGGACCGCGTCCGCAAGGCCACACCGGCGTTCTTCGAGAAGCTGATCGTCGAGCTGCTGCTTGCGATGGGCTACGGGGGCACCTCCGAGGAGGCTGGCCGTGCCCTGGGCCAAAGTGGTGACGACGGCGTCGATGGCGTCATCGACCAAGACCCACTCGGTGTCGACCAGATCTTCGTCCAGGCCAAGCGCTACGCCGAAGGCAACAACATCGGCGCGGGCGCGATCCGCGACTTCTACGGCGCCCTGAGCCTGAAGAAGGCCCACAAGGGCATCTTCGTCACGACCTCGACATTCAGCCAGCCTGCGGTCGACACCGCACGCGGTCTCGGCTCACGGATCGTCCTGATCGATGGCCCGCAGCTTTCGCGGCTGATGATTCGCTACAACGTCGGCTGCCGCGACGAGGACGTGCTGCACTTGAAGAAGGTGGACGAGGACTTCTTCGAGGGTTGAAGGCGACCATAACCTAGGACGCGCGCGGCCACATGCGGTCGGATGTCCAGGCTGACGTCGCTGCAATCAATTGCAGTCAGTGTCTCAACCGCGCCCGCTAGAATAAGTCGCATGAAGCAACTCTCGAAGCGTTTCGTGGGCCTTTGGCGCTGGCGTTAGCCGCCAAACACAGACGCGCAGCCACCACGCCTGATCCCCGTTGGGCAGCGAATTGCGGTGGGGGTATCCGAGGGGGTATCGAGAGCCAGATGATGCAATGTCATCTTGGAAATATCTAACCAAATCAATAGGTTAGCGGAAATCATGCTTCTGATGATCGACAACTACGACAGCTTCACCTTCAACCTGGTGCAGTATTTCGGCGAACTGGGGCAGGACGTGCGCGTGCTGCGCAACGACGAGATCGACGTCGCCGGCATCGCGGCGCTGCGGCCAGCCCGGCTGGTGCTGTCGCCGGGGCCGTGCACACCGGCCGAGGCGGGGGTGTGCGTCGCCGCGATCCAGCACTTTGCCGGTAAGTTGCCGATCCTCGGTGTCTGCCTGGGGCACCAGGCCATCGGCGCGGCGCTGGGCGGCGAGATCGTCCGTGCCAGGACGCAGATGCATGGCAAGGCCAGCACGATCTCGGCCGATGGGCTGGGCGTCTTCCGCGGCCTGCCGGATCACTTCTCCGTCATCCGCTACCACTCGCTCGCCATCGAGCGCGCCACGCTGCCGGCGGACCTGGTGGTCAGCGCCACCACCGACGACGGTGAGATCATGGGCGTGCGCCACAAGACGCTGGCGATCGAGGGGGTGCAGTTCCACCCCGAATCGATCCTCTCCGAGCACGGCCACGCGATGCTGCGCAACTTCCTCGAGGCCTATCCCGCATGAAGCCGATCGACTTGCGCAGCGACACCGTGACCCGCCCGACGGCCGCGATGTGGGAGGCCATGCGCGCCGCCGAACTCGGCGACGATGTGTATGGCGATGACCCGACTGTCAATGCGCTGCAGGAGCGCCTCGCTGTCGACCTCGGCTTCGAGGCGGCCTTGTTCATGCCCACCGGCACGCAGAGCAACCTGTGCGCACTGATGAGCCATTGCCAGCGCGGTGACGAATACATCGTCGGCCAGATGGCGCACACCTACCGCTGGGAAGGCGGCGGCGCGGCGGTGCTGGGCAGCATCCAGCCGCAGCCGCTTAACAACCAACCCGATGGCACGTTGGCGCTGGCCGACATCGAGGCCGCGATCAAGCCCGACGATGCGCACTACGCGCGCACCCGGCTGCTGGCGCTGGAGAACACCTGGCGCGGCCAGGTGCTGCCGCCGGACTACGTCGCCGCGGCGACGGCCTTGGCGCATGCGCGCGGCCTGGCGACCCATCTGGACGGCGCACGCCTGTACAACGCGGCCGTGGCCTCGGGCGTGGCCGCGCGCGAGATCGCGCGCCACTTCGACAGCGTCTCAGTCTGCTTCAGCAAGGGCCTGGGCACGCCTGCCGGCTCGGCCCTGTGTGGCAGCCGCGATTTCATTGCGCGCGCCCATCGCTGGCGCAAGATGACGGGCGGCGCGATGCGCCAGACGGGTGTGCTGGCAGCGGCGGCGCTGTACGCGCTCGACCACCATGTCGCGCGCTTGGCCGAAGACCATGCCAACGCGCGCCGCCTCGCCGAAGGCCTGCAGGGCCTGCCCGGTGTCAGCGTGGCACTGCCACAGACCAACATCGTCTTCGTCGACTTGGTGCCCACCAAGGCGCTGGATGCCACCGAGCGCCTGCAGGCCCGCGGCGTGCTGGCGACCGGGCTGTACAAACTGCGCCTGGTCACCCACCTGGACGTCACGGCCAGCGACGTCGAGCGTGCGATCCTCGTGCTGCGCGAAACCCTCTAGGAAACCCATGCCGATCACCGACAACGAAGCGCTGACGCGGACCATCGAGCACCGCGAGATCTTTCACGACGAAATGCTGGCGCTGGTGCGCCGCATCATGAGCGGCGAGATGTCGCCGGTGATGATGGCCGCGATGCTGGTCGGCCTGCGCGTGAAGAAGGAAACCATTGGCGAGATCACCGCGGCGGCGCAGGTGATGCGCGAGTTCTCGACCAAGGTGGTGGTGGCCGATCGCACCCACCTGGTCGACATCGTCGGCACCGGCGGTGACGGCTCGCACACCTTCAACATCTCCACCTGCAGCATGTTCGTCGCGGCGGCCTGCGGCGCGCGCGTCTCCAAGCACGGCAATCGCAGCGTGTCGAGCAAGTCCGGCAGCGCGGACGTGCTCGAAGCCATGGGCGTGACCCTGGCGCTGCCGCCGGCGGCCATCGCGCAGTGCATCGCCGATACCGGCATCGGTTTCATGTTCGCGCCCAACCATCACCCGGCGATGAAGAACGTCGGCCCGGTGCGGCGCGAACTCGGCGTGCGCACCATCTTCAACATCCTCGGGCCGCTGACCAACCCGGCCGATGCGCCGAACATCCTGATGGGCGTGTTCCACCCCGACCTGGTGGGCATCCAGGTCCGCGCCCTGCAGCGCCTGGGAGCCGAGCATGCGGTCGTGGTCCATGGCCGCGACGGCCTGGACGAAGTCTCGCTCGGCGCCGCGACGATGGTCGGCGAGTTCAAGGACGGCGCGGTCACCGAGTACGAGATCCATCCGGAGGACTTCGGCCTGACGATGGCCTCCAGCCGCGCGCTCAAGGTCGAGACCCCGGCCCAGTCGCTGGCGCTGGTGCGTGCGGTGCTCGACAACGAACCCGGCCCGGCGCGCGATATCGTCATGCTCAATGCCGGCGTGGCGCTCTATGCCGCGAACGTTGTCGAGACCATGGCCGACGGCGTGGCGCGGGCGCGCGAGGCGCTCGCTTCAGGCAAGGCGCTGGCAAAGATGAGCCAGTTCGTCGAAGCCACGAAGCGGCTGGCGGCAACTCGATGACCGCTGTGCCCGCACGCCCGGATCGGGCCGCTGCGTCGTGGCCAGCCATGGCTGGTCCGACGCTCGCAGACGGTCAATTGCCGCACCCGGTGAGCGGGGTGGCCGATTGAGCGACATCCTTCAGCGCATCATCGCAGTCAAGCGCGATGAGATCGCCGCAGCGCGCAAGCACCGCAGCCTGCCCTCCTTGCGCGCCGAGGCCGAGGCGCAGCGCGATCTGCGTGGGTTCGAGGCGGCATTGCGAAGCCAAGTCGCCCGCGGCAAAGCCGCAGTCATCGCCGAGGTCAAGAAGGCCAGCCCGAGCAAGGGGGTGCTGCGCGAGCACTTCGTGCCCGCCGAGATCGCAGCCAGCTACGAGCAGGGTGGCGCAGCCTGCCTGTCGGTCTTGACGGACGCGCCGTTTTTTCAGGGCTCGGTCGCCTTTCTCCAGCAAGCGCGCGCCGCCTGCGCCTTGCCGGTGCTGCGCAAGGACTTCATGGTCGATGCCTATCAGGTGTACGAGGCCCGTGCGATGGCGGCCGATTGCATCTTGTTGATCGCCGCCTGTCTCGACGATGCATTGATGGCCGATCTGGAGGCGCAAGCCCACGCCTTGGGCATGGCCGTGCTGGTCGAGGTCCACGACGGCGCTGAGCTCGACCGCGCCCTGCGCCTGAAGACGCCGTTGGTCGGCATCAACAACCGCAACCTGCGCAGCTTCGAAGTGTCGCTCGAAACCACACTTGCGCTGCTGCCAGAGGTGCCGGACGACCGCTTGCTGGTGACCGAATCGGGCATCCTCGCGCCGGCCGATGTGCGGCGCATGCGCGCCGCAGGCGTATCGGCGTTTCTGGTGGGCGAGGCCTTCATGCGGGCGCCGGACCCGGGCGCCGCGTTGGCCGGGCTTTTTGCGTGAAGCTCAGCGCGGACGGCTTGCGCGAGCGCTTTGCGGTCTACGGCCGCTTCCACAGCGTCGACATTGGCGGCCAGCGCCTCGACCTGCGCAGCCACCTCGAGATCTTCGAGCGCAGTCTGGGCTGGCCGCAGGTGGCGGACGCGCGGGCCGACTTGGTCGCTGTGATGATGAACCCGGGTGGTTCGCGTCCGCTCGACAGCCTGGATCGAGGCGGGTGGGCGCCGACGCTGCCTGACCGGACACAGTACCAGCTGATGAAGTTGGCCCTGCTGGCCCAGGCGGCAGGTCACGCCATCCGTCACGTTCGGGTCATCAACCTGTCCGATCTGCGAACGCCCAAGAGCGCAGAACTGTTCGCCACGCTGGCCACCTTGGGCGATGACCGCCACAGTATGTTCAGTGCTTACCGCCAGGCCGAGTTGCAAAAAGCACTGGGCAGTGACAGCCCTTCGCCAGTGCTGCGTGCCTGGGGCCTGGCGAAACAGCTTGAGCCTTTGGCAAATAGGGCTGTTGCCGCAACAAGCCATAGCAGAGTGTTAGGGCTTACTGACAACGGGGTGGCGTATCGCCATCCATTGCCGCAGCGCGCGGATTTCCAAGTTCGTTGGCTGAAAGACCTGTCGCGTCAGATGGCTTTGACGCTCTAGGCTACGGGCGCAATGGTGAGCAGCTGAGGCTCGAAATGCCGCTATACTCTCGGGTTCGCTTCGGAGGGGTGCCCGAGTGGCTAAAGGGGGCAGACTGTAAATCTGTTGGCTTACGCCTACGCTGGTTCGAATCCAGCCTCCTCCACCAGGCGAAAGCTTTCTTGTTGATGTGCGTTAGACGACCGGGCTGGGGTGCGACTCCGCCGCAGCCAGGGCTCCCGGGCGGGAGTAGTTCAATGGTAGAACCCCAGCCTTCCAAGCTGATGACGCGGGTTCGATTCCCGTCTCCCGCTCCATCGTCGTTGAGGGTTGATGTTGTTTGAAGTCGCCAGAGGCTTGGTTGTGTTCGCTGCTGTCAAGCCTGTGTCGATGCCCATGTGGCTCAGTGGTAGAGCACCCCCTTGGTAAGGGGGAGGTCGCGCGTTCGATCCGCGCCATGGGCACCAAAGGCAGTGGGAAGTTAGAGATCAGTAACCTTGAAGGGCTTGTGCAGCAAGCCCGCCGTCCTGTTGGAGTAGACAATGGCAAAAGGCAAATTTGAACGGACCAAGCCGCACGTCAACGTGGGCACGATTGGCCACGTCGACCATGGCAAGACCACGCTGACGGCGGCGATCACCTCGGTGCTGGCGGCCAAGTTCGGTGGCGAGGCCAAGGCCTA
>JANNFB010000260.1:0-2035 GCA_031379365.1 Burkholderiales bacterium
GTGCCTGCATGGTGTATTGCGCCGTGGGCGGCGTGCAGCCGCAGTCGGAAACCGTCTGGCGCCAGGCCAACAAGTACAAGGTACCGCGCCTGGCCTTCGTCAACAAGATGGACCGCACCGGCGCGAACTTCTACAAGGTCTATGACCAGATGAAGGTTCGCCTGATGGCCAACCCGGTGCCGATCGTCATTCCGATCGGCGCGGAAGAGTCGTTCACGGGCGTGATCGATCTGATCAAGATGAAGGCCATCATCTGGGATGAGGCCTCGCAGGGCATGAAGTTCGACTACCGCGACATTCCTGCCGACCTGCTGGAGCTGGCAAAGAAGTGGCGCGAGAACATGCTGGAAGCGGCGGCCGAGTCGTCCGAGGCGCTGATGAATAAGTATCTCGAAGAGGGCGACCTCACAGAAGACGAGATCAAACTCGGCATCCGTACGCGCACCATTGCCGCGGAGATTCAACCCATGTTCTGCGGCTCCGCCTTCAAGAACAAGGGTGTGCAGCGCATGCTCGACGGCGTCATCGATTTCATGCCGTCACCGATCGACATTCCGCCGGTTCCCGGCATGGATGACGACGAGAAGCCGACTTCGCGCCGCGCCGCCGATGATGAAAAATTCGCCGCGCTTGCGTTCAAGCTGATGACCGATCCGTATGTCGGCCAGCTGACTTTCGTGCGCGTCTACTCTGGTGTACTGAAGAGCGGCGACTCGGTCTACAACCCGATCCGCGGCAAGAAAGAGCGTATCGGCCGCATCCTGCAGATGCACGCCAACCAACGCGAAGAGATCAAAGAGATCTTGGCCGGCGACATTGCCGCCTGCGTGGGCCTGAAGGATGTCACGACCGGCGAGACATTGTGCGATCCCGATTCGCTGATCACGCTCGAGCGCATGGTCTTCCCGGAGCCGGTGATCAGCCAAGCCGTGGAGCCCAAGACCAAGCCTGATCAGGAAAAGATGGGCATTGCCTTGGGCCGCCTGGCGCAGGAAGACCCGTCTTTCCGCGTGCGCACCGACGAAGAGAGTGGCCAGACCATCATCTCAGGCATGGGCGAGTTGCACCTGGAAATCATCGTCGACCGCATGAAGCGCGAGTTCGGCGTCGAGGCCAACGTCGGCAAGCCGCAAGTGGCCTACCGCGAGACGATTCGCAAGCCGGTCAAGGATGTCGAAGGCAAGTTCGTCCGTCAATCCGGCGGCAAGGGCCAGTACGGCCACGTTGTGCTGACGGTCGAGCCGCAGGAGCCGGGCAAAGGCTTCGAGTTCGTCGATGCGACCAAGGGCGGCGTGGTCCCCAAGGAATTCATCCCGGCCGTGCGCAAGGGCGTGGAAGAGTCGCTGCCGGCGGGCGTGCTTGCCGGTTACCCCGTGGTCGATGTGAAGGTCACTTTGACCTTCGGCTCGTACCACGAGGTGGACTCGAACGAAAACGCCTTCAAGATGGCGGCCTCGTTTGGCTTCAAGGACGGCTGCCGCAAGGCCAGCCCGGTGATCCTGGAGCCGATGATGGCAGTCGAGGTGGAAACGCCCGAGGACTATGCGGGTTCGGTGATGGGCGACTTGTCGTCGCGTCGCGGCATGGTCCAGGGCATGGACGACATGCCCGGTGGCGGCAAGGTCATCAAGGCCGAGGTGCCGTTGTCGGAGATGTTCGGCTACTCGACCACGCTGCGTTCGATGTCCCAGGGGCGCGCCACGTACACGATGGAATTCAAGCACTACTCCGAAGCGCCCAAGAACGTCGCGGACGCGATCATCACGGCGCGCGGAAAGTAAAGCACAAGCTGGTCTTCGGAGGGCTGGCGCCTGCTGCCAGTGGCAGGCGAACAAGCGGCCTTTCGGAAACCTAAAACCCAATCACTGGCACTGCTCTTTTTCGGAGATTTGAGAATGGCAAAAGGCAAATTTGAACGGACCAAGCCGCACGTCAACGTGGGCACGATTGGCCACGTCGACCATGGCAAGACCACGCTGACGGCGGCGATCACCTCGGTGCTGGCGGCCAAGTTCGGTGGCGAGGCCAAGGCCTA
>JANNFB010000362.1:0-37959 GCA_031379365.1 Burkholderiales bacterium
CGTCAGGAGGGCGACAAGTTAAGCCTGATGACCATAGCGAGGTGGTCCCACTCCTTCCCATCCCGAACAGGACAGTGAAACGCCTCAGCGCCGATGATAGTGCGGATTCCCGTGTGAAAGTAGGACATTGTCAGGCTATTAAAACGGCAAAGCCCGGTCACTCTGTGACCGGGCTTTTTGCTTTTTTTCTCTGATCTCTTGAAGAATCTAAACGGGTAGCCTCAAATCGCGCCGGAGTATTTTTCCGACGTTGCTCTTCGGTAACTCATCCCGGAACTCAATGACTTTCGGGCGCTTGTAAGGCGTGAAGTTCTCTCGGCAATACGCGGCAACCTCGTCCTCTGAGAGGGTCGAGTCCTTCCGAACTACGAAGAGTTTGACAGCCTCCCCCGCGCGCTCATCGGGAACACCGATCGCGGCACATTCCAGTACACCGGGGTGAAGGCTCACGACCTGCTCAATTTCCGTCGGATAGACGTTGAAACCCGACACCAGAATCATGTCTTTCTTCCGGTCGACAATCCTCACATAGCCCCGCGCATCCATGACGCCGATGTCGCCTGACTTGAAGAAGCCTTCGGGCGTCATCACCAACGCCGTCTCGTCAGGCCGTTGCCAGTACCCCGCCATCACTTGCGGCCCTCGAATCCAGATCTCGCCTGCTTCGCCGTTGGCGACCGCTTGGCCGTCGTCGTCTCGAATCGAGATCTCGGTGGATGGGATGGGCAGCCCGATGGTCCCGGAGAACTCTTGCAGATCAACCCGGTTCGAGGTCGCCACCGGCGAGGTCTCCGACAATCCATAGCCTTCGACCACAGCGCAGCCGGTCACCCGCCGCCAGTCGCGAGCGGTCGCTTCCTGAACCGCCATGCCGCCGCCATTCGAAACCACGAGGCCGGAAAAATCCAAGCGCGCGAACCCCGGGTCGTTCACCAGCGCATTGAACAGGGTATTCACAGCCGGGAACATGTTGACCCGGTGGCTCGAGAGCGTTTTGACCAGACCCGGAATGTCGCGTGGGTTCGGGATCATCAGGTTCTTACCGCCCATCCTGGCGCCCATCAGGCAACAGATCGTCAATGCGAAGATGTGATACATCGGCAGGGCACAGACGATGGCCATCTGGCGGTCACCCAGGGACTTCAGCGTTGGCCCGAACCACGCCTCCGTCTGCAGGATGTTTGCCACAACGTTGCGGTGCAGCAGCGTCGCTCCTTTGGAGACGCCCGTGGTGCCCCCGGTGTACTGCAAGAACGCCACGTCGTCAGGAGTCAGTGCCGGGCGCCGCCGGCTCATGCTCAGCCCCGCTGCGCAGGCAGCGCGAAAACTGGTCACGCTGCGTCCCCCATCGCGTGGAAGCCGGAACTCAAGCACCATCTTGCGCAAATGGCGCACTGCGAAGGTCACGAGGCGCCCCTTCCAGAAGCCCAGAAGATCGCCCATGCTTGCCAACACCACGTGTTTCACGCTCGTACGGTCGATCACCTCCTCCAGCGTGCCCGCGAAGTTTTCCAGCACCACGATCGCCTGCGCGCCTGAGTCGACAAGCTGGTGCTCGAGCTCCCGCGCCGTGTAAAGCGGGTTGACGTTCACCACCGCACAGCCTGCACGAAGCACCGCCGCGATGGCCACGGTGTACTGCGGAATGTTCGGCATCATCAGGGCCACGCGGGTTCCCTGTGCGAGCCCCAGGGATTGAAACCAGGCCGCAAGGTCATCCGACAGCCGGTCAACCTCCGCAAACCGCAGTCGCGTTCCCATGCAAACGATGGCGTCGCGTTGCGCGTAGCGGTGAAAGGCCTCCTCCAGCACATCGACCAGCGTCGTGTGGTTGTCCAGACTGACCTCGGCCGGGACCTCCGGTGGGTAATGCTCGAGCCAGGGTTTGGCGGTCAACCTCTCAACTCCTCTACGAAGGGCACTGCCCGATCCTGAGGGCGCGCGCGTCGCCGCACTACGGTAGTTGTCCTAGCACGTCAGCAGATCCGCGCTCCCCGAACAGGCTGGCGGCGACCGCGCGCTCACGCACGTCGATCTCGGCCAGAAACTCCGTCGCACCGTTCAGGCCGCGAAAAGTCTCGAACCCACGCTCAAGAAAGGCCTGCAGCGCGCCCAGCCCGGCGGCACGGGCCGGCGTCCGCATTGCGCGAAGGCTGTGCCGTAGCAAGGGCCGGCGCGTATGCAAATCGAGCGCTCGGCCCACTGCCAGCATCAAGTCCAGTTGTTGTTGCCGGCTTGCGGGCTGTCCTGTCCTGCGCCAGGCGTCGATATAAGCCGCGGCCGTCAGCGGCCCACGGTCAATCTGCCTGGCCATCTCGCTGTCCAGGCGCTCTGAGAGCGCATGCAAGCCAGTGAGTGCTTCCACCGTCACGACCACCTCGGCTGGGAACAGACGCACGAGGCCCGGCACGATGCGCACGAACTGTCCGTCCCGCTGGCTGAAGTCGCCTGGTCCGTACAGATCATCCAGGAAGAAACTTGCCGCACCCGCGTAGCGTGGCGTGGCCAGCAGATCTGCATAGGTCAGCGCAAAACGCGACTGCTGATAGTGCTTAACCTGCCACACGCGATCGGCCAGTTCCGCGTCCGACGACCGAACTGCGCGCTCTGCCCTGACGGCCGCGAGGTGTTGAAGGATGAGATCGCCGCGCTGCTTCATTCCGGGTTTGCATGGGCCGTGGTTAGTCCACGTCGTCTAACGTGCCCGATCGCAATGATGCAACACTTGTCGCGTGCAACGTAGAACCCTGCTCAAACTCGGCCTGGCCGGCACCATCGCACTGACCCTGGTCGGGGGGGGCGCCACATTGCTGATCCAACCGACTTGGCGCGATGGTCGCCTCACAGACAGTGGTCGCCGCGTCCTTGAGGGCATTGCTCGCGCCGTTCTGGATGGCAGTCTGCCAGCGGTAGCCGGGCCGCATGCCACTGCGCTCGCGTCGCATCTTGATCGCATGGATGCCACCTTGCGCGCTTTGCCCCTTTCGACGCAGGGCGAAGTGGCGGAACTGTTGACACTCTTGGCCACGGCGCCTGGCCGCTTGGCGCTGACAGGCCTGTCAGCCGACTGGTCGCGCGCCAACGTCGCCCAGATCCAGGCTGCACTCCAGACGATGCGCACCTCTCAGATCGGCATCCGGCAGCAGGCCTACCACGCCCTGCGTGATCTGACCCACGCAGCCTACTTCGCCAGTCCAGACACCTGGGCGCCACTGGGCTATCCCGGGCCGACGAGTATCGGGCTCGAACCCGTGAAGTCATGACTGCGCACATACCTGACCCCATCGTCGATGGCCTCGCGCGAGGTTGGCAAGTGCAAGGCGGCCGCCACGCAGCCCCGCCGCGGGTCACAGAGTGTGATGTCGCGATCATCGGCAGTGGCGCTGGCGCGGGCATCAGTGCCGATCTGCTGAGCGCTGCGGGCCTCAAGGTCGTCATCATCGAAGAGGGGCCTCTCAAGTCGAGTCAGGACTTTCGCCAGTTGGAAGCCGAGGCCTACCCGAGCCTGTACCAGGAGAGCGCGGGCCGCAAGACGGCCGACAAGGCGATCACGATCCTTCAGGGACGCTGTGTCGGCGGCTCCACGACCGTCAACTGGACCAGTTCGTTTCGCACCCCCTCCGCAACCTTGGCCTACTGGCGTGAGCACTTCGGCCTGACCGGACTGACCGACGATGCCATGGCACCCTGGTTTCAGCAGGCCGAGCAGCGACTGAGCATCGGCCCGTGGCTCGTGCCACCCAACGAGAACAACGAACTGTTGCGTCGTGGTGCGCTCAAGCTCGGTATCGCCGCCGCCGCCATCCAGCGCAATGTCAAGGGGTGCTGGAACCTCGGCTCGTGCGGCCTGGGCTGTCCGACAAACGCCAAGCAGTCGATGTTGGTGACGACCCTGCCGGCCGCGCTCGACCGTGGCGCCACCTTGATGGTCGAGACGCGTGCCGAGACCTTCGAGATGTTGAATGGCCGTATCGCTGCGGTGCGATGTGCTCCGGTTCAGGCCAACGGCGCGGCGGTGGCGGGCGCACCCACGACACGGGTGGTTGCGCGCCATTACGTGCTGGCTGGCGGCGCCATCAACTCGCCCGCCCTGTTGATGCGTTCGCACGTCCCGGACCCACACGATTTGCTTGGCGCGCGGACGATGCTGCATCCGGTGGTGGCCTCGATCGCGACCTTTGATCACCGGGTGGCAGGTTGGCAGGGCGCGCCGCAGACCATCTACAGCGATCACTTCCTCGACGTCGACCCGATCGACGGACCCATCGGCTACAAGCTGGAGGCACCACCGCTGCATCCCTTGATCTTTGCCACGACGATGAGCGGCTACGGCCGCAGCGCCGCCACCGCATTCTCCAAGTTTCCGAACACCCACGCCTTGTTGGCCCTGATGCGTGACGGCTTCCATGCGCAAGCGCCAGGGGGCCGCGTCAAGCTGCGGGCTGACGGCTCACCCGAACTCGACTACCCGCTGACCGACTTCGTGATGGACGGCGCCCGGCGCGCCCTGCTGACCATGGCCGAGCTGCAGTTCGCGGCCGGTGCGCAGGAAGTTGCGGTCGGTCACGAACTGGCGCCGCCCTTTACTGATTGGGCCACCGCACGCACTGCGATTGCCCGGTTGCCGATGAAGCCCTTGCTCACCAAGGTGGTCAGTGCGCATGTCATGGGGGGCTGCGCGATGGCTGCGGACGACAAACGCGGCGTGATCCGCCCGGATGGCGTGCACTGGCAGATCGACAACCTTTCAGTGCACGACGGTTCACTGTTCCCAACGAGCATCGGTGCGAACCCGCAGCTGTCTGTGTATGGCTTGGTGAACATGCTGGCGACCCAACTGGCCAAGCGGCTGTCCGGGCGTGAAGTCACGCTCAACGGCTGATGCTGGCACGACTCCAACAGTTCACGACCTTGGGCCCGCTGGCGCTGGTCGCCCTGGCCGCCGTGCTGACGTGGCGTGCTGGCCTCTCGCTCTGGGCTGTGGCCGGGGCACTCGCGATCGTGCTGGGCTACGCGGCCGTGCTGGCAGTCGAGTTCGCATTGTTGCGCCGCGCGCACGGCCTCGACCCCGCGCCGCGCGCCTCCTCGACGCAGCTGATGCGAGCGTGGTGGGGTGAGGTCGGTTCGGCCCCGAGGGTCTTCTGTTGGCGGCAACCCTTTCGCAGCCAACGCTGGCCAGACCGGATCGGCGCCGGCCACGCCGGCCAGCGCGGCCTGTTGCTGGTGCACGGTTTCTTCTGCAATCGCGGGGTCTGGAATGCTTGGCTCGAACGCTTGCATGCAGGCGGTTTTCCTTGCATTGCGGTCAATCTCGAACCCGTGTTCGGCTCGATTGATGCCTACGCTGCAGGCATTGAAGCGGCGGTGCAGTCGCTGGAGCGCGCAACCGGGCTGGCGCCTGTGGTCGTCGCCCACAGCATGGGTGGCTTGGCGCTGCGCCATTGGTGGTCGTTGCCAGGCAACGACGACCGCATCCACCATGCCGTCACGCTGGGCACGCCGCACGCCGGCACCTGGCTGGCGCGCTTCTCCTTGACCGCCAATGGGCACCAGATGCAGCAAGACTCAGCCTGGCTTCGTGCGCTGGCAGCGCGGGAGCAGGAGAACCGGCACTCGCGCTTCACTTGTTTCTACAGCCATTGCGACAACATCGTCTTCCCGCCGTCAACAGCCACCCTGCCGGGCGCCGATAACCGGCACCTTCCCGGCGTCGCGCATGTGCAGTTGGTGGATCAGCCTGAGCCCTGGGGGCAGGCGTTGCACTGGCTCAGGTGAAGCAGCGCTCCTGGCGCAGCACCACGCCGGCCTCGACCTCGCCACCCACTTCGATTTGCTCGCGCACTGCCCGGTAGACCGGCGTGAAGTCGGGCGCCGTGGCCGCGAACAACTGATCAAAGGACTCGATCACGAAGTAGCTGGCTTGGTAGCTGTCGATCTTGTACTTCGTGCGCATCAGGCGATTCAGATCGAACGCTATGCGGCGCGGCTCGACGCTGGAGATGCTGTGGCGCAATTCGCCTGAGGAGGACAGGATGCCGGCGCCATAAGCGCGCAGTCCGGTGGGGGTTGCGATCAAGCCGAACTCGACCGTGTACCAGTAAAGCCGCGCCAGCAACTCGCAGGCATCGAGCCGGCTGGCCTTCATGCCACCCGCACCGTAAGCCTGCATGTAGTCGGCAAACACCGGATCGAAGAGCAGCGGCACGTGGCCGAACAGATCGTGGAACACATCGGGCTCGACGATGTAATCGAACTCCTCGGGTTTGCGCAGCCAATCCGTCACTGGGAACTTGCGGGCCGCCAGCAACGCGAAGAAGGCTTCTTCGGGAATCAAGCCGGGCACGCTCACCACCTGCCAGCCGGTCGCCTTGAGCAGTCGCTCCGAGATCGCGTCGAAATGCGGGATGCGGTCGGGTGAGCCGAGCTGCTGCACGGCGGAGATGAACTCGTCGCAGGCCAGACCGGGCAGCTGCTGCACTTGCCGTGCGTACAGGCGGCGGTAGGTTTCGTGATCCGCCACGCTGTACTGGGCGTAGTCCTGCTCGCAGGTGTAGTCTGAGCGCGCGCGGGCGTAGTCGCCGCGCGGCGGGCGTGCGCCCTCGCCATAGGTGACGGGAGCCACGCCCTGGTTGCGCGCCTTCTCGAGGCTCATGTCTGGCTCAGCACACCACGCCGCATCTGGTCGAGTTCGATGCTCTCGAACAGGGCTTTGAAGTTGCCTTCGCCGAAGCCCTGGTCACCTTTGCGCTGGATGAACTCGAAGAAGATCGGCCCAAGCTGGTTCTCGCTGAAGATCTGCAGCAACAGTTCACCCGCCTTGCCGTCAACGAGGACCTTGCGCTGCTTCAGCTCGGCGACGTCCTCACCGTGACCCGGAATGCGCTTGTCGACCAGTTCGTAGTAGGTGTCCATCGTGTCGAGCAGCTTGACGCCGGCCGTGCGCATCGCATCCACCGTGGACAGCAGGTTGTTCGAGCCGAGCGCGATGTGCTGGATGCCTTCGCCGTGGTACTTGTCCAGGTACTCCTGGATCTGGCCGGCTTTCTCGTTGCCTTCTTCATTGATCGGAATGCGGATCTTGCCGCACGGGCTGGTCATCGCCTTGCTCTTGACGCCGGTGACCTGGCCTTCGATGTCGAAGTAGCGCACCTCGCGGAAGTTGAACAGTCGCTCGTAGAAATCGGCCCACTCGCCCATGCGCCAGCGGTGCACGTTGTGCGTCAGGTGGTCGATGTAGGTCAGGCCATGCCCAGCGGGGTTGAGCTGCTCGACGCCGATGCCCGGCAACGGCTCGAAGTCGACATCGAAGAAACCAATGTTGCCAATGTCGCCGACTTGCTTGCCACCCTTGCCGCGCCAGCGGTCGACGAAGTAGATGACGCTGTCTCCAATGCCTTTGATGGCGGGAATGTTCAACTCACCCGGCCCGGCGGTGCCGGCATAGCCCCAGGCGCCCTGAGAGATCGCCCGCTCATACGCGGCGCGTGCGTCCTGTACGCGGAAGGCGATGGCGCAGATGCTCGGGCCGTGCAGGCGGGCAAAGCGCTGCGCGAAAGAGTCGGGCTCGGCGTTGACGATGAAGTTGATCTCGCCTTGACGGTACAGCACCACGTTCTTGTGACGGTGGCGCGCGATCGGCTTGAAGCCCATGCGCGCGAACAGCGCACCCATCGCCGCCGGGTCCGGCGCGGCGTACTCGATGAACTCGAAGCCGTCGGTACCCATCGGGTTGTCCCAGGGGGTGAATTGCATGGCGTGACCTTGTCGGATGAAGTTGCGAGCCGCCGCGAGACTGTAGGGTCGTCTGCCCGCAGTTTTCATGCAAGTTCAGCGTTGCCAACGGCCTATGACGCAAGAAAACTGCACAATGCAGTTTATGGACAGTCAACTCACGCTTGACAATATTGATCGGCGCATCCTTCGCGCGCTGCAGCAGGATGGCCGAACGACCTACGATGTTCTGGCCGAACAGGCCGGCCTGTCACCCTCGGCCGTGTTGCGGCGGGTCAAGCGTCTCGAAGAGTCGGGTGTCGTGCTTGGCTATGTCGCCCTCGTGGCAGCCGACCGCATTGGTCTTCCGCTCACGGCCTACCTCAATGTGCGTCTGGAGAAGCACACCGAGCGGCACAAGCGCAATCCGATGGATCTGTTCCGCGCCGCGGTGCAGGCTTGGCCCGAGGTGGTCGAGTGCTCGGCGCTAACGGGTGAGATGGACTACCTGTTGCGCGTCGTGGTGCAAGACATGGCGCACTACTCTCGCTTCGTGATGGAGACCCTGCTCAAGCACCCCAGCGTTCAGGACTGCAAGACGAGCTTCGTTCTCGATCGCGTCAAGAACACCACCGCCTTGCCGATCTGACGCGCACGGCTCAGCTGTCGATTTCGTTCAGCAGCTTGAGGGTCGGCGCTGTACCCAGCAGCAGCAGCGCGGCAATCTCGCTCACATCGTCTGGAAGGGCCGCGTTGTCCCAGCCGTGTGCGGTGTGGCGCGCCAGGCGCACGGCCAGCATCACGTTCTTCACCTGTGAGCTCTGGGCATGTTTGGCATCGTCTAGGCGGATCAGCAATTCGGGCAGGCGCCAAGCCTTCATGAGCGTCTGCTGCAGGTCGGCCAGTGTGATCCCCAAGATCGCTTGTTGGGCGACTGCGGACCGCAGGGTCGGGTCGGCCTCTTGGCGCCTGGCGATCTGCAAGGCCAGGGAGGGCGCGTGGCACCACATCAACAGCTCGGCAAAGCCGTGCAGCAGGGCGGCCTCATGGATCACGGCCGCATCGGGGTCCATGCGGTGCGCTGCAAACCCGAGTGCAAACTGCGAAGCGCGGTGTGAGCGATCGAGCACAGCTTGCAAGCCGGCGTGCACGGCCTGCGCATCGTCAACGTCTTCCAGTGCTTGGGTGATGGTCGGCAGCTCGCCAAAATGGCGAAAGAACGGGCCGATGCCGAGCAGGACCAGGGCGCTGACCACGGTCTCGACATCGGTCTCGCGCCGGCTGTTGGTTCCGACATGCGCCAGCAACTTCAGGGTCATCAGCGGGTCGGCGCCGACCGCCTCTGACAGCAGGTGTGCATCAACGGCATCTTCGTTGATGGCCAGCTCACGCACGGTCTGCGCAGTGCTGTCTAGCACCGGGATGGTGGCGCTGCGAAAGTAAGCCGCCCAGGCCGCCAGATCGCGCAGCGGACGATCTATGCGTTTTGCAGGCGTGGTCAGATCACTCATGGCAGGAAGGTCAACGTCTTCACTGTATCGGCCGCGCAGCGGCCGACTTGAGGCTGGCTGGAGCCCCCCGGTAGCCAGCACGCGCTTCGCGCCAGCTGACCGCTCGGCCACAGCCCAGACCTTAGAGTCGGCGCACGCCTGCGACATGACCGACAAGGACGCCGTCGAGATAGAGCGCGCCTTCGGGCGCGCCAGCCTCGGCGTGGAACTCCAGCACGTGGGGCGGCGCCGGGCGCGCGGGGCGCGCCGGCGGCGCGGCCAGGCGCTCGGCCAAACCGTGCAGTGCGCGGCTGGCGGCACTCAGAGCGAGGGCGAGGCCACGGCGAACGGCTGGCGCTTGGAGGGGCAGCGCCGGATGGCTGAGGCGCTGGGGCAGGGGCTTGATCAACATGGCGGTCTCCACGGGCGCGGCGGGTGCGCCCGGCAGGTTTCAAGGGTTGGGTGGTCGTTCGCGCTGGCTCATGCGCTCGAGCTCGCGGCGCAGTTCGCGTGCGCTGCGTTGACGTTGGGCGCCGCCCGACGGGCCGTGAACGCCGGCGTGGCGCAGGCGGCTCAGGCGTACCAAGGGATTGCGCGTTGGAACGCGAGGCAGGATGATCTTCATGGTGGCTTCTCCATTGAGGACAGTCGGTCAAGATCGGGAATGCAAAAGGCCCGGGGCATTGCTGCACCCGGGCCTGGTCGGCGGCGCGCTGATCTCAGTGATCGGCGATCGCCGGCCGCCAGGCGCAGCCCTGTGCGGTCAACTTGGCAGCGGAGAGCGGCAGACAGCAAAAGCTGGTGCATGCGAGCAAGCTTGCAGTCATGCGACTCCCAGGTTGGGTTGAAGGGCGGGGCGTCATTGTCAGCACACTGAATCTACAAAGGGCCGAAACTTGCGCAGATGATAAACTAAACATTATCTTGCGCAAGTGATCTTGATCACAAAGGCGAAGAAACGCCGCATCAGGGCTTGCGTTGTTTCAGTGGCGCGACACCCGTCTGCGTGCGGCGCCACAGGTCGAGCGCATCGTCCTTCGGTACCGCCGGCGCAGCCGGGCGGCCCTTGCCCGACAGCGGCGCACTGGCGGACGGCATCAGGACTTCGCCCAGCAGATCCAGCAGGCGGGTTCGTGCCCGCTGAGGGTGGCGCCGGTAAAAGGTCAGCACCAAGCCGACGATGAAGCGTTCGTCATCGTCTTGCGGCAGCGGGCTGTCCTGGGGCTCTGGCACAGCCACCGCGATGGCCCCACCAGGGGCGGTCGCAGTGCCTGGCGGCTGATCCATCCAGCCCGGTGGCTTGTGGCACAGCTGCTCGAACTGCCGCGCGAGGCGCTCGCCGATCTGCCGCGAACGGCTCTTGATCTGGCTCCAGTAGCTGGGCTGAATCTGCAGTCGCTCGGCAAAGCGACCCTCCAGGCCACGCAGCGTGGCGGCGTCGGGATGCTTGACGGTTGCCTGCACGAACTCGTCGAACAGGCGAAGTGCGTTGTCGAGCCGGGTCTGCGCGACATCGTGCACGGGGAGGGTCATGCGCTAATGATAAAGGCCCCTTGCCCTGTATCCGGATGGCCGCTCAGGCAGTCAGCCCGCCCCACCACAGCCGCGGGAAGCGATGCAGCCTCTTCTGGGATTGGCGCAGCCCGGCCCGCCTTCGTGTGCCTCGCGCGCGGGGTCCGCACTGCTGCGTCGGCTCTCCGCAGCGCCGGTTCGCGCTGTTCAGTCTTCCTCGTGGACTTGGTGCTGCGATGTGAGCTGCAACTGCACCGCCGGCGGCACCGCTTCATAGTGCGACAGCGCAAGGGTGTAGCGGCCTTGGCCGGCGGTCATCGCGTTCAACCGAGATTGGTAGCCGGTCAGCTCAGCGAGCGGGGCCTGGCCACGGATCACCATCGTGTCGATGCCGTTGCTCTGGGTGCCATTCACCTGCCCGCGCCTTGATGACAGGTCGCCCGTGATGTCGCCCATCGCGCCGGCCGGGGCGGCGATCTCCAGGTTGACGATCGGCTCGACGATGATCGGCCGGGCTGCGCGCACGGCCGCCATGAAGGCCTTGCGGCCAGCGGTCATGAAGGCGATCTCCTTGCTGTCGACCGTGTGGTGTTTGCCGTCATGGACGATGACTCGCACGTCGACCAGCGGATAGCCGGCAATCACGCCGAGCGTCAACGCTTCTCGAACGCCTTTCTCGACGGCCGGGATGAACTGGTTCGGAATCGTTCCGCCCTTCACCTGATCGACGAACTCGAAGCCGGCGCCACGCGCCAGCGGTTCGATCTTCAGGAACACTTCACCGAACTGGCCCGCGCCGCCGGTCTGCTTTTTGTGCCGGTGGTGCCCCTCAGCTGGGGCTGTCACGGTCTCGCGGTAGGCGATACGGGGCGGGCGGGTACTGACTTCGAACTTGTAGACATCGCGAAGGCGCTCGAGCAACACACGCAGGTGCAGCTCGCCCAATCCGTAGACGATGGTCTCGTTGGTGGTGGCCACATGCTCGACCCTCAGGCACGGGTCTTCATCGACCAGCTTGGTCAGGATCTCCCACATGCGTTGCTCGTCACCACGGCGCTTGGGTTCGATGGCCAGGCCGTGGACAGGGACCGGGAAGGGCAGCGGCTTGAGGTGGATGTGCTCGTCTTCCGCCGCGTCGTGCAGCACCGCGTCGAAGTGGATGTCGTCGACCTTGGCCACGGCAACGAGGTCACCCGGCACCGCGTGTGACACCTCGACAAGGCTCTTGCCTTGCAGCATGAACAAGTGGCCGACCTTGAAGGGTTTGCGGCCGTGACCGATGTAGAGCACGCTGTCCTTGCTGACCGTGCCCTGATGTACCCGAAACAGCCCCATGCGACCGACGAAGGGGTCGACCGTGACCTTGAACACATGCGCCAGAACATGGGCCCGCGGATCGGGCAGCGGCACCTTGGGCTGGGCAGCGTCGCCATCGCCTTCCAGAAACGCAGGCGGATTGCCCTCCCCGGGATGGGGCAGGAGCTTGACGATGATGTCGAGCAATTCGGCCACGCCAGCGCCGGAGCGGGCGGACACAAAGCAAACCGGGATCAAGTGCCCCTCACGCAGGGCTTGTTCGAGGGGCGCGTGCAACTCGCTGGCGTCGATGTCGCCGTCGGTAAGGTAGCGATCGACAAATGCCGCATCGACCTCGACGACCTGTTCGACCAAGGCCCGGTGCGCTGCGTCGACGCTGCTGAAGTCGCTCTGGCCCTCGCGTTGGTAGAAGCAGTCGGCGGCCCTGGAGGCGCCGGCTGCCGGCAAATTGAGCGGCAGGCACTCGCGCCCGAAGGTGGCCTGGATGTCGGCCAACAGGGCGCCTAGATCGGTCCCTGCTGCGTCGATCTTGTTGACCACCAGCATGCGATCGAGGCGGCGCTCTGCGGCGTAAGTCATCATCCGCACCGCCATGGCATCGATGCCCCCGGCCTTCCAACTCGCGGCATTGATCACCACCACTGCGGTCTCCACGGCCTCGAGCGCCGGCAGGGACTGACCGATGAAGTCGCTCGACCCGGGGGTGTCGATCAGGTGGATGCGCGTGCCAGCGTGCTCCATGTGCAGCAGCGCTGCATTCAAGGAGTGCTGCATCTTGCGTTCGAGCGGGTCGAAATCACTGACGGTGCTGCCGCGCTCGAGGCTTCCTGCCGCGCCGATCGCGCCAGCGTGCACTAGCAGCGCTTCGGCCAGGCTTGTTTTCCCGGCGCCCTGGGGACCAACGAGCGCAAGGGTGCGGATGTTGGCCGTGGTGATCGACGCGCTCGGCATGGGCATTCCCCTGGCGGTGTCAGCGCCGCCAGCCTAAAGGATCGGCGCCGCTCGCACAAGGGCGCTGCCCCGGGGCGATTCAGCGCTGCGACCTGCGTTGCCGGCGTGCGGCCGGCAATGACGCCGAGCCCATGGTGCTACTGAAACGCCACCTCGGCAAAGCTGCGCAGCTTGCGGCTGTGCAGCTGTTCGCCGCCGGCGGCGCGCAGCAACTCGACCGCGCGCATGCCGATGCGCAGATGCTGGTCGACCCGCTCGCGGTAGAACTGGTTGGCCATGCCGGGCAGCTTGATCTCGCCGTGCAGGGGCTTGTCGGAAACGCACAGCAAGGTGCCGTAGGGCACACGGAAGCGGAAACCGTTGGCCGCGATAGTCGCGCTCTCCATGTCCAGGGCGACGGCGCGGCTCTGGCTGAAACGGCGTTCGGGGCCCGGGTGCGGCAGCAGCTCCCAATTGCGGTTGTCGGTCGAAGCCACGGTCCCGGTGCGCAGCAGGCGTTTCAATTCATAGCCCGCGAGTTGGGTCACGTCGGCCACCGCACGCTCCAGCGCCATCTGCACTTCGGCCAAGGCTGGAATCGGTACCCACAGCGGCAGCTCCTCGTCGAGCACGTGGTCCTCACGCACATAGCCGTGGGCCAGCACGTAGTCACCGAGCTGCTGGGTGTTGCGCAGGCCGGCACAGTGGCCGAGCATGATCCAGACATGGGGACGCAGTACCGCAACGTGGTCGGTGATGGTCTTGGCATTGGCCGGGCCGACGCCGATGTTGACCATCGTGATCCCTGCGCCGCCGGGGCGCACGAGGTGATAGGCCGGCATCTGCGGCAGGCGCGGCGGTGCGGCGCCCGCTGCATCGCGTGGGTCGGCCGGCAGGCCGCTGCGGCGGGTGACGACATTGCCAGGCTCGACAAAGGCCACGCAGTCGCTCGCGGGGTCGGCCATCAGGGTGTGGCCGAGCTTGATGAACTCGTCGATGTAGAACTGGTAGTTGGTGAACAACACGTAGTTCTGGAAGTGTTCCGGGAAAGTGCCTGTGTAGTGGCGCAGGCGGTGCAGCGAATAGTCCACCCGCGCGGCAGTGAACAAGGCCAGTGGCTGAGCCTCGCCGGGGCTGGACTCGTGGGTGCCGTTGGCAATGCCGTCGTCCATGGCGGCCAGGTCGGGCAGGTCGAACAGGTCGCGCATCAACAGACGGCGCTGCGGCGTCAGCGTGCCTTCGAGGTGGTCGTCTTCGGCGAGAGAGAAGTGCACCGGAATCGGCTGCTCGCTCGCACCCACCTCCAGCGCCACGGCGTGGTTGCGCAGCAGCAGGCGAAACTGCTCGCGGTAGTAGTCGGCGAACAGGTCGGGCCGCGTGAGCGTGGTTTCGTAGCGCCCCGGGCCGGCGGTAAAACCGTAGCTCAGACGCGAATCGGCGCGCGCCACGGTGTCGATGCGCACGCGCACGAAGGGGTAGGTGGCGCGCACACGCTCGCCCGGGTTCTGGCCGTCGAGAAAGCCTTGCAGGTGCTTGCGCAGGTGGGTGACGCCCGCGTCGTAGATGGCCCGCGCGTGGGCGAGGGCGGCATCGGGGTCGTTGAATTCGCGGCGCGGCAACAAGTCAGGTGCAATCATTCCAACATTGTGCAGTGCCTTCGTACACTGTGGCGCATGGAGGCGGTGCGATGAAAGTGCTTGTGCTGGGGGGCGGGGTGATTGGTGCCACCGCGGCCTACGAGCTCGCGGGCGAGGGTCACCAGGTGACGCTCATCGATCGGCAGCCGGGTGTCGCGCTGGAAACCAGCTTCGCCAACGCCGGTGAGGTGTCGCCTGGCTACTCGGCGCCGTGGGCCGGTCCCGGTGTGCCGCTGAAGGCCGTGAAGTGGCTCTTGATGCATCACCGGCCCTTGGTGATCCGGCCGCATTTCGACTGGCAGCTGGTGAGCTGGGTGTTGGCGATGCTGCGCAACTGCACGGCGGCGCGCTACGAACTGAACAAAGCGCGCATGGTGCGCCTGGCAGAGTACAGCCGCGACTGCATGGTGGCACTGCGCGCGGCCACCGGCATCCAGTACGACGAGCGCACGCAGGGCACATTGCAGCTGTTTCGCACGCAGCAGCAACTCGACGGCACGGCTTCCGACACGGCCATCCTCGACCGCTACGGCGTGCCCTATGAGGTGCTCAGCCGGGCAGGCTGCATTCAGCACGAGCCCGCCCTGTCCCGGGTGCGCGATAAGTTCGTCGGTGGGCTGCGCCTGCCCGGCGACGAGACGGGCGACTGCTTCAAGTTCACCAACCGCGTTGCCGAGATGGCCACTGCGCGCGGAGCGAACTTGCGCTTTGGCGTCACGGTCCAGTCGCTGCTCACCGACGGCAAGCGAATCACCGGCGTGGTGACGGACAAGGGTCGCATGCAGGCGGACGCTTACTTGCTGGCCCTGGGCAGTCACTCACCGAAGCTGCTTTCACCCCTGGGCATCCATGTGCCGGTCTATCCCGTCAAGGGCTACTCGATCACCTTGCCCATCACCGATGCCGGCGGGGCGCCCGAGTCGACCGTCATGGACGAAACCCACAAGGTGGCTGTCACCCGGCTTGGAGATCGCATCCGGGTCGGCGGCACGGCCGAGTTGGCCGGCTACACGCTGCAACTGCACGAGGCGCGCAGGCGCACCCTGATGCACGTGGTGGGCGACCTGTTCCCCGACGGCGGCGACCTGGGTCGGGCCGAGTTCTGGTGCGGGTTGCGTCCTATGACACCGGACGGCACGCCGGTGCTGGGCAGTACCGAACTGCCCAACCTGTACCTGGCGACCGGGCACGGCACCCTGGGCTGGACCATGGCGGCAGGCACCGCGCGCGTCATCGCCGACTTGATCGGGGGCCGCCAGCCGGCCATCGACATGGCTGGGCTGACCATCGACCGCTACCGCTGAGAACGCGGCCCTTGACAGGTCGACCGGCGCCCCCATGTGCGCTTGGCGATTGATGACCCCTCTCCCGGACCAAGACCATGAGCCAAAAACAAACCCTCTCCTTCCAGGCCGAAGTGCAGCAAATCCTGCACTTGGTGACCCACTCTCTCTACTCGAACAAGGAAATCTTCCTGCGCGAGCTGGTGTCCAACGCCAGCGACGCCTGCGACAAGCTGCGCTTCGAGGCATTGGACAACGCGGCCTTGTTTGAAGACGCACCCGAGCTGCAGGTTCACGTCAGCTTCGACGCCGAGGCCAAGACGGTGTCCATCCGCGACAACGGCATCGGCATGAGCGCCGACGAGGCCGTGGCGCATCTGGGCACCATCGCCAAGAGCGGCACCCGTGAGTTCATGGCCAAGCTCGAGGGCGAACAGAAGAAGGACGCCAACTTGATCGGCCAGTTCGGGGTCGGTTTCTATTCAGGCTTCATCGTTGCCGACCGCATCACGGTCGAGTCACGGCGCGCCGGCCTGAAGCCCGAAGAAGGCGTGCGTTGGAGCAGCGACGGCAGTGGCCAGTTCGAGGTCGAGACCATCACCCGCCCCGATCGCGGCACGGTGGTGACGCTGCACCTGCGCGAGGACGAGGAAGAGTTCCTCAAGACCTGGAAGCTGAAGTCCATCATCAGCAAGTACTCCGACCACATCTCGCTGCCGATCCTGATGAAGAAGGAGGAGTGGATCGCCGAGAAGGCCGAGACGGTGCTCAAGGATGAATGGGAAACCGTCAACAAGGCCGCGGCGCTCTGGTCGCGGCCCAAGAATGACATCACAGACGCGCAGTACCAGGAGTTCTACAAGCAGATCTCCTTTGACAGCGACGCGCCGCTGGCCTACAACCACAACCGGGTCGAGGGCCGCAGCGAGTACACGCAGCTGCTCTACATCCCGGCCAAGGCGCCCTTCGATCTGTGGAACCGCGACAAGCGCGGCGGCGTCAAGCTCTACGTCAAGCGCGTCTTCATCATGGATGACGCCGAGGCCCTGATGCCGGTCTACTTGCGTTTCGTCAAGGGTGTGATCGACAGTGCCGACCTGCCGCTCAACGTCAGCCGTGAGTTGCTGCAGGAGAGCCGCGACGTGAAAGGCATCCGCGAGGGCTCGACCAAGCGCGTGCTGTCGATGCTGGAAGACCTGGCCGAGAACCAGAAGGACAAGTACGCCCTGTTCTGGAAGGACTTCGGCGCCGTCATCAAGGAAGGCATCGGCGAGGATCACGCCAACCAGGAGCGCCTGGCCAAGCTGCTGCGCTTCGCCTCGACTCAGGCCGATGAGGGGGTGTCACTGGCCGACTACGTGGCCCGACTGAAGGAGGGTCAGGACCCCGTTTACTACATCACCGCCGACACCCTCGCGGCCGCCAAGGCCAGCCCGCAGCTCGAGATCTTCCGCAAGAAGGGCATCGAGGTGTTGTTGCTGGTGGACCGTGTCGACGAGTGGATGCTCTCCCACCTCTACGAGTGCGAGGGCCACCCGCTGCAAAGCGTGGCCAAGGGCAGCGTCGATCTGGGCACGCTGCAGGACGAGGCCGAGAAGCAGGAAGCCGAAGCCGCGGCCACGGCCTTCGCGCCGCTTCAGGAGAAGCTCAAGGCCGCCCTGAAGGATCGCGCCAAGGACGTGCGCGTGACGACCCGGCTGGTCGACTCCCCCGCTTGCATCGTGGTCGAAGAGGGCGATATGAGCGCGCACCTGGCGCGGATGCTGAAGCAGGCGGGCCAGCAGGCGCCCAAGGGACTGCCGATCCTGGAGGTCAACGCGCAACACGCGTTGGTCAAGCGCATCGAGAGCGACACGGCGCACTTCGACGATCTTGCGCACCTGCTGTTCGACCAGGCCTGGCTGGCCGAAGGCGGCCACCTCGACAATCCCGCCGAGCACGTGCAGCGGGTGACGCGCTTGTTGACCGCCTGAGGTCGGCAAGCGTCAGGTGAGCAGGGAGGGCTCGGCCATGGCTTCGACCTGCTCGCGCAGTTGCGTGGCCTGCTGCGACCAATAGGCCGCGGTGCCGAACCACGGGAAGGCCGCGGGGAAGGCCGGGTCGGTCCAGCGCTCGGCAATCCAGGCGCTGTGGTGGATCATGCGCAGGGTGCGCAACGGCTCGACCAGCGCCAGTTCGCGGTCATCGAACGGGCGGAAGACGCGGTAGCCGTTGAGGATCTGCGCCAGCTGCCCTCGCATGGCGTCGGCATCACCCGAGAGCAGCATCCACAGGTCCTGCACGGCCGGGCCATTGCAGGCGTCGTCGAGATCGACGACATGCGGCCCGGCGTCGCGCCACATGATGTTGCCAGGGTGGAAGTCGCCGTGCAGGCGCAGGCGCGGCACACCGCTCAATTGCGCGAAGGCGTGGTCGACGCCGGCCAGCGCCGCATCGCACCAGCTCGTCCAGAGCGCGCGCTCGGTGTCGGGCACGAAGTCACCGTCGAGCAGGCGCTGGCGCGCCGCGTGGCCAAAGGTCGCGGCGTCCATCGTGCGCCGATGCAAGAAGGGGCGGCGCGCACCCACCGCGTGCAGGCGGCCAAGAAAGCGGCCCAGCCATTGCAGGGCACTGGCCTGTTCCAGTTCGGGGGCACGGCCGGCTCGTCTTGGACTCACAGACACACGATGCTGGAGTGTGCCGTCTTGCCAGCGTGCCAGCGTCGGGGGGGCGCCCATCAACGCGAGACCTATTGCATCCGCTGCCAAGGCCAGTGCGCGCGGCGCCACCACCGGCACGTCGTCGTCGACCAACTCGCGAGAAAAGGCGTGTTCCTCCAGGATCTGCGCGTCACTCCAGCGCCCAGGCCGATAGAACTTGGCCACGACCACGTCACCGTCTTCCAGGAAGACCTGGAAGACGCGGTTCTCGTAAGAGTTCAGCTGGAGCAGGCGTCCGTCGCCGCGCAGCCCCAGGCCATCGAGCGTGCGCAGCACGCGGTCGGGGTCCAAGGTTGCAAAGCCTGCTGGCAGGCCATGGGGAGTTGCGGCAGCAGTCATGCGCGCATCCTAAGCGCGCATGCGCTGACCCCGCTCAGTGGTGGGTGCCCGTGCTGGGGAGGCGTTGCGGCTCGGCCTCGACAACCACGCCCGAGAGATCGTCTGGCACGTTGTCACCGTAGACAGACGCTTGTTGCGGCGAGCCGCTGTCCTGGCGCGAGGCCGGAAACTCACCGGTGAGGCTGGCGTCGGCGCGGTTGTCGGGCGCAAAGAACGAGTCCTGGAAGAAGCTCGAGTCCTGCCACAGGGCATTGCGCTCGCGCCGGCGGGACGAGCCTTCGCGCACGGCATCGTCGCGCGTGCGGGGCCGGCTCGGCGCTGGCTGTGGGCCACGCGACGATGCCGCGCTCTGGGGTACGAGCAATTGCAATTCGGCGACCGACGGCAAGTGATCCACGGGGCAACGCAGGTAGCGCACGCGGCACGCACCCAGCACCGACTGCTTGATCTGCAAAACACGGCGTGAGTTGCCACGGTCGGTGTCCAGGTCGATCGCCGCAAGCACGCGCCCGTTGGCGCTGCAGATGGCAAAGGTGACATGGATCGAGCCGAGCAACTCGTACCAATAGCGAACATCCTGCGGATCATTCGGCTGGCAGAAGCGCACCAGCGGCAGCTTGGACAGCACGATGTGGTGCGGCAGTGCCTCCCGAAGCTGGCGATAGACGCGGCGCTCGTCAGTGGAGAACACCGGCCGCGGTGCCAGAGACCATTCGGTCGGCAACGGCATCACCGCCGTCTTGCGCGCGCGCGTCAGACGCCATGTCACGGCGCCGATGAGCGCCAGCAGCAGGACGATCAGCGCAACGATCCACGGCAGCAGAGGTTCCATGACGAGGCCAGATTGAATGTCACCGCTTGGCCTGCGCCAATGGGACATTTGGTTTCAATTAGCCCATAGTAACTCCAGCCGAGTCGTTCTTGATCCCCGAGTCCGGGGTCCGCGAACGGCCGATCACCTACGAGGCCGGACCCTGCCCGGAGCCCGTCCATCGATCCTTGACGTCATCGATGGCTTCGAGCAGACCATCGATGCGCCGTGCTTGCACCTTCAGGCGGTAGTCGAACTCGGCGGCTTGGCCCTCGACGAGGGCGTCCAGGTGCGACAGCAGGTCGTCGGCAGGCAAGCGCAGCCGGGCCTGGGCTTCGCCGCCCTCGCGCTCCACCGCCGCACCCGCACGACGCACGATGCTGAGCATGGCGGTGTTCTCGCTCAGCGCGTGGATCACCAGCGTATCGATGTGCCGGTTCCTTGCATGCACGACGGCGTGCTCGAAGAGGCGGCTGCCATAGCCCCGACCGCGGGCTGCAGGCAGAACGGAAACGCCGAACTCGGCGTCCGGACGCGGGGTGCCCTCGCTCGGGCCCGGCATGGCGAGGTGGGCCATGGCCAACAGCTCGAGCCGGCGGTTGAAGATGCCGAAGACTTCGTCATGCTCGAAGTCGATCAACTCGACATAGCGGGTGAGCTGGGCATCCGCTGCGGCATAGCCGAAGCGCAGGTAGCGGTCCGGCGAGGGCAGGGACAGCAGGTGGGCAAGGATCCGCGGTCGGTGGCGTGCCGCCAGGCTGCGAATGGGGACCCAGCGAAACGGGCGCGGGGTCGCATCGACGGTTTCATCGGCCGGGCGGCTTTGCGCAGTGATCGCCGGGGCGGGAATCGTCTTGTCTTCAGCGGGTATGGCCATCAAGGTCTCCCAAGGCTCGGCGAACCCCAAGATAAGGGTTTTCCCGCATGCTACCCGACGGCGCACTGCAGCCCGGGCAGCTCGCCCCGGCGGTTCAGCGGACTCTTGATTGGCGCCGCGAGCGCTGTCCGTTATACTCGTCGGCTTTCCCGTCAGCGGCGGGGGAGTCGTGGTTATTGTGCAGCGTGCGTCAAGAAGCGCACTCTGCCGCCTGAGAGGCCGCAGTCTGAACAAGCGGTACCGAAGGCGATGACCCGGCTGAACAGCCGCGAGATGGCCGTGATGGCATGCGATGCCAAAGCGGTCGAAACCGAAAGACCCTCATGAAGACCTTCAGCGCCAAGCCGGCTGATGTGAAGCATGAATGGTTCGTGATTGACGCCACCGACAAGGTGCTCGGACGTGTTGCCAGCGAAGTGGCACTCCGTTTGCGCGGCAAGCACAAGGCCATTTACACGCCTCACGTTGACACCGGTGATTTCATCGTCGTGGTGAATGCAGAGAAACTCCGTGTCACTGGCAACAAAGCCAACGACAAGGTGTACTACCGGCATTCTGGCTACCCGGGCGGCATCTACGCCACCAAGTTCAAGGACATGCAAGCCAAGCATCCCGGCCGCGCGCTGGAAAAAGCGGTCAAGGGCATGTTGCCCAAAGGCCCGCTCGGCTACGCGATGGTGAAGAAACTGAAGGTGTATGCCGGTGCCACGCATCCGCACACTGCCCAGCAGCCTCGTGCGCTGGAAATCTAAGGAGCGGTGATGATCGGTAATTGGAACTATGGCACTGGCCGCCGCAAATCGTCGGTGGCGCGCGTCTTCATCAAGCGGGGCACAGGCCTGATCGTGGTCAACGGCAAAGCCGTGGGTGACTATTTCGGCCGCCAAACGTCGATCATGGTCGTCAAGCAGCCGCTGCTCTTGACGAACAACGGCGAGTCCTTCGACATCAAGGTGAACGTTGAAGGCGGCGGCGAGTCGGGTCAGGCCGGCGCGGTGCGCCACGGCATCACCCGTGCGCTGATCGACTACGACGCGACACTGAAGCCCAGCCTGTCGCAGGCCGGTTTCGTGACCCGTGATGCCCGTGAGGTCGAGCGTAAGAAGGTCGGCTTGCACGGCGCGCGTCGTCGCAAGCAGTTCAGCAAGCGCTGAACGTTTCGCTACAGCCTGCCAGCGTTCGGGGCCGCAATACTGCGGCCTCGTTCGTTTTCGGAACCCGCGATGCGTTGGAAACTGTTTCGCCGCCGGATGTCGATCAGCGCCCCGCGCATGATCGTGCGCAGCCACCTGCCTTGGCCGGTGCGCTGGGCAGTACTGGCCCTGGCCTTCGGCTTTTCAGCGGCGCTGGCGCTCTGGGCGTTCGAGTTTGGAAAGGACATTGCCGGTCTGGAGCGCGGAGCCAAAGAGGAGCTGGTGCAGCTGCGTGCCGAGGTGCAGCGGCTGCGCAGCGACAGCGAACGGGTGCAGTCGATTGCCAACACCGCTGACAGCTTGCTCAAGACCGAGCGAGCAACGCAGGACAAACTGACCCAGCAACTTCGCCAAGCCGAGGCCGAGGTCATGGCGGTCAAGGCCGACCTGGGCTTTTTCGAGCGTTTGTTGCCGTCCTCTGGCGAGGGCCTGGCCGTGCGCGGCCTGCAGGCCGAACTGGTGCAGCCGGGTCAATTGCGTTACCAATTGCTGTTGATGCAGAGCGGCAAGTCACCGGCCGAGTTCAAAGGTCGCTACGACCTGCAAGCGTCGGGTACCCTCGATGGCCGGCCCTGGACACTCGCATTGCCGGCAGGCCCGCAAGCTATTTCACTGAAGCAGTACGCGCGTGTCGAAGGGCGCTTCGACCATCCGACGGCTGCCGTGGTAAAAACAGTCCAGGTCCGGGTCCTGGACCAGCAAGGCGGCGTGCGGGCCAGCCAGATCATCAAACTCTGAAGGAGCACACACCATGTGGGCCTTGTTCAAGAAACAACCACCGATCCGCAGTTTGATCGGTGAAGGCACAGTCGTGCATGGTGAAGTGCGCTTCAGTGACGGCCTGCGTATCGACGGCGAGGTCCACGGCGACATCTTTGCGGTTGGCGATGCACCGAGCATCCTGGTCATCAGTGAGAAAGCCCGTATCCACGGCAAGGTCAACGCGGGGCATGTGATCATCAACGGGTCGGTGATCGGCCCGGTCCAGTCAGACGAGTTGCTGGAGTTGCAGCCGAAGGCCCGCATCATGGGCGACGTGCGATACGAAACCCTCGAGATGCACCAAGGTGCAACAATCGACGGCGAACTGCGGGCGTTGAAGACCGCCGACGAGCGGCCTGCGCTCAAGCTCGCTGCATCAAGTCGACTCTGAATTCGGAATCAAGGAAGAACCCACCATGAACGCGATTGCTCAAACCTCAGCGCCCGCCGTAGAAGCGATGCCCGTGCCCTTGGTCTTCACTGACAGCGCGGCTGACAAGGTGAAGCAACTGGTCGAAGAAGAGGGCAACCCGGAACTCAAGCTGCGGGTCTTCGTGCAGGGTGGTGGCTGCTCTGGCTTCCAGTACGGGTTCACCTTCGACGAGGTCGTCAACGAGGACGACACACCGATGACCAAGAACGGTGTCACGCTTCTGATCGATGCGATGAGTCTGCAGTACCTGATGGGCGCGGAGATCGACTACAAGGAAGACCTGCAGGGCGCGCAGTTTGTCATCAAGAACCCGAACGCCACGTCGACTTGCGGCTGTGGGTCGAGTTTCTCGGCCTGAGCCGTCCTACTTCGATGAAAGCCGCCGCCGAGGCGGCTTTTTTCATCGTGCCGGGTGCAACGCACCGAGCACCCGCGGCCCGCAGGCCCCGGTGACCGCAACGATGTTGCCGGCCAGGCGTTCGACGAATCGCTGCGCCAGCCAGGCGAACGCGGCACCCTCGACTTGATCGACGGGCAGACCGAACTCGGCAGTTGTGGTGACGCGAAGTGTCGGTAACGCCTGAGCCAAGCCGTCCATCAAGTGGCTGTTCAAGGCACCACCGCCGCAGACCAGCAACACCGATGTGCCTGCAGCGTGATCACGCAGCGCTCGCGCGATGCTTTGCACGGTCAGGGCAGCGAGCGTCGCCTGCACATCCACCGGCGCAGCGGCAGGAGCGTGACGCTGCACGTGCCCATCGAGCCAGGCCATGTTGAACAGGTCACGGCCGGTGCTCTTCGGCGCCGGCAGGGCAAAAAAGGGCTCCGCGATCAGCGCGGCCAACAAGGGCTGCAAGAACTGGCCTGCTCGGCTCCAATGCCCATCCGCGTCGAAGGCGTGACCCGAGTGGCGCTGACACCAGCCGTCGAGCAGCACATTGGCCGGCCCGCTATCGAAACCCAGCACGCCACCCTCAGCGCTGAGGAGGGTGAGATTGGCGATGCCGCCCAGGTTGAGCACGGCCCGTGCCTGGCCGGGTGCGGCAAACAGTGCTGCGTGCAAGCCGGGCGCCAGTGGGGCGCCGTGGCCGCCGGCCGCCACGTCGCGGCGGCGCAGATCGCAAACCACGTCGATGCCGGTCAGCTCGGCCAGCAGCGCGCCATTCAGCAGCTGGGTGGTGTAGCCAACACCATCGAACTCGCCCGGGCGGTGCCGCACGGTCTGGCCATGGGCGCCGAGCGCTCGCACCCGCGCTGCGGAAACGCCACTTGACGCCAGCAAGCCGCTGACGATCGCCGCATAGGCGCGCGCCAGGGCGTTGCTGGCCAACTCGGCCCGCTGCAATTCGTTATCGCCTGGCGCGTTGAGCGACGCCAGCTCACTGCGCAGGGTGGCGTCGAATGCCTGGTGTCGATGACCCAGCAGGGTCAGCGGCGAGCCCTGCGATGAACCGAAGTCGAGCAACACACCGTCGATGCCATCGAGCGAGGTGCCTGACATCAGACCGATGTACAGCGCCACGCGAGGTCTGCGGCCCTACTCGCCGCGCCCGCGCGCGCCAGCCAAGGTGTCGGCAACGTCGAGCTTGACCTGCAGTGTCTGCGCAAGCACCGCGAACTCGGCCTTGGCCGCCGGAGCCAGGGCCACCGCCTCGCTGGCCTTGGCGATGCGCAGCGGATCCTGGTGCTGGCCGTTGATGCGGAATTCGAAGTGCAGGTGCGGGCCGGTGGCCCAGCCGGTCGAGCCGACGGCGCCGACGCGCTGCCCCTGTTCGAGGCGTTGCCCCTTTTTCACATCGATGCGCGAGAGGTGGGCGTATAGCGTCGATCGCTCGTTGTTGTGCTTGACCTGCACCACGTTGCCGTAGCCGCCCTGAACACCGGCGAACTCGACCACGCCGTCGCCGACAGCGCGCACTGCTGTTCCAGCAGGCGCTGCGTAGTCGACGCCCAGGTGCGCGCGCCACTTTTGCAGCAACGGGTGAAAGCGCATCGCAAAGCCCGAGCTCACGCGCGAAAACTCCATGGGGCTGGCCAGAAAAGCGCGCTTCTTGCTCTGACCGGTGGGGTCGTAGTAGCCGCCTTTGCCCGCCGCGTCGCGGAACCAAAGGGCTTGGTGGGTCTTGCCGCCATTGACGAACTCGGCGGCCAGGACGCGCCCGGTACCTTGGTTCCAGGGCACCGGTTCACCGTCTGCGGTGAGTGCCTCGTAGACCACGCTGAAGGTATCGCCGCGCCGCAACTCGCGGTGCATGTCAATATCGGCGGCAAAGATCTCTGCAATTTGCACCGCAATGGCATCGGGAATGCGCGCCTCGTCGCTGGCTGCGAACAAAGAGCTGCGGATGGTGCCGCTGGCCAGGCGCGTCTGCGATTGCAGGGCCACGGTCTCCTCGGTTGCCTGCCAGACACCTTGGGAATCGCGGGTCACCGTCACGCGGCTGAAATGGCTGACCACCTGCTCGCTGCCGCTTGCCGGGGAACGACCGACCAGGCTCTTCAAGCGGCCGTCTTCCGCAGCCAGCACTTGCACCAGTCGCCCACCCCGACCCTCGAACAGGCGCTTGGCACTGGGATCACTGCGCAGGAAGGCGACGGCGGAGGCATCGCTCACACCCAGACGTTCCAGCAGCGTGCCTGCGGTGTCGCCCGAGCGGGTCAACTCCGAGCGCGTCAGGTCGAACTCATGAGCCGCCAGGCTCTCAAGCTGGGGCGCCACGGGCTCGGCTTGCACGGCCTCGATGACCAAACGGCGGGGCAGGGAGCCAGCATCCGGCGCCAGCGGCGCAATCGCGAACGCGGCTGCGGTACATCCGATCAGCAGCGCAATGCCGGTCGCGATGATGCCGCGCCGGTGTTCGGCGGCAAACGCAGACGCGCTGTCAGTGGCACGTGCCAGGGAGGCCAGAGAGTTCACGGTGGACGGAACGGGCTTGCGCCCATTGGGCTGGCCGGTGCCGACAGGCGACGCGGGCCAAGTCATCGAATTGCCCGCCCGACATAAGATTGGCGGTTTGCGGGCGCGAAAGGGATGTCTTGCGCGACAGCCCTGGGCCATCGCGACGCAGTATAAACACCGATCACGGCCGCGGCGCTGTGAAAAACCCCCGCCCTACCCAGGACTCCATGTCAGCAATCGTGACCGCCGCGGCCCCTCCCGGCCCCAGCCCCGCCCCCACTTACCCGGTCACCGAGGCCGTGAGCGCCGCAATGGCTGTCAGCCTGCGTGGGTGTGACGAGCTGTTGCCGCAGGCCGAATGGCTGGCCAAGCTGGCCCGCTCAGCCGCGACCGGTCAGCCGCTGCGCATCAAGCTCGGCCTGGATCCGACCGCGCCCGACCTCCACATCGGCCACACCGTGGTGCTGAACAAGATGCGCCAGCTGCAGGACCTGGGGCACACGGTCACTTTCCTGATCGGCGACTTCACGTCGATGATCGGCGACCCTTCGGGCCGCAATGCCACGCGCCCGCCGCTCACGCGCGAGCAGATCGAGGCCAACGCCCAGACCTATTTCAAGCAGGCCAGTCTGGTGCTCGATCCCGAGCGCACCGAGATTCGCTACAACTCGGAGTGGAGCGACCCGCTGGGCGCGCGCGGCATGATCCAGCTGGCCGCGAAGTACACCGTGGCGCGGATGATGGAGCGCGACGACTTCTCCAAGCGCTTCGCCGCGGGCACGCCGATCAGCGTGCATGAGTTCCTCTACCCTTTGATGCAGGGCTACGACTCGGTGGCGCTGAAGAGCGACCTCGAGCTCGGCGGCACCGACCAGAAGTTCAACCTTCTGATGGGCCGGCACCTGCAGAGCGAGTCGGGCCAGGAGCCGCAGTGCATCCTGACCATGCCCTTGCTCGAGGGTCTGGACGGCGTCGAGAAGATGTCGAAATCGAAGAACAACTACGTGGCCATCACGGAGCCGGCCAACAGCATGTTCGCCAAGCTGCTGTCGATCAGCGACACGCTGATGTGGAAATACTTCACCCTGCTGTCCTTCCGCCCTGAGGCCGAACTCGCGGCCCTCAAGGCCGAGGTCGAGGGCGGTCGCAACCCGAAAGACGCCAAGGTCCAGTTGGCCAAGGAGATCACGGCACGCTTCCACAGCGCCGCTGCCGCCGAGGTAGCCGAGCAGGACTTCATGAACCGCGCCCGCGGCGGTGTGCCCGATGAGATCGACGAGGTGAGTCTGACCGGCGCACCGCTGGCGATCGGCGCGTTGCTCAAGCAGGCCGGCCTAGCGCCGTCGTCGAGCGAGGCCTTGCGCCTGGTCGAACAGGGCGGCGTACGCATCGATGGGGCGGTGGTCAGCGACAAGGGGCTGAAGGTCGGGGCGGGGACGGTGGTGGTGCAAGTCGGCAAACGCAAGTTCGCGCGGGTCACGATCGCCTGATCCGGTGCAAGTCAGCGCCTACCTGAAACTGTCGATCGCGGTGGCGGTGGCCACCATCGCGCTGAAGACGGGCGCGTGGTGGCTGACGGACTCTGTGAGCCTCTTGTCGGACGCCATGGAGTCGGTGGTGAACCTGGCCGGCGCCATGTTCGCTCTGGCGATGGTGACAGTGGCTGCGCGGCCGCCCGATGACGACCACCCGCTCGGCCACCACAAGGCCGAGTACTTCTCCAGTGGTTTCGAGGGCGTACTGATTTTTGTCGCTGCGCTGGCCATCGTTTGGGCTGCAGCCAGCCGGCTGTGGTCGCCGCAGCCACTGGGCAGCCTCGGTCTCGGCCTGACCCTGTCGGTGGTCAGCTCGATCATGAACGGCGTACTGGCCTGGAGCATGCTGAAGAAGGCTCGAGAGCACCGCTCGATGGCCCTCGAGGCCGACGCGCGGCACCTCTTCACCGATGTCTGGACCTCGGCGGGCGTGGTTCTCGGCCTGCTTGGCGTGGCCGCCACCGGGTGGTTGTGGCTCGACCCGGTGGTCGCGATCGCGGTGGCCGGTAACGTCGCCCGCGAAGGCTTCTCGTTGGTGCGGCGCTCGGCCGATGGGCTGATGGACCGGGCGGTGGAGCCGGAGGTGATCGAGCAGATCGACGCCGTGCTTGAGGGCTTCGCCCACCCACGCACCTTGCGCTTCGACCACGTCACGACCCGGCGCGCCGGCCAGCGCCGCTTCGTCGACATGCACATGCACATGCCGCCCGGCTGGACACTGCAGCGGGCGGCGGCCGTCCGTACTTCGGTGGAGCAGGCCTTGATGAGCGAGGTGCCCGGGCTGCGCGCGACGATCCAGCTTCTGCCGATGGATGTCGAGGCGCATTTCGATGATCAGAAAGACCTGATTTGATCGCTCTGGTGCAGCGCGTGACGCAGGCGCGGGTCGAGGTGGACGAACAGACGATCGGCGCCATCGGTCGCGGCTTGCTGGTCTTCGTGTGCGCCGAGCCCGGCGACGACGACACCGACGCCGAGAGACTGGTCGCCAAGCTGCTCAAGTTGCGCCTGTTCAACGATGCCGCGGGCAAGATGAATCACAGCGTACAGGAGGTCAACGGCGGCTTGCTGATCGTCTCGCAGTTCACCCTGGCCGCTGACACCCGCAGCGGCAACCGGCCCGGCTTCTCCGGCGCAGCGCCACCCGCCCTCGGCCGCGCGCTCTACGAACGCGTGCTGGCGCTGGCGCGTGCGGCGCACCCGAAGGTCGCAGCCGGCGAGTTCGGCGCCGACATGCAGGTACACCTCGTCAATGACGGGCCGGTGACGATTCCGATCAGGGTCTCAGGCCACGCCGGGTCGCCGCAAGGGGCATGAGTTCCCCTCGAGGGGCGACGCCGCAGGCGTCCTGGGGTCTCGTTATTGCGCCAGGCAGTCGTCGAGGATGTTCAGCGCGCTGTCCATCTGGGCGACGGTCGTGATCAGCGGTGGCGTCAGCGTGAGCACATTGCCCATCGTGGTCTTGAACGACAGCCCGCGCGACAGGGCACGGTAGAGCACCTGTTCAGCGAGGTCGGCGGCCGGTGTCTTGGCGGCGCGGTCGCTGACCAGCTCGATGCCGAGCAGCAAGCCGCGGCCCCGCACGTCGCCTATCACGGCATGGCGGTGTTTCATCTCTTGCAATCGCGCCAGCGCATGCACGCCCACGCGCGCCGCATTCTCGACCAGGCCTTCGCGCTCGATGACTTCGAGCGTGGCCAGCGCCGCGCGCGCCGTGACCGGGTTCTTCTCAGGGGTGTAGTGGCCGAATGCATAGGCGCCGGCCACATTGAGATCATCGCGCGCCACACAGGCCGCGATCGGCAGCACGCCGCCGCCCAGGGCCTTGCCGAGCACCACGATGTCGGGCGCGGCACCATCGTGCTCGGCGGCGAAGAAGCGCCCGGTCTTGCCCAGGCCGGTGGGGATCTCGTCGAAGATCAGCAGCGTGCCGTGCGCGGTGCAGGCCTCGCGCACGGCCTGCCAGTAGCCCGATGGCGGGATGAAAGGCACCGCACGCGCCGGCTCGGCAACGACGGCAGCGACGTCGCCTTCGCGCTCCAGCACGTACTTCACCATTGCCGCGCAAGCCAGGCGGCATTGCGCGAGGTTCGGCTGGCCCTGTTCATCCACCGGGTGGCCGTAGGCACAGCGGTAGCAACCGAAGGGCGCGACATGCTCGGTGCCCGGCATCAGCGGGCCGACGGCGCCGCCGTGGCGGAACAGCGATTCGCCGCCGACGCTCGATGAGCCGAAGCCCGCGCCGTGGAACGCGTCCCAGAAACTCAGGGTCTTGAAGCGCCCCGTGGCCGCACGCGCGAGCTTGATCGCAACCTCCACCGCATCGCTGCCGCCGGTCGTGAACAGCACGCGGCCGGCCTGCCCGGTCAGGCGCTTGAACTGCGCCGACAGGGCCTCGGCGAGTTCGACAGCGCGTTCACTGGCAAAGCGCCGCGGCGCGAAGCTCAGCTCGTCGAGCTGGGCCTTGATGGCCGCGATGACGTGCGGGTGGGCATAGCCGACGTGGTGCACGTTGTTGCCATGGAAGTCCATGTAGCGGCGGCCGCCCGTGTCTTCGATGTAGATGCCCTCAGCGTGGCGGATGGCCGACAGGCAAGGCGTCGACACCGACTGGTGCAGGAAGGCAGTGCTGTCGCGTGCCAGCAGCGCGCGGGTCGGCGCGTCGAGATGCGCTTGCTGCCAGGCGCTGCGGCGCGGCGTGTGGTTGACGTCGCCTTCGCTTTGCGAGGGCTGAGGGGGCCGGGGTTTCATCTCGGTCCGTGAAGTTGCAGCGCGGGCCAGCCGCGTTGCGCCGCCACAGCGGCCAAGGCGGCGTCGGGGTTGACGACCACGGCGTGCTGCACCGCGGACAAGAGCGGCAAGTCGTTGATCGAATCGCTGTAGAACGTGGCCTCGCAGTCGTGCCACTCGATGCCGCGCGACAGCAGCCAGGCGTGCATGCGCTCGACCTTGCCCTCGCGCATGTTCAGGGTGCCCGAAGTGGCGCCGGTGAATTTGCCGGCCGGATCGACTTCGCACTCCGTAGCAATCAGGTGCTCGATACCGAGATAGATCGCTGTCGGCTCGGTCAGGAAGCGGTTGGTGGCGGTTGTCAGCAGCAGCAGGTCACCGGCGTCTTCGTGCGTTTGCACCAGCGCCTGAGCCGCGCTGCCGATGCGCGGCGCAATCACGGCCGACAGGAACTCGCTGCGCAGGGGCTCCCACGCCCAGCGCGTGCGCCCGGCCAGTGTCGCGACATAGAACTCGCAGAAGGCTTGCGCGCTGACGCTGCCAGCGCGGTAATCGCGCTCCATCTGGGCGTTGCGTGCGCCGAAGTCCGCACGGTCCAGGACACCGCGGTCGATCAAGAACTGGCACCACAAGACGTCGCTGTCGCCATCGAGCAGCGTGTGGTCGAGATCGAACAGGGCGAGTCGGACCGTCATGGCTGCCGCAGATGCCAGGCCTTGGGTCGGGTGAAGGCCTGGATGCCGTGCGTGGACAGGGTCAGGCCGATGCCGGAGTCGCCGTGCCCTGACCAGGGCAGGCGCGGGCTGACGCGATCACAGCAGTTCCAGTAGACGCTGCCGGCGTTCACGCGCGCCAGCAGGGCGCGCGCGCGGGTCTCGTCGCGCGTGAACACACCGGCCGTCAGGCCGTAGCGGGTGTCGTTCATCAGTGCCACGGCCTCGTCGTCGCCGCCCACCTTCTGGATGCCGATGATGGGGCCGAAGCTCTCTTCGCGCATCAAGGCCATGGTGTGGTTCACGCCGGTGAACACGGTCGGTGCGTACCAGTTGCCCGGCCCCGGCAGGCGTTGGCCGCCGCAGCGCAGGGTTGCGCCCTTGGCTTTGGCGTCGGCGACCTGGGCCTCGAGCACGCCCAACTGCGGCGCTCTCGTGATCGCGCCGATGTAGGTGCCTGCGTCCATCGGATCGCCGACCTTGAAGCCCGCGACCGTGGCCAGGAAATGCTCGACGAAGGCGTCGTGCCGGCTCTCGTGGACATAGATTCGCTCGACCGAGCAGCAGCTCTGCCCGGTGTTGTACATCGCGCCGTCAGCCAGGCTCTCGGCAGCGACTTTCACGTCGGCGTCGGCGCGCACGTAGGTGGGGTCTTTGCCGCCAAGCTCCAGTTGCAGCTTGACCAGCCGTGGCGCCAGCACTTGGGCGATGCGCACGCCGGTGGCATGGCTGCCGGTGAAGAACAGGCCGTCGATGCGTTGTTCCAGCAGGGCAGCACCGACATCCCCGGCGCCGATCACGGCCTGCATCACGTCCGTCGGCAGGCCCGCCTGGTGCAGCAGGCGGGCGATGTGCAAGCCCGTCTGCGCCGCGAACTCCGAGGGCTTGTAGAGCACTGCGTTGCCGGTCAACAGGGCTGGCACGATGACATTGCAGCCGACGAACCAGGGGTAGTTCCAGGCCGAGATGTTGGCCACCACGCCGAGCGGGATGTGAGAGATCTGCTCGTGCATGCCGCCGGCGTCGAAGACATGCTCGTCGCGTGTAGCGGCTGCGGCACTTTCGACAAAGAAGTCGATGCGCGACAGCAGGCCGTTCAATTCGTTGCGCGACTGAGAGATCGGCTTGCCGACCTCCTGTGTGAGCGTCGTGGCCAGGGCCTCGAGTTCCGCCACCAGGCCCTTGCGAAAACGTCCGATCACGGCCAAACGTTCGGTCAGCGGCGTCGCGGCCCAGCCCGGCTGTGCAGCTCGTGCGGCAGCGGCCTTGGCGGAAACCGAAGCCGGGCTGTCGGCTGCCAGCACGGCTATCTGCGCGCCGGTGGCAGGGTTGTGAATCGCGAGGGTCGGTGTCATGGCTTGCGCGCGGCGCGGGCCGCGGCCAGAAAGTCTTGCAGCATCGGCGCGTCGTCGAACTGGCCCGGTTCGGCCGGGTCGTGGAACTCTGGGTGCCATTGCACGGCGGCCACGTAGCTCGGACCGCGCCGACGCACCGCTTCGATCATGCCGTCTTCGGGGCAGCGTGCCTCGACCACGAAGTCGGGCGCCAGATCCTTGATGCCCTGGTGGTGGATGCTGTTGGCCGTGGCGCGCTTGACACCGGGGTAAAGCTGCGCCAGGCGCGTGCCCGGCACAAGTTCGATTTCGTGGAAGTGCTGCTCGTAGCTTTCGGGTTCGCGGTGAGTGCGCGACGCAGGTTGCTGCGTGGCGATGTCCTGCAACAGCGTGCCGCCGAAGCGCACGTTGAGCATCTGCAGGCCGCGGCAGATGCCGAACACCGGCTTGCCGGCCGCCACGAAGGCATCGAGCAGTTCGAGCTCATGCAGATCGCGCACGCGGTCGCCGCGCCAGTCGGGGTGCAGTGCAGCCTCGCCATAGGTCTCGGGCGCCACATCGGCGCCGCCCTGCAGCACCAAGCCGTCCAGTGCGGCGGCGTAGTCGCCCAGGTGCAAATCGCTGCGCGTGACGATGCTGTCGCGCGTGACGGCCGGCACCATCACGGCGATGGCGTCGCCCGACAGCACCCAGTGCGCGACCGACTGCTCAAGAAAGTGCAGGGTCTTGGTGAAGACGCCGCCGAGCGAGGCTGCGGCAGGCGAATCGGGGTAGTGGATGCGCGGCGAGATGCCGATCAGGAGTGGTCTGCCCTGGGCGCCGCTCACATCGCCTCCAGGAACAAGCGCTCGTAGTCGGCTGCGTTGGCCGGGCGCGGATTGGTCTGGCTGGTGAAGTCCTTGTCGGCCAGAGGCACCAGCCGGGGCAAATGCTCACGGGTCACGCCGCGCGCTGCTAGGCCGCCGTGGATACCGATCGACCCCTTGAGCTCGCGCAGCCACGGCACGAAGGCCGCGCCGCCACCGGACACGCCGGCCGCATGCGCGAGCTCGTCGAACTTCGCGGGTACGGCTTCATGGTTCCAGGCCAGCACCGTGTCGATCATCAGCGCATTGGCCAGGCCGTGGTGCAGATCGCACACGGCGCCCAGCGCATGGGCGCAGGCGTGCACCGAGCCGAGGTCCTTCTGGAACGCAATGGCGCCCATCATGGAACTCATCAGCATGTCGGCGCGGGCATGCAGGTTGCCGGGTTCGCGCACGGCGGTGGCCAGGGCGCGAGCGCCGATGCGCAGGCCCTCGAGCGCGATGCCGTCACACAGTGGGTGGTAGGCGGGCGAGAGGTAGCTCTCGATGTTGTGCGTGAGCGCGTCCATGCCGGTGGCTGCGGTGACAGCCGCCGGCAGACCGACGGTCAACTCGGGGTCGGCGAAGACCATGCGCGCCAGGATCTTGGCGCTGAACACGGTGCGCTTGTGGTGCGTGTCGTTCTCCGACACCACCGCCGAGCGCCCGACCTCGCTGCCGGTACCGGCGGTGGTGGGTAGCGCGACGAAGTAGGGCAATGGCTGCGTGATCGGCCGCACCTGCGGGTGGTCCCAAACATAGTCGAGGATGTCGCCGTCGTGCACCGCCATCAGGCCGACGACCTTGGCCACGTCGAGTGCCGCCCCGCCGCCGAAGCCGATCACGCAGTCTGCGTTGTGCGCCTTATAGGCCGCGGCGCCGGCCATCACCTGCACGCAGGTGGGGTTGCCGAAGACGCCGTCGAACACGCCAACCGCCAGGCCGCCGAGATGACTCTTGAACTCCGTCATCACCGGCAGTGCAGCCAGCGCACGATCGGTGACGATCAGCGGGCGCTTCAAGCTTTGCTCGCGCAGATGATCGCTAACCAGCTTGCGCGCGCCAACGCCGAAGGCGATAGGCGTGGGGAAAGAAAACCGAGTGATGGTCATCGTCAAATGATCTCGAAGTAGCGCTTCAATTCCCAGTCGGTGACCGCATCCTGCCACTGCCGGTACTCCCAATCGCGGGTGGCGGCGAAGTGGTCGACGAAGGTGTCGCCGAACCAGTCGCGGGCGATCTCGCTGGCGCGGAAGTTCTTCGTGGTCTCCAGCAATGAGCGCGGTGCACGCGGAATGTGCTCCGCGCCCTGGTTGGTGCCGGTGATCGGGGGTGCGGTGAGCTTCAGGCCCTTCTCGACGCCGTGCAGGCCGGCGGCGATCACGGCGGCCATCGCCAGGTAAGGGTTGACGTCGGCGCCGGGGCAACGCGTCTCCAGCCGCGTCGCCTTCGGGCTGCCGGCGATGACGCGGAAGCTCGCGGTGCGGTTGTCCAGGCCCCACGTCGGCTTGACCGGCGCCCAGAAGCCGTCGACCAGGCGCTTGTAGCTGTTGATCGTCGGCCAGAACATGGGGGCGAACTCCATCAGGCAGGCCACCTGGCCGGCGAGGTAGCTCTCGAACATCTTGCTCATCGAGCGCTTGCTCTTCACGTCGTAGAACAGGTTCTTCTTGCCGTCACTCAGGCTCTGGTGGATGTGGCCGCTGCAGCCTGGGTACTGCGCGCTCCACTTGGCCATGAAGCTGGGCATGATGCCGAAGCGGTGGCCGATTTCCTTGGCCCCGGTCTTGAACAGGATCGCGCGGTCGGCGGCTTCGAGCGCCTCGCTGAAGGTGATCGCGACTTCGTAGACGCCGGGGCCGGTCTCCGTGTGCAGCCCCTCGATCGGCACCCCGAAGGCCGCCATCTCGTCCATCAGCGCATTGAAGAACTCGCGGTTCTGGTTCATGCGCAGCAGCGAATAGCCGAACATGCCTGGCGTCAGGTTGGTCGGGCCCACGCCCTTCTTCTCGGCCCAACTGTGGGTGGTCTCGAGGAAGTTGAACCACTCGAACTCCATGCCGGCCATCGGCAGCACGCCCAGCTTCTCAGCGCGCTTCAACACCCGCTTCAAGGTCTGGCGTGGACAGACGGCGTAGGGCGTGCCGTCGGCGTTGACGAACTCCCCGAGGAAGAAGGGCACGCCCCCATCCCAGGGCACATGGCGCGCGGTGCCCAGGTCGATGCGCGCCAGCGCGTCGGGGAAACCGTGCTGCCAGCCGGTGACTTGCGTGTTGTCGTAGCAGACGTCCTGAGAGTCCCAGCCGAAGACCACGTCGCAGAAGCCGAAACCGCCCTCGGCGGCACCGAAGAACTTGTCACGGTGCAGGTACTTGCCGCGCAGGATGCCGTCGATGTCACTGCAGGCGACCTTGACCTTGACGGTGTCGGAGGTGCGCACGGCGGCCAGCGCCGGGTGTTCCTTGCTGCTCTTGGTGGCCATGAGGTTTCCTTCGTGTGCGGAGCGCGCTATGCGATGCCCATCTCGCGCAAAGTATCTGCCACGGCGCCAACGGCCTGGCGCATTTCGTTGCGCCCGATGGCGCCGATGCAGCCGACGCGGAAGGTCTCGACTTGCGTCAGCTTGCCCGGATAGAGGATGAAGCCGCGCGCCTTGGTGGCGGCATAGAAGCGTTTGAAGTCGTAGCGTGGATCGGCCGGCGCGTGGAAGGTGACGATGATGGGCGCCTGCAGTTCCGGCCGCAGGAAGGGGCGCAAGCCGAGTGCCGACAGGCCCTCGATCAGGGTGCGGCAGTTGTCGCTGTAGCGCGCCAGCCGGGCCGGCTGGCCGCCTTCCTCGATGAACTGGGTCACGGCCTCGGCCAGCGCCACCATCACATGCGTGGGCGGCGTGAAGCGCCATTGCGTGGTTTTCTCCAGGTAGCTGTACTGATCGTGCAGGTCCATCGCCAGCGACTGGCTGTTGCCGGCGCAGCCATCGAGGATGGCCTTGCGCAGGAACACGAAGCCCATGCCGGGCACCCCTTCGAGGCATTTGCCGCTGGCGGCCACCAGGGCGTCGAAGCGCAGGCTGCGCGCGTCGATCGGCAGCGCGCCGAACGAGCTCATCGCGTCGACGATCAAGCCCTTGCCGTGGCGCTCGCAGACCTCGGCCACTGCAGGCAGCGGGTTGAGCACGCCGGTGCCGGTTTCGCAGTGGATGAGGATCACATGGGTGATCGAGGCATCGGCCTTGAGCGCAGTGTCCAGTGCCGTCGGTGACACGGCCTCGTCTTCGGCGAAGGGCAGCATCGTGGCGCGCCGTACCATCAACTGCGTCAGCCTGGCGGCGCGCTTGCAGTAGGCGCCGTTGTCGAGCACCAGCACGTGACCATTGCGCGGCACCACGGTCGCCACGGCGGCCTCGACACTGAAGGTGCCGCTGCCCTGCAAGGGCACCACCACATGACTGTCCTGGCCCTGCACGATATCGAGCAGACGCGAGCGCAACTGGGCCGTGACGGCGTTGAAGTCCGCGTCCCACGAGCCCCAGTCCTTCAGCATCGCCAGCTTGGTGCGCAGCGTGGTAGTCAAGGGGCCGGGCGTGAGCAGGATGGGGTCGCGGTCCATGTCAGGGGATCCTCGGTGCGTCCAGGGAGCAGGGTCGCCGTAGGCACGGTAACGCGCCGTTTCGCCAGGTGTCAACGGTATTTTGCCTATTGTTGACAATTTACTTTCCAGCCGGTCCAATCCGCACCATGAACGCCGTTCCCCATCCGACGATCGCGCTGCTGCAATCCAGTTCGCTGACCTCGGTGGTGCAGCAGGAGATCGAGCGCCGCATCCTGCAGGGCGAGCTGGCGCCGGGCGCCAAGCTGATCGAGGCTGCGCTGGCCGAGGCCCTGGGCGTGTCGCGCGGCCCGGTGCGAGAGGCTTTTCGCATGCTCGAAGAGGCCGGCCTGGTGCGCCAGGAGAAGAACCGCGGCGTGTTCGTGCGCAGCATCCCTCTGGACGAAGCGATGGAGATTTTCGACCTGCGCGCGATGATGGACGAGGCGGTCGGCCGGCGTCTGGCCGAAGCCATCACGCCAGAGCAGCTGCGGCAAGTGCGGGCCATGGTCGAGGCGATGGAACAGGCGGTCAAGGCCGGCGATGCCGACAGCTACCACCTGCTCAACCTCGACTTTCACGACAAGCTGGTCGCCTTCAGCGGCAACCGCAAGCTGACCTCGATCTACCGGCGCCTGATCAACGAGTTGTCGCTGTTCCGGCGCATGAACCTGGTGGATGCCAAGCTGCTGCCGATCTCGGCTGGCGAGCACCGTGCCATCGTCAAGGCCATCGCCAGTGGCGACCCCGACGCGGCCGGTCAGGCCATGCGCCAGCATGTCATGGACAGCAAGAACCGCACCCTGCGCAACAACCTGCCCCAAGTGCCGCATCCCCGTGCTGCGAGGAGAGTGGCTCATGTTTAGAGAGAAATCCGTGCGCTGGTCCAGGTCGGCTGTCCGCCCTTTGCGGACGTTCGTTGTCGCGTACGCCAAGTTGCGCGAGATCGGGCCGGCGGGGCACTCTGCTCCGCGAATGTCCCCCGATCCGGCCTGCGCCCGCCTCTCCTCCTTGATTTCGCTGCGCAGAGCGCCCCACCGCCCCGATCCGATGCGTGGGGGGGGGGCGTTCGCGGGCGGAGGGGCACCGAAGCCTGAGGCTGGGGCTGCCGGGTGCCCGCCGCAGCGAAATCAAGGCGCAGCCCCGGGCGGAGGACATTCGCGGTGGCGGGCGCCCGGCAGCCCTGGCCGGCGCGACCCAAGAACGCTCATTTCAGATCCTCCACTGCGCTTCGCGTGAGCCGCGGCGCATAAAAATAGCATCGGCCTTAGGCCGTTTGCGGACGTTCGTTTCTGCGCGTTCTTGGGTCGCGCCGGCCAGGG
>JANNFB010000007.1:0-4733 GCA_031379365.1 Burkholderiales bacterium
CTGTCGGATCAGGACGGCGGGGCGCTCTGCGCAGCGAAATCAAGGAGGAGAGGCGGGCGCAGCCCGACTCGGGGGACATTCGCGGAGCAGAGCGCCTCGTCGGCCTGATCTCGCGCCGTGTCCCGCACGCGAATGCCAACGACCGCAATGGGCCGACAGCCGACGTTCTGCAAAGCGCACGCTCCCTGGGGGGCTGTTTCATCGGGGCTCCTGGTTCAAAGGGCGTCGCGCTCGATCGGGCACGACATGCAGTGGCTGCCACCGCGGCCGCGGCCGAGTTCGCCGCCTGGGATGGTGATGACTTCGACGCCGGCCTTGCGCAGCAGGGTGTTGGTGTAGGTGTTGCGGTTGTAGGCCATCACCACGCCGGGGGCGAGGGCCAGCAGGTTGTTACCGTCGTCCCATTGCTCTCGTTCGGCCTCGTAAGCGTCACCGCCGGTGGCCACACTGCGCAGCTTGCGCAGGCCGACGGCCTCGGCGACGACTTCGAGGAAGGGCGAGGTCTCGGTTCGCACATCGAGGCTGCCTTCACGCGCGCCGGGCCGCAAGCTGTGCACGCGGATTGCATCGACCATTTCCGGGAACACGGTCACCAGATCGACATCGCAGAAGGTGAACACGGTGTCCAGGTGCATCGCGCCACGCGACTTCGGGATCTGCGCCGCAAGCACGCGCGTGGCCGCACCGGCGGCGAAGAGCGCGCGCGCCAGCTGGCTCACCGCCTGTGGCGAGCTGCGCTCTCCCATGCCAACGAGCACGACGCCCTTGCCCAGCGGCATCACGTCGCCGCCTTCGAGGCAGGCCAAGCCGTGGTCTTGATCCGGATCGCCCCACCACACCGTCGCCTTGCCGGCGAAGGCCGGGTGAAAGCGATAGACCGCTGCGGTCAGCAGCGTCTCCTGCCGGCGCGCCGGCCAGAACATCGAATTGATCACCACCCCGCCGCCGATCCAACAACTGCTGTCGCGCGTGAAGAGCGTGTTGGGCAGCGGCGGCAAGAGCATGTCGGCGGGCGCCGCGTAGCGGTCGAGCAGGCCCGCGGCTTCGGCCGGGCCTTCGGCCCGCGCCACGCCGCCGATCAGGTGCTCGGCCAGGCGCAGCGGCGTCAGGGCCTCGAGCCAAGGCCGCAGGGGGGCTGCGCTTTCGGTATCGATGAAGTTGGGCCCGAGCTTGCGATCGAGCAACCACGCGCGCGCCGTGGGCAGCGCCAGCACATCGGCCAGCAGGTCGTGCAGCTCGAGCACCTCGACGCCGCGCTCGACCATCGCGCTGGTGAAGGCATCGTGGTCGTTGCGGGCCTGGGCCACCCACAGCACATCGTCGAACAACAGCTCGCGGCAATTGGCCGGTGTCAGGCGCTTCTGCGCGAGGCCAGGGCGGCAGACCAGAACCTTGCGCAGTCGGCCGACTTCGGAATGCACGCCGGCGGTCACAGCGCGAGCCGGCCGGTGGCCAGCAGGAATGCGGCCACCACGGCCAGCAGCAACAACGCGACCAGAAGCAGGCGCTCGCGGCCACTGAAGGCGCGCTCGGCGCGTTCGCGCTTGGCCCACAGGTACAGCGCGGCGCCGGGCGCGTAGAGCAAGGCGCTGAGCAGCAGGTACTTCAGGCCGGCGGCATACAGCAGCCAGACGCAATAGACAGCGGCCAGCGCAGCGATGGACTTGTCCCCCGTCCTGCTGGGCATGAACCCACCCTCGCCGCGCCTGGCGACCACCACGCCAAACACCGCGCTCAACAGGTAGGGCACCAGGATCATCGCCGTAGACAGCGAGATCAGGGCCAGATAAGAGGCCTTGGAGAACAAGGTCAGCAGCAGGAAGAGCTGGATCATGCCGTTGGTCAGCCACAGCGCATTGGCCGGCACGCCGCGCGCGTTTTGCCGCGCGAGCCAGGCCGGCATCACGCCGCCGCCAGCCGGCGAGAAAAGCGATTCGGCGGCGAGCAGAGTCCAGGCCAGGAAGCCGCCGCCGACCGACACGATCAGGCCGATGTAGATTGCGATCGCGCCCCAACTGCCGACGGCCTTTTCGAGCACGCCGGCCATCGACGGGTTCTTCAAGCCGGCCAACTCGGGCTGCGTGATGAGGCCCAGCGACAGCAGCGACACCGCCATCAGCAGGGCCAGGCAGATCAGGAAGCCGATCACCGTGGCGCGGCCGACGTCTTCGCGCTTCTTGGCGCGTGCCGAATAGACACTGGCGCCTTCGATGCCGATGAAGACCCACACCGTGACCAGCATCGTGCTCTTGACCTGATCGAGCACGGAACCCAGCTTCGCGCCGCCCCAGAAGTCGAGCTGGAAAGTCTGGACATTGAAGGCCAGCGCTACCAGCACGATGAACAGCAGCAGTGGCAGCAGTTTGGCCGCGGTGACGACGGCGTTGAGCACCGCGGCGCCCCGGATGCCGCGCAGCACCAGCGCGTGCACGGTCCACAGCACCAGCGAGGCGCCGATGATCGAGGCCAGCGTGTTGCCCTCACCGAAAGCGGGAAAGAAGTAGCCCAGTGCCCCGAAGGCCGCCACCAGGTAGCCGACGTTGCCGATCCAGGCGCTGACCCAGTAGCCCCAGGCCGAGTTGAAGCCGACATAGTCGCCGGCAAGAGCCCGGGCATAGGCATAGACGCCGTTGTCCAGTGCCGGCTGGCGCAGCGACAGCATCTGGTAGGTGCGCGCCAGCATCAGCATGCCCACCCCGGTGATGGCCCAGCCGATCAGGATCGCGCCGGCGCCCGCCCCGGCAGCCATGTTCTGCGGCAGGCCGAAGATGCCGCTGCCGACGATCGAACCCACCACCAGCGCGACCAGCAGGCCCAGGCCGAGCGTGCCGGGTGCGCGCGGCAGCGTCTTTGCGTCAGGCAGTGCGTTCACGGCATCGCTCCAGCAAGGCAATGGCGGCGGGCGCCGAGGAGGCAGGGTTCTGGCCGGTGATCAGCTCACCGTCGCTGACAACATGCGGCTGCCAGTCGGCCGACTTGCTGTAGCGCCCGCCCTGCGCGGCCAACATGTCCTCGACCAGAAACGGCACCACATCGGTCAGACCGGCGGCGCGCTCCTCGGTGTTCGCGAAGCCGGTGACCGCCCTGCCCTTCACCACCGGCGCGCCATCGACAGACTTGACGTGGCGCAACACACCCGGCGCGTGGCACACCGCAACCACCGGCTTGCCGGCAGCCAGCATGGTTTCTATCAGCGCAATCGACAGCTTGTCCTCGGCCAGATCCCACAGCGGGCCATGCCCGCCGGGGTAGAACACGGCGTCGAAATCGCCCGCCTTCATGCCTTGCAAGGTGTGCGTGGCCGCGAGTGCCGCCTGGGCGGCCGGGTCGGCCTTGAAACGGCGCGTGGCGTCGGTTTGCGCGTCGGCGGCATCGCTGGTGGGGTCGATCGGCGGCTGCCCGCCCAGCGGCGAGGCCAGCGTCACGCTCACGCCAGCGTCCTTGAAGACGTAGTACGGCGCGGCAAACTCCTCCAGCCAGAAGCCGGTTTTCTTGCCGGTATTACCGAGGCGGTCATGCGAGGTCAAAACCATCAGGATGTTCATGGCAGGGGGGAATTGAGCTGCGAAGAGACACAACATAGGCCCCGGCCTCACTTGCGTCAGTGCGACAGCGAACAGACGCGGCCGCACACCCTCGCTAATGTCAAGGCACCACTCAGCGGAGGTCCCCATGCAGCCCCTCAAGATTGCCGTCATCGTCGGCAGCCTGCGCCGCGATTCCTTCAATCGGCGCCTGGCCAATGCGTTGGCCAAGCTGGGGCCGAGCGACTTCGCGTTCACGCAGCTGCCGATTCACGACTTGCCGCTGTACAACCAGGACGATGACGGCCAGCCCGGCGAGCCGGTCGTGCGCCTAAAAGCGCAGATTGCAGCGTCGCAGGGCGTGCTCTTCGTGACACCCGAATACAACCGCTCGATCCCGGGCGTGCTGAAGAACGCCATCGATCAGGCCTCGCGCCCCTATGGCCAGAGCGCGTGGGCCGGCAAGCCCGCGGGCGTGCTGGGTGCCTCCGTCGGCGCGATCGGCACCTCGATGGCGCAGCAGCACCTGCGCAACATCCTGGCCTATCTGGACATGCCCACGCTGGGCCAGCCCGAGGCCTTCATCCATGCCAACGCCGGCCTGTTCGACAGCAATGGCCAGCTCGGAGAGAGCCCGAAGAAGTTCCTACAGGCCTGGATGGACCGCTACGTCGTCTGGGTCAAGCAGCACGCGGCGTGAGCGGCACTGCGCCCACCATGGCGGCCGGCCGCACCCAGGTGTCGAAATCGGCGGCACTGACCTCGCCGCTCGCGATCGCCGCATCGCGCAACGCAATGCCGTGCTGCTGGGCGTGCTTGGCGACACGCGCAGCGCGGTCGTAACCGATGTGCGGCGACAGCGCCGTCACCAGCATCAGCGACTGCGCCAGCAACTCGGCCATGTGGCCGGTGTCGGCTTCGATGCCCTGAACACAGTGCGTGGCAAAGCTGTGCATCGCGTCGCGCAGCAGCGCGATGCTGTCGAGCACGTCCAGCGCAATCAGGGGCTTGTAGACGTTGAGCTCGAACTGGCCCAGCCCGGCTGCGATGCCGATGGCGACGTCGTGGCCCATGACCTGGGCGCAGACCATGGTCAGCGCCTCCACCTGGGTGGGGTTGACCTTGCCCGGCATGATGGAACTGCCGGGTTCGTTTTCCGGTAGCCGCAACTCGCCGAGGCCGGCGCGTGGGCCGCTGCCCATGAGGCGG
>JANNFB010000011.1:0-12357 GCA_031379365.1 Burkholderiales bacterium
GTTCGCGCAGAAGATCACCTACCGCACGACAGGAGCCAAGCCCGAAGACCTGATCAAGGCCTTTCGCACCAGCTACTACCCGCGCATCGCCGTCACGGTGGACATGGTGGCCACCGGCACCGACATCAAGCCGGTGGAGATAGTGGTATTCATGCGCAGCGTGAAGAGCCGCAGCTTCTTCGAGCAGATGAAGGGCCGCGGCGTGCGCATCGTCAAAGACGACGACCTGCGTGGCGTGAACCCCGGCGAGGGCGTGCACAAGGACCATTTCGTCATCGTCGACTGCGTGGGCGTGTGCGAGCGCGACAAGACCGACAGCCGCCCGATGGACCAGAAGAAGACCGTGCCCTTCGACGCGCTGCTCAAGGCCGTGAGCCTGGGCAACGTGGAAGAAGAAGTGCTCTCCAGCGTGGCGGTGCGCCTGTCGCGCCTGGACGCGCAGCTGAGCGAGGCGGAGCGCAAGAAGGTACGCGAAGCCAGCGGCGGCCTGGACGTTAAGCAACTGGCTGGCGGCATCGTGCAGGCGCTGAACCCGAATGCCGACCGCAGCCCGCAGGAGGCCGAGGCCGCGCTGCGCCAGGCCGTCAAGCCCCTGGCCGACCCGGCGCTGCGCGCGCTGCTTCTGGGCTTGAAGGCCAGCAAGGAACTGGTGATCGACACCGTCACGCAAGACCGCGTGCTCGAATCCGGCTTCAGCGAGGCCGCGCGCGAGCGCGCCCAGGGCATCGTGCAGAGCTTCGAGGCCTTCATCGCCCAGCACAAGGACGAGATCACGGCGCTGCAGATCCTGTACAACCGCCCGATCAAGGCGCCGCTGACCTTCAGCGACATCAAGCTCCTGGCCGACGCGCTGCACGCGCCGCCGCACCTGCTGGACGAAGGCACGCTGTGGCAGGCCTACGCGGCGCTCGACAAGAGCAAGGTGAAGGGCGCGAGCCGCCAGCGCATCCTCACCGACCTGGTGAGCCTCGTGCGCTTCGCGATGCAGCAAGACAACGAACTCGTGCCCTACCCCGAGCGCGTGGCCGCCAACTTCAAGGCCTGGCTGGCGCAGCAAGCGGCCTCAGGCAAGGCCTTCACGACTGAGCAGCAGCAGTGGCTGGAGATGATCCGCGACCACATCGCGGCGAGCCTGGGCATCGAGATCGACGATTTCGACCTGCCGCCCTTCAGTCAGCAGGGCGGGCTGGGGCGGGTGCATCAGTTGTTCGGCGCGGAGTTGCCGAAGGTGATTGAGGCGTTGAATCGGGAGTTGGTGGCGTGACCAAGCGCAGCCTTTTCATCAGCTCCGTGCAGCGCGAGTTCGCCACAGAGCGCAGGGCCATCAAGACCCTGGTCGAGCGCGATCCGGTGTTGAGCAAGTTCTTCGACGTGTTCCTGTTCGAGGATCTGCCGCCTCGCAGCCAGCGGCCCGACGAGGTGTACCTGGTAGAGGTCGATCGCTGTGATCTCTACGTGTGCCTGATCGGGAACGACTACGGCTACGAGGACGCGCAAGGCGTGTCACCGACCGAACGCGAATATGACCGCGCCGCTGCGGGCGGTAAGCGCCGGCTGCTGTTCGTGAAGGAGGGCCCGGCAACTGCGCGCCACGCCAAGACACTGGCGCTGCTGGCGAAGGCGGGCGAACAGGTGGTCTATCGGCGGTTTGCCGACATCGACGGCCTGACGCTTGGCTTGCACGCGGCGCTCGCGGAGGCACTGGAGGCTTCTGGTGCGTTGCAACCTGGCCCGTTCGAGGAGCAGCCGTGTCCTGGCGTATCGATGGCTGACATCGATACGACGGCGGTTGCCGATTTCATCGTGCGGGCGCGCCGAGAACGCCGGTTTCCGTTGGTGCAGGACGCGCCGGCGGCCGATGCGCTGGTGCATTTGCATCTGTTGCACGGGGATCAGCCCAGTCGCGCCGCAATGCTCTTGTTTGGCCGCGAACCGCAGCGCTTCATGCCGGGCGCCGAATTGCGCTGCATGCACTTTCATGGACTAGCGGTGCAGCGCCCCGTTCCCAACTACCAGGTGTTCTCAGGCCGCCTGTTCGAGCAGCTCGATCAGGCGACCGATTTCGTGCTTGCAGCGCTGGCGCGTGGCGTGGGCACCCGCGCCCAAGGTGCCACGGCGCCCGTGCGCTACGAGATCCCGCCCGAAGCGATTCGCGAGGCGGTGGTCAACGCGGTGGCGCACCGCGACTACGCCGCGGCGGGGCAGGCCGTGCAGGTGTCGGTATTTTCCAACCGCGTGGAAGTGGCCAGCCCCGGTGCACTGTTGGCGCCACTGACGCTCGAGCGGCTGCGCGGCGCCCACCCCTCGGTGGCGCGCAACCCGCGCCTTTGTGAAGTGCTGTTCCAGGCGCACTACATCGAGAAGTACGGCACCGGCACCCTGATGATGATCGAACTGTGCCGTGAATACGGGCGGCCCGAGCCGCGCTTCGAACAACGCGATGGCGAGTTCGTGGTCACGCTGTGGCGCGACTGGCTGACGCCATCCTTGTTGGCCCGCCTGGGCCTCAACGCGCGGCAGCAGCAGGCTCTGCAGGTGCTGGCGCAGGAAGGCCGCCTCACCAATGCCCGCTACCAGGCCGCCACGGGCGCCAGCCGCCCGACCGCCAAGCGCGATCTGGAAGACATGGTGACCAAACGTGTGCTGGTGCCCAAGGGCGCCGGCCGCGGCGCCCACTACGAGCTGCCTGAGAAATGGCTCGGAAACGGCTCAAATGGCTCAGCCGACAGAGGGCAGGGCGGAAACGGCTCATGAATGGCTCAATCGGACCGGCGCGCTGCCGGATCATGATCCGCGACCACATCGCGGCGAGCCTGGGCATCGAGATCGACGACTTCGACCTGCCGCCGTTCAGCCAGCAGGGTGGGCTGGGGCGGGTGCATCAGTTGTTCGGGGCGGAGTTGCCGAAGGTGATTGAAGAGTTGAATCGGGAGTTGGTGGCGTGATGCGCTCGGCCCGCCTCGGCGATGTCGTCGCGTCGATGAAGAACGGCATCTACAAGCCGGCAAGCGAGTACTCGGACGATGGCATGCCATGCCTTCGGATGTACAACATCGACGCCGGCTCGATTGTCTGGCGGGACATCAAGCGCATGCGGATCGACGACCGCGAGTTCGCCGACTACGGACTCCACGAGGGTGATCTGCTGGTCAATCGAGTCAACAGCCGCGAGCTGGTTGGCAAAGCCGCGTACATCCCCGCATCGCTGGAACCAAGCGTCTTCGAGAGCAAGAACATCCGGCTGCGTCTCGACCGCACGAAGGCGCTGCCGAAGTTCATCAACTATCAACTGTTTGCGCGCGGCAGTAGGCACTTCGCAAACAACGCGCAGCAGGTTGTCGGCATGGCTTCAATCAGCCAAGGGCAGTTGGCTGACTTTCCGATCGTTCTCACAGACCTCGACGAGCAGCGCGGCATCGTCGCCGAGATCGAAAAGCAGTTCTCCCGCCTCGACGAAGCCGTCGCCAACCTCCAGCGCGTCAAGGCAAACCTCGGCCGCTATCGCGGTGCTGTCATCAGTGACGCGGTTAGTGGTCGGATGGACTTCGACGATGCGCCTTCACTCAACACTTGGCAGCGCTCCAGTTTGTCCTCTTTGACCGCAAAGATCACCAGCGGGTCGCGTGATTGGTCTCCTTACTACGGCAAGGGCGAGGCCATCTTTGTTCTCGCCCAAAACGTCCGCCCGTTCTCGCCGGACTTCTCGAAAATTCAGCACGTCGATCCGCCAGCCAATGACCCTGCCCGCGCGCGCAGTCGCGTCCAACGTGGAGACCTGCTCGTGACGATAGTCGGAGCGAACACAGGGCAAGCCTGTATGGTCGAAAGCCTACCGGCCGAGGCATTCGTTTGCCAGAGCGTTGCTCTTATCCGGCCGGCCATTCCAGAAGCGGCGCCCTACATGAACCTCTGGATGAATTCGCCAGACCACGGCCAAGAGTATTTTGCACAGTGCATGTATGGCCAGGGACGTCCGCACCTTGGTTTCGAACAGCTGGCTGCAGCTTCCATCGCGCTGCCACCCCTCGCCGACCAACACCGCATCGTCGCCGAAGTCGACCGCCGCCTGTCCATCGTTCGCGAAGTCGAGGCCGAGGTCGATGCCAACCTCAAGCGCGCGCAGGCATTACGCCAGGGCGTACTCGCTCGAGCCTTTACCGGGAGTTCCAATGGCGTGGACCGAGCCTAAATTCAGCCGGCGTCAAGTCGACCGTGCTGCGGCGTTGTTGGCATCGGGTGGGGCACTTGATGAGCGACAGAGCGACTATGCACGAGAGGTGATAAGCAACTGGCGTGCAGCGCATGCGTTTCCGCTCAACACGTTCCAAATGGGGTTGCGGCGGGCAGCCGAGAAGATCCAGTCGGGCGTGCTGATTGCGCAGCGGCTCAAGCGGTTGCCGACGATGCTCGACAAATTACGGCGAATGCCGACAACGACGCTCTCTCGCTTTCAGGATATTGGTGGGTGTCGCGCTGTCATGGCGTCGATCGGCCAAGTGGTGCAACTCCGGGATGCCTACCGGCGCAGTCGCATGAAGCATCTCTTTGTCCGAGAGCGTGACTATTTGATCAATCCGCGGGAGTCTGGATATCGCTGCATTCATGTCGTTTACCGCTATGTTGGCCGTGACGGAAGCGCACATGATGGGCTGCAGATCGAGATTCAAATCAGAACGCGGCTACAACACGCTTGGGCAACTGCAGTAGAGACCGTGGGAACGCTGCTTGATCAATCGCTGAAGTCAAGCGAAGGGTCAGCAGACTGGCTTCGCTTCTTTGCTCTCGTGGGCTCGGCCTTTGCGTTTGTCGAACGTACGCCACCAGTGCCGGGCACCCCTGCCAATCCGTCGGACCTTTGCGCCGAGATCGAGAGGCTACAGGCGAAGCTAAAGGTCAGGGAGACGCTCGATACCTACCGGCACGCACTGCAAGCAACAGAGCAAAAGGGAGTGAGCGATTCCAGTTTGTTCTTGTTGTCGCTGGACCCGTTGGGCAAGCGATTGGCCGTTTTAGCGTTCAAGTCGAGCGCAGTAGGTGCGGCAACTGAAGCCTATGCGCTCGAAGAGAAGCGACTTGCGGAACAACTGGGTGCGCAAGTTGTGCTGGTTGGTGCGCACTCGTTGACCAGTCTTCGAAAGGCGTACCCGAACTATTTTTTGGACACGGAGAGCTTTCTCTGGCAGCTTGATAGAGCAGTTCGGCGCCTCGCATCCGCGCATACCTGGCCCAAGTTGGTAGTTGGCGCTGTTGCGCCGATTGACTCAACACAACGGACGCTGTTCTGACGGCTGAACCGAGATGGGCAACCCCTTCTCCCTCCGCATCTTCGTCGCCGACGGCGACCCCGACGGCCTGCGCGTCGTCGAGCGCAGCAACTGGATTGGCAAGGCGCTGGTCTTCCCGCGTGCCTTGCTGCCCAAGGTGAAGCAGCGCGACGAGTTGGGCTAGACCGGGGTGTACCTGCTGCTCGGCCCGCGCGACGATGTCGAGGGCGAGAAGCTCTACATCGGCGAGGGCGACCCCATCCGCCCGCGGATCGAATCGCACTATGCGCAGAAGGATTTCTGGACCCGCGCGGTGTGCTTCGTGGCCGCGCCGGGGCAGTTGAACAAGGCGCATGTGCAGTTCCTGGAGGCAAACCTGGTGCGCCTGGCCAAGGCCGCCAAGCGCATGCCGCTGGACAACGGCAACGCGCCCGCCGAGCCCACGCTCTCCGAGGCCGACCGCGCCGACATGCTGGTGTTCCTGGCCAACATGCTGGGCATGCTGCCGGTGCTGGGCGTGCAGGCCTTCGAGCAGGCCCCGCCCGCCGCCGCGGCCACCGCCCCGCTGCTCACCTGCAAGGGCAAGGGCGTGCTGGCCACGGGCTATGAATCCAGCCAGGGCTTCGTGGTGAAGGCGGGCTCGCACGCGGTGGCCGAGTCGGTGCCGTCGATGCAGCAGCATGTGCGCGGCATGTACGAGCTGCGGCAGGAGCTGATCGGCAACGGCGTGCTGGCAGCCGTTGCCGGCGGCTTCCGCTTCTCGCAAGACTATGTGTTCACCTCGCCCTCCACCGCCGCGGCCGTGGTGCTGGGGCGCAGCGCCAACGGGCGCATCGAGTGGAAGGATGCGCAGGGGCGGACGTTGAAGGAATTGCAGACGCAGGAGGCTGCAATTGGTTGAATACCCAATGCGGGTATGCTTATGCCCATTATGGGTATGAGCAACAAGGCAGCAACAAGGACGCCGCGGCCCGTGAGCCTTGCAGACGCGCTGTTCTCCGGCACGCAGCAACGCGTGCTGGCGTGGCTGTTTGGCCAACCCGAGCGCAGCTTCTACGCCACCGAGCTGATCGGCCTGGCGGGCGCCGGCTCCGGCGCGGTGCAGCGGGAGCTCGCCCGCCTGGCGCAGAGCGGGCTTGTCACGGCACGCGCGGTCGGCAACCAGAAGCACTACCAGGCCAATCCCGCGGCACCGATCTATGCCGAGTTGTGCGGCATCGTGCAGAAGACGGTCGGGCTGGCCGAGCCCTTGCGCGAGGCGCTGGCGCCGCTGGCCGCGCGCATCCGGGCGGCCTTTGTGTATGGGTCGATCGCGAAGCGCGAAGACACGGCATCGAGCGACATCGACCTGATGCTCGTCAGCAACGACCTGGCCTACTCCGATCTGTACGCGGCGCTGGAAGCAGCGAGCCAGCGGCTCGGGCGCACGGTCAATCCGACGATCTACACGCCAAAGGAACTGGCCAAGCGCGTCAAGGGCAAAGAAGCGTTCACCACGCGCGTGCTGGCGCAACCCAAGTTGTGGCTGATCGGAGGCGAAGATGCCCTCGGCCTTTGAAAACCTCTGTGGCACCGGCAAGCCGCTGAAGGCGGAGCGGCCCGACGCCAAGGAGTTCGCCGGCCTGAAGCGCTCGGGCCTGGCGCGACTGAAGGACGCTGCCACCCCCTCGCTGTCGCTCGAAAGCCGGTTCGACTTGGGCTACAACGCGGCGCATGCGTTGTGCTTCGCGGCGTTGCGGTGGCACGGCTACCGCTCGAGCAACCGCTACATCGTCTTTCAGCTGCTGCCACACACGCTGGGGCTGGGCCCCGAGGTGTGGCGCGTGCTGTCCAAGTGCCACGATCTACGCAACCTCGGCGAGTACGAGGGCGATCTCAATATCGACGAGCGCATCGTCACCGACTTGCTTGCCGCCTGCCGCGTCGTGGCGGCCAAGGTGCAGGCGCTCGCGCCCCCAAACAATCCATGAACGCCTCCACCCTGGTCCAGAAACTCTGGAACTACTGCAACGTCCTGCGCGACGACGGCATGAGCTATGGCGACTATGTCGAGCAGCTCACCTACCTGCTGTTCCTGAAGATGGCTGACGAGCGCAGCCAGCCGCCCTACAGCCAGCCGAGCATCATCCCGGCTGCGTGGGCCTGGCCCTCGCTGCTGGCCAAGGACGGCGACGAGCTGTTCGACCATTACCGCCACGCGCTCGATGAACTGGGGAAATCGACTGGCACGCTCGGCCTGATCTTCGGCAAGGCGCAGAACAAGTTCCAGGACCCGGCCAAGCTGCGCCGCTTGGTGGTGGACCTGATCGACGCCGAGAACTGGTCGGCCCTGGGCGTGGACGTGAAGGGCGATGCCTACGAAGGCCTGCTGGAGAAGAACGCGCAAGACACCAAGAGCGGCGCGGGCCAGTACTTCACGCCACGCGCGCTGATCCAGGCGATGGTGGACTGCATCGCGCCCAAGGCTGGCGAAACGGTGTGCGACCCGGCTTGCGGCACGGGCGGCTTTCTGTTCACGGCCTACAACCACATTGCCGAACGCAACGCCAACCTCACACGCGATCAGAAGCGATTTCTGAAGGAAGAGGCCTTCACGGGCTACGAGCTGGTGCAGGCCACCGCACGGGTGTGCGCAATGAACCTGCTGCTGCACGGCATCGGCAGCGAGAAGAGCGTGCCGGTGAAGGTGATGGATGCGCTGGCTGCCGACCCGGGCGAGCGCTTCCACATCGTGCTGGCGAACCCGCCCTTCGGCAAGAAGAGCAGCACCCAGATCGAAGGTGCCGACGGCAAGCGCACGACCGAGAAGGACGTGATCGAGCGCGACGACTTCTGGGCCACGACTTCCAACAAGCAGCTCAACTTCGTGCAGCACATCAAGACACAGCTCAAGGTGAACGGCCGCGCCGCGGTGGTGCTGCCCGACAACGTGCTATTCGAAGGCGGCGCCGGCGAAACCATTCGCAGGAAGCTATTGCACGAATGCGAGCTGCACACCCTGCTGCGCCTGCCCACGGGTTTGTTCTACGCCCAGGGCGTGAAGGCCAACGTGCTGTTTTTCGACAAGAAGGCCGCGAGCGAAACGCCGTGGACGAAGAAGCTCTGGATCTATGACCTGCGCACCAACAAGCACTTCACGCTGAAGACCAACCCGCTCAGGCGCGAAGACCTCGACGAGTTCGTGCAGCTCTACAACCCGGCCAACCGCTTCGACCGAGCGCCGACCTGGAGTGCCGAGAATGCGGAAGGGCGCTGGCGTGCCTACGAGATTGACGAACTGATGGCGCGCGACAAGGCCAGCCTCGACATTTTCTGGCTGCGCGACGAGACGCTGGCCGACAGCGACAACCTGCCCCCGCCCGACGTCATCGCGCAGGAGATCGTGGATGACCTGGAGGCGGCGCTGGAGCAGTTCAGGTTGATTGCGAATGACCTGGGCTCGTCAGCATGAGCAAGACGACGCGATCACCGATCAAGGACAGACCGCTGCGTTTGCCAGGCCAGTCATTGCAGGAGGAGCGCGCGGACATTTGGGCCGACAAGATCGAACCCTGGCTGATGATGGCGATCTTCTTCCTGGTCTTGGCGGGGTGGGAGTGGTTCCGCTATCTCAACCCCCAATGGACCAGCCCATGGCTGGTCACCGTGTTTGCGCTGCTTGTCATCGCCTTCGCGGCGTGGCGGCTCGCGCGCCAGCTCCCGAGGCTGCGCGCCATTCGCCTGGGCATGGAGGGCGAGCGTGCGGTGGGTCAGTTTCTGGAACGGCTCCGTGAGCAGGGCTACCACGTCTTTCACGACGTGCTCGCCGAGGGCTTCAACGTCGACCACATACTGATCGGGCCTGCCGGTGTGCTCACCATTGAAACCAAGACTTGGAGCAAACCCGTTCGCGGCGATGCACGCATTGCTTTCGACGGCACACGGCTCACTGTGGCGGGGCGAACGCCAGACCGCGACCCGCTCGTGCAGGCGTTGGCACAGGCGGGGTGGGTCAAGGGCCTGCTCGCTGAGAGCACTGGTCGCCGATACGACGTTCAGCCCGTGGTCGTGTTTCCGGGGTGGTACGTGGAGGCCAGCCCGGGCGCGCACCGTCCGGTCTGGGTCATGGAGCCAAAGGGCTTGCCCGCTTTCCTGGCACGTGAACCCGTGCGCGTGAACGCCGAGGACATCAAGCTCGCGGTCTTCCACCTGTCTCGCTACGTGCGCAGCGGTGAGCGCGATCGAAGCCCCGCCATATAGGCAATACCAACGACCGACATTGTGCGACCAGTCTCCGAGTTCCTTTGTGCTGGAATCCTGCTGCGTGCAATCGCGCCGCGATTAATGGGCCGGCAAAGACCGCCCCCACCATGAACCCCACCCCCCGCATCCCCGGCCACCGCTTCCTGCACTCCCCCGGCCCCACCCGAGTGCCCGACGAGGTGATCGCGGCGATGTCGCGCCAGCCCACGGACCTGGCCGATCCGCGCGTGCCCGCGCTCGTTGCGGCCTGTGAGTCCGGCATGCAGCGGCTGCTGCGCACCGAGCGTGCCGAGGTGTTCTTCTACGCCGCCAACGGCCACGGCGGCTGGGAGGCGGTGATCGCCAACCTGGTGGGCCCCGGCACCCAGGTGCTGGTGCCAGGCACGGGCCACTTCTCCGACAACTGGGCCGAGCAAGTCGAGGCTTACGGCGGCGTGGCGCTGCGCACGCCTTACGTCGAGGGCCAGCCGATTGACGCGGCCGCCGTGGAAGCGGCACTTCGGGCCGACACGCAGCAGCGCATCGTGGCCGTGTTCGCGGTGCACACCGACACCGCCAGCGGCACCACCAGCGACATGGCGGCGCTGCGCCGGGCCCTCGATGCCGCGACGCACCCGGCGCTCTTCGTCGTCGATGTCGTCGCCTCGCTGGTCGCTGCACCCTTCGAGATGGATGCGCTGGGCGTCAACGTGGTGATGGGGGCTTCGCAGAAGGGCCTGATGCTGCCCCCGGGCATGGCTTTCGTCGCCGCTGACGAACAGGCGATGGCGGTGGCGCGCGCCACGCCGGTGCCACGCTTCTATTGGGATTGGCATCGCCGCCGCGGCGCGCACAGCTACCTCAAGTTCTGCGGCACGCCACCGCTGGCGCACCTGGCCGGCCTGGAGGCGGCGCTCGGCTTGATCGAGCAAGAGGGCCTGGTGGCGGTGCATGCGCGTCATGCGCGGCTGGCGCGCGCGGTGCATGCTGCGGTGGGCGCGTGGGCCGAGGGCGGGGCGCTGCGCCTGTTCACCCCGGTGCCGGCGGCGCGCTCGGTGTCGGTGACGGCAGTGGCAGTCGCACCGGGCGTCGACCCCGAGGCCCTGCGCACGGTGGCGCGTGAGCGCTTCCAGGTGGCGATCGCCGGTGGCCTGGGCCCGTTGGCCGGCCGCGTCTTCCGCATCGGCCATCTCGGCGACATGAACGAGGCCATGATCCTGGGCTGCCTGGCCGGCGTGCAAGCCGCGCTGCATGTGCAGGGAATTGCGCACGGCCGCCATGGCGTCGAGGCCGCGATCGCGTCGCTGGTGCAGGAGCCCGGCCTGTGAGCGCGCTCTTCACCCCGCTGCAGATCGGCCCGCTGCAGCTCGACAACCGCATCGTCATCGCGCCGATGTGCCAGTACTCGGCCAGCGAGGGCACGCCGGGCGACTGGCACCTGATCCACCTCGGGCAGCTGGCGTTGTCCGGGGCGGGGCTGCTGATCCTGGAGGCCACGGCGGTCTCCGCCGAGGGCCGCATTTCGCCGGATGACCTCGGCCTGTATTCCGACGCCAACGAGGCCGGCCTGGCCCGTGTGTTGGCGGCGCTGCGCGCGCACTCGCCGATCAAGATCGGCATGCAGCTCGCGCACGCCGGGCGCAAGGCCTCGACGCGTGCGCCGTGGGCCGGCGGGCAGCAGATCCGTGCGCATGAGCCGGGCGCCTGGCAGGCGGTGGCGCCGTCGGCCGTGCCGCACGGTGCCACCGAAGACGCGCCGACCGCGCTCGACCGCGAAGGCCTGAAGCGTGTGCGGGCCGAGTTTGCGCAGGCAGCGCGCCGCGCCGCGCGCCTGGGCCTGGACGGCCTGGAGATTCACGCGGCGCACGGCTATCTGTTGCATCAGTTCCTCTCGCCGATCGCGAACCGGCGCGACGATGAATACGGTGGCAGCCTGGCCAACCGGATGCGCTTTCCGCTCGAAGTGTTCGAGGCCGTGCGCGAGGCGTTCACGCCGAGCCGGCCGGTATGGGCGCGGCTCTCGGCGACCGATTGGGTGCCGGACGGCTGGGACATGGAAGGCAGCCTGGCGCTGTCGCACGCGCTCAAGGCGCGTGGCTGCGCCGCACTGCATGTATCGAGCGGGGGCGTGGCGACACAGCAGACCATCCCGGTCGGGCCTGGCTACCAGGTGCCTTTCGCACAGCAGCTGAAAGCCGAGGTCGGCCTGCCGACCATCGCGGTGGGCTTGATCACGGAGCCAGAGCAGGCCGAGGCCATCGTTGCCAACGGCCAGGCCGACGCCATCGCGCTGGCCCGCGGCATCCTCTACGACCCTCACTGGCCCTGGCATGCCGCGGCCAAGCTGGGCGCAGGTGGCCGCACCGCCGCAATACTGGCGCTCGCAGCCGCGCGAGTTCAAGGACTTGTTCAAGGGCGCGTCCTTCGGCGCGCGCTGAGGTGGCGCAGAATCAAGCCATGGCCAAAACCGTTCCGCCCCTCACACCTGCCCAAGTCGCCCGCGCCATCGAAGTCGCGTGGGATGACCGCCCGCCCTTCAACATGGTGCTGCGTGAGTGCGGTCTGTCGCATGGCCAGGTGGTGCAACTGCTCAAGCGGGAACTCACGCCGAACGCGTTCAAGGTCTGGAATGCGCGCATCAGCACCGCGCGGGGTTCGCCCGGCGGCTCGGGCAGCCGGGCGCCGCAGCGCAACTGAACGCGCGCGCACGGCGCATTGCTTGATCTAGATCAGGCTGCCCGTGCCAGGGGCGCAGGAGTGACAGGTCATGGTCCCCGGAGTGCGCCGATGTCGCCGAGAACACCAAGACATGCACCCGATGTTGCGCTGCTGCTGCGCATGGCCCTGGCCTGCAGCGTGGCGCTGGCGAAGC
>JANNFB010000013.1:0-8307 GCA_031379365.1 Burkholderiales bacterium
GCCTTCGGCATCATGCCCATCATCATTGCCATCTACTACGCTGGCGAGCTGGTGTGGCGCGACCGCGAACGCCGCATGCACGAGATCGTCGACGCCACGGCGGCGCCCGATTGGGCCCATCTGGTGCCCAAGATCGTGGCCATTGCCCTGGTGCTCACGGCCGCCGCCCTGGTTGCGGTGCTGACCGGTATGGCCATGCAACTGGCCAAGGGCTACACCCGCTTCGAGCCGGGGGCCTACCTGCTCTGGTTTGTGTTGCCCACCGTCATCAGCGCGCTGCAGTTGGCGGTGTTGTCGATGTTTGTGCAGGTGCTGGTGCCGCAGAAGTTCGTCGGCTGGGGCGTGATGCTGCTCTACATCGTGGCCAGCGTGGCCATGGTGGGCGCCGGCTTGGAACACAACCTCTACAACTATGGTGGCAGCCCGGCGGTGCCCCTGTCCGACATGGGCGGCATGTCGCGCTTCTGGATCGGCCAGGTCTGGTTCCAGTTCTACTGGAGCGCATTTGCCCTGCTGTTGGCGGTGCTGTCTTTCGCGCTGTGGCGGCGCGGCGCCAGCACGGCCCTGCGCCCGCGCCTGGCGCGCCTGGGGGCCCGGCTGCGCGGCGGCCCGCTGGCCCTGGCCGGCGCCGGCTTGCTGGCCTTTGCCGGCAGCGGCGCTTTCATCTTCTACAACACCAACATCCTCAACAAGTACCAGACCGGGCCCGAGCGCGAGGAGGCCCTGGCCCAGGCCGAGAAAGCCCTGCTGCCCTTCGAGCGCCTGCCAATGCCGCGCGTGACGGCCGTGACGCTCGACGTGCAGCTCTATCCGCGCGAGGCCCGCGCCGTGACCACTGGCACCTACCGGCTCGAGAACCGCACAGCCGCACCCATTACGCAGTTACACGTGAACTGGGGCGAGCGCCTGACCATCGACAGCATGAACCTGCCCGGCGCGGTGCTGGAGAAGCAGTACACCGAGTTCCCCTACCGCATCTACAAATTGGAGCCGGCGTTGCAACCCGGCGAGGCGCGCGAGCTGCGCTTCGTCACCACGCTGCAGGAGCGCGGTTTCTCCAACAGCAACCCGCTGACGCGCCTGGTGGAGAACGGCAGCTTCGTCAACAACGCCGAGATCGCGCCGAGCACCGGCATGTCGCGCGACGGCTTGCTCACCGACCGTTCCAAGCGCCGCAAGTACGGCCTGCCGGCGGATCTGCGCCCGCCGACGCTCGAAGACGAATCGGGCCGTGCGCGCAGCGTGTTTGCACCGGCCAGTGGCTGGGTCGACGCCGACATCACCGTCACCACCGACGCCGACCAGACCCCCGTGGCCCCCGGCTACACCGTCAGCGACACGGTGGCCAACGGCCGCCGCACGGTGCGCTTCAAGCCGGACGCGCCGATCGAGTACTTCTTTTCGGTGCAGTCGGCACGCTACGAAATCAAGCGCGACAAGGCTGGTGACATCGACCTGGCGATCTACCACCACCCTGGCCACGACTACAACGTGCAGCGCATGCTCGACGCGATGAAGGTGTCGCTGGCGTTGTTCAGCGAGGTGTTCTCGCCCTACCAGTTCCGCCAGGCGCGCATCCTCGAGTTCCCGAGTTACGCCGACTTTGCGCAGAGCTTCGCCAACACCATCCCCTACTCCGAGAACATCGGCTTTCTCACCAAGCTGGGCAGCGACGAGAAGGTGGATGTCGTCACCTACGTCACGGCCCACGAAATCGCCCACCAATGGTGGGGCCACCAGCTCTCGCCGAGCTACCAGCAGGGCGCGACGATGCTGGTCGAAACCTTCGCCCAGTACTCGGCCCTCTTGGTGATGGAGCGCCTGTACGGCCCCGAGCAGATGCGCCGCTTTCTCAAGTACGAGCTCGACCGCTATCTGCGCCGGCGCGGCGGCGAGGCGGTGGAAGAGCTGCCCCTGGCGCGGGTGGAGAACCAGCAATACATCCACTACCAGAAGGGCGCGCTGACGATGTACTGGCTCAAGGAGGTGGTGGGCGCTGACAAGGTGAACCGCGCCATGGCGGCCCTGCTCAAGCAGTACGCCTTCAAATCTGCGCCGTACGCCAACACGCTGGATTTTCTCAAGCTGCTGCGCGCCGAAGCCGGACCCGAGCACGACGCCTTGATCACCGACTTGTTCGAGAGGATCACCCTGCTGGATGTGAAGGCCATCGACGCCAAGAGCGTGAAGCGCGCCGACGGCAAGTATGAGGTGAGCTTTCGCGTCGACGCCAGGAAGCTCTATGCCGACGGCCAGGGCAAGGAGACCGAAGCGCCGCTCGACGAGCCCTTCGACATCGGCGTCTTCAGCGTCGAGCCGGGGCGCAAGGGCTACAGCGCCGCCTCGGTGCTGTCGTTCGCGCGCCAGCGCATCCAGACCGGCCAGCAGACCGTCACCGTGGTGGTGGACAAGGAGCCTGCTTTCGTCGGCGTCGACCCGTTCAATAAACGCATCGACCGCAACTCGGAGGACAACCTGGCGCGCATCGACAAGCCCTAAAGCCACCCCGCCTCGGGGGAAGGCGCCTCGACTGGCGACACAGGCAAAGTGCGCCTGCTGTTGCTCGGAGGGTTGGCTGCTTGGGCGGAGCGGCCCGGGCCGCCCAAGCCGCCACAATCGCGGTGAGCCGCCAAGCTTGCATTGCTGCGGACCACGCCGATCTGTCGGCAAACCCCGCTCGCGCACAGTGTGGCGGTGAAGACAGTCTTCACGGAGGCCTCGATGACGACCACGCGCACGATGTGCCCCATGAACTGCCATCCGACGCTGTGCGGCATGCTCGTCGAGGTGGAGGAGAACAAGGTCGTCAGCGTGCGGGGCGATCCGGACAACCCGGACAGTCGCGGCTTTCTGTGCATTCGCGGCCAGGCCGCGCGCGAGGTGTTCGAGAACCCCGGGCGGCTGCTGTACCCGCTGGTGCGCGATCGGCGTGAAGACCCGTTCCGCCGCGCGACTTGGAACGAAGCGCTGGAACGCATCACGACGGCGCTGGCCGCCCATCCGCCGCAGGCCACGGCCCTCTGGCCCGGGCACGGCACGTTCACGACCAACTATGGCACGCGTGTCAGTGCGCAGCTGTTCGCCCGCTTCGCGAACTTCCACGGCAGCCAGTTCTTCAACCCGACCATGATCTGCTGGGGGTTGGGTGCCTTCGGGTTGGCGCTCACCGGCATGCAGGAGACGCACACCAAGGAAGACATGGGCGAGCACTCGCGCTTGATCTTGCTTTGGGGCGCCAACTTTGCGAGCCAGCCCAACACGGCGCGCTTCGTCAACGCAGCCCGTGCGCGCGGCGCGCGAGTCGTGGCCGTGGACGTGCGCCAGACCGAGGCCACCGCCAAGGCCGACGACGTGCTGCTGCTGCGCCCGGGAACCGACGCCGCACTGGCGCTGGCGCTGATGCACGTGATCTGTACCGAGCAGCTGTTCGATGCGGGGTTTGTCGCAGCCCACACCGTCGGCTTCGCCGCGCTTGCCGAGCATGTGCGCGGCTTCTCGCCGCTGTGGGCGGCTGGCGTGACCGGGATCGCGGCGGAACGTATCGTCGAGCTGGCGCGCCTCTACGCAAGCACCAAGCCGGCCATGATCGTGCTCGGTGGCAGCTCCATGCACAAGGGAGACAACGGCTGGCAGGCTTCGCGCGCGGTCGCCTGTCTGCCCGGGTTGACGGGCAACGTGGGCATCCCGGGCGCGGGCTTGGGCCCACGCCACGGTGCTTCTGCACATGGTCGGGGGCTGGCCAGCGTGACAGAACCGCAGCGCCGCGCCCCCGGTACGGCCTTGCCCAACCAGATGGCGACGGTGATCGAAGCCCTGCACGATGGCCGCATCGCGAACCTGCTGCTGATGGGCACCAACATGCTGTCCTCGTTTGCCGATTCAGCCCGGGTCGCAGAAGGGCTGGCCCGAACACGCTTGGTGGTGAGCTACGACCTCTTCCTCAACGACACCGCCAAGCGCTTTGCCGATGTCGTGTTGCCGTCCACCGCGTGGCTGGAGGAGCTGGGTTGCAAGTCTGCCTTCACGCACCTGTACCTGATGGAGCCGGCCCTGGCAGCGGCTGGCGAGACGAAGCCAGCTACCTGGGTGATGCGCGAGTTGGCAACGCGCCTGGGATTGGAGGGCTTCTTCCCGTGGGCGTCTGACGAAGCCTTGCTCGACGCCATCCTCGACCACCCGGCCACCGGGCGCGCCACCGTGGCGTCGCTGCGCGCCCAGGGGGGCATGGGTGAACTGCGGATATCCCATGTCGCCAATCCGACGCTCGACTTCGACACGCCCTCGCGAAAGATCGAGTTCTACTCGCAGGATGCGGCCCGCCTTGGGCTGCCGGCCCTGCCCGAGTGGCAAGCCGCGGGTGATCTGGCGGCCAACGTCCGTTATCCGCTCACGCTGTCTCAGGGGCGAACGCTCACGCACTTTCACAGCTTCTACAACAACGGGCGTGAGCTGCCCACGCTCGCCCGGCGCGAGGCGGAACCGCGGGTGTGGATCGCGACCGCAGACGCCGCGGCACGCGGGCTGTCCGATGGCGCAGCCATCCGGGTCTACAACGCTCGCGGCGAACTGCCAGCACGCGCCCATGTCACAGAGCGCATTCCTTGCGGCACGCTTTGGCTGCGTGATGGATGGCCCGGTCTCAATGTCCTGACCGACAGCGCACCGGTCTTGCCAGATGCGGCTGCAGACCGCTTCGCGTTCTCCGCCGGGCAGTCGACCTTCAACGCCCGGGTGGAGGTCACGGCCGCGTAGATTCACATACCAATGCGCCGCCATTGCGTGAGCCATAGACGCGAAGCTACCATCCGCACCAACGCGACTGCCGGCCTTCCCGCCATGAAACTCGGCTACACCATCGTCTACGTTCCCAACGTTGCCGCGTCGCTTCAGTTCTTCGAGAAGGCCTTCGGCCTGAAGACCTGTTTCTTGCATGAGTCCGGCATGTATGGCGAGCTGGAGACGGGCGCGACGACCCTGTCCTTCGCTGCACATGAACTGGGAGACAGCAATTTTCCAGGCGGCCATGTCCACGCGAGCGCCTCGCCGCAGCCTCTCGGCATGGAGATTGCTCTGGTGGCAGATGACGTGACATCCGCGTATGCCCGTGCTGTTGCGCAAGGCGCGGCCGAGCTGGCTGCGCCGTCCACCAAGCCTTGGGGCCAAGTGGTGTCGTATGTGCGCGCACCCGACGGCTGCCTGGTCGAACTGTGCACGCCACTCAGCCCATGAGACTGTCAAGGCCCGGCAAGTTCTTGGGCCGGGTTAGACGATTCGGGTGCCCGCACCGGCCTCGCCTTTCACTCGGCTGGTGCTGCAAGAGATGGGCCCTGGGCTCGCGCCGCATTGACGGAAGCGCGCGCCTCGTGGCGCCCAGGGAAGGGGCCCATCAATGGCGTCCGGCGCAAGCCAAGTGATCAGTGCCCGTGGCCACCGTCGAATCCCCGCCGCTCGCGCGATCCACAGCTTCAGCGATTGAGATCCATGCACGTGCACTTTGGCCCCCTGCCGGGCTGCATCGGCCGCATCGCCGAGCTGCATGGGCGCTTCTATGCGGTGCAGGCGGGCTTCGGCGTCGAGTTTGAAGCCATGGTGGCCACGCAATTGAGTGCGTTCTGCGTCCGGTTCGATCCCAACCGCGATGGCCTGTGGCTGGCCATGGAAGGCGACGAGGTGCTGGGCTCCGTGGCCATCGACGGCATTGGCGCTGCAGAGAAGGGCGCCCATTTGCGCTGGTTCATCGTGGCCGAGCGCTTGCGCGGTTCGGGCGCGGGCCGCCGCCTGCTTGCCGCGGCGCTCGCGTTCTGCGACCAGCGGCGCTACCCGCAGGTGGACCTTTGGACCTTCGATCAGCTGCAGGCCGCGCGCCACTTGTATGAACAGCATGGCTTCATGCTGACGAGCACCCAGCGGGGCCGGCAGTGGGGCACCGAAGTCAACGAGCAACGTTTCCTGAGGTGCGCTGGATAAAAGTCCAGTATCGTAGGCGCCCTGGACGCCCTCGATGCCCACCGTCACCCCCGCTCGCCCCGACCCCTTCGCCACGCTCAATGCCGAGCAGCGCGCGGCCGTCGAGCATGGCGAAGGCTGTCAGCCCGCAGCGCCGCTGCTGGTGATCGCCGGCGCCGGCACCGGCAAGACGATGACGCTGGCCTCGCGCGTCGCGCGCCTGGTGCTGGCGGGGGCCGACCCGCAGCGCATCTTGCTGCTGACTTTTTCTCGCCGTGCCGCGCAGGAGATGGAACGCCGCTGCGGCCGCGTGCTGCACGCCGCGCTCGGCTTCGGTGCCACGCAGCGCGCGCCCTCGCTGCCCTGGGCCGGCACCTTCCACAGCATCGCGGCGCGGCTGCTGCGCGAGATGGCGGGCGCCATCGCGCTGTCGCCGCAATTCACGGTGCACGACCGCGGCGACGCCGAAGACCTGATGGGCCTGGTGCGCCAGGAGCTCGGCCTGGCCGCGACGGCCAAGCGCTTCCCGCTCAAGGGCAGCTGCCTGGCGATCTACTCGCGCGTGGTCAACAGCCAGCTGCCGGTGGACGCTGTGGTCGCTTCAATCTACCCCTGGTGCCTGGGCTGGGAGAGCGAGCTCAAGCAGTTGTTCCGCGCCTACGTGCAGGCCAAGCAGCAGCAGCAGGCGCTCGACTACGACGATCTGCTGCTTTACTGGCAGCAGGCGATGACGGCGCCGGCCCTGGCCGCGGCCATCGGCGCGCGCTTCGACCACGTGCTGGTCGACGAGTACCAGGACACGAACCGCTTGCAGGCTTCGATTCTGCAGGCCCTGAAGCCCGACGGCCAGGGGCTCACGGTGGTCGGCGACGACGCTCAGTCGATCTACGGCTTTCGCGCCGCCGAGGTGCGCAACATCCTCGATTTCCCGGCCCAGTTCGAGCCGCCGGCGCAGGTCGTCACGCTCGCGCGCAATTACCGGTCGACGCAGGCCATTCTCGAGGCCTCGAACGCGGTGATTGCATTGGCGGCCGAACGCTTCACCAAAGACCTGTGGAGCGACAAGACCGGCGCGCGGCCGCGGCTGGTGACGGTTGTCGATGAAATGGCGCAGGCGCGCTGGGTGGCCGATGAAGTGCTGCTGCTGCGCGAAGGTGGGCTGGCCCTGAAGCAGCAGGCGGTGCTGTTTCGCACCGGCCACCACAGCGCGGCGCTCGAGTTGGAGCTGACGCGGCGCAACATTCCCTTCGTCAAGTTCGGCGGCCTCAAGTTTCTGGAAGCCGCGCATGTGAAGGATCTGCTCTCGGTGCTGCGCTGGGTGCAGAACCCGCGCAGCCGGCTGGCCGGCTTTCGCGTCGCGCAGCTGATCGCCGGCATGGGCCCGGCCTCGGCGCGCCGCCTGCTCGACGCCATGGCCGCCGCGCCCGATGCGGCGCAGGCGTTGCGCGAGTTCAAGCCGCCGGCCGCCGCGGCGGGCGACTGGCAGGCGTGGCTGAGCGCGCACGACGCGCTGACGCCGGGCTGCTGGCCCGACGACATCGCCACCGCGGCGCGCTGGTACCAGCCGCAGCTCGAACGGTTGCATGACGACGCTGCGATCCGCGCGGCCGACCTGGCGCAACTCGCGCGCATCGCTCAGGGCTTCTCCAGCCGCGAGCGCTTCCTGGCCGAGCTGACCCTCGATCCGCCCGAGGCCACCAGCGACGAGTCGGGTGCGCCGCACCGCGACGAGGACTACCTGATCCTGTCGACGATGCACTCGGCCAAGGGCCAGGAGTGGGGCGCCGTGTTCGTGCTCAACGCCGTCGACGGCTGCATGCCGTCGGACATGGCCACCGGCAGCGCCGCCGAGATCGAGGAAGAGCGCCGCCTGCTCTACGTGGCGATGACGCGCGCCAAGCGCCATCTGGCCGTGATGGTGCCGCAGCGCTTTCACGTCACGCAGCAGGCGAAGTACGGCGACCGGCATCTCTACGGGGGCCTGACGCGCTTCATCCCGGCGCCGGTGGCCGCGCTGTTCGACGCGGTTGGCCCGGCATCGTGCGACGACGACATTGCACCCCCGCACAGCGGCGCGGCGACGATCGACGTCGCGGCGCGCGTGCAGGGCCTGTTTTGATACCGAGTTGCCTTCAACTGCATTGGAGTGAGCCGCTGTTTGCGCAGCAAAGTCGCGCCCGGGCAAACACCAGCGCGCCACTGTGGCGGTCGGTGAGTACACCGACTGCCTTGCGGTGCTCGGTCTTGCGGCCCCGTCGAAAAACTCCCGCCGTTCGCTGCGCTCACTGTGGTCAAACAGTTTCGACGAGTCAGAGCACGAAGCGCGCTGCGCGCGCGGGCCGCAAGCCCTGTGCTCCTCAG
>JANNFB010000028.1:0-8510 GCA_031379365.1 Burkholderiales bacterium
TACACCCAGCCGCCTTACGTGGGGCGCGGCGGCTGGAGTTGGTACACGGGCGCCGCAGCCTGGATGCACCGCGCCGCGATCGAGTCCGTCTTCGGCTTGCGGCTGAACGCCGACACGCTGTCGTTCGACCCGTGTCTCCCCGCGCATTGGCCGCGTGCCGACCTGACCCTGCAGCGCGACGGCCGCACCCTGCGCTTCATCCTGTTGCGAGAGAAGGCTGCCGATGCGCTGGCCGCCACCGCCGCGATGGGGGCGCAGTTGCTGCGCCCAGGCCAGGTGCTGGCTTGGCGCGAGTTGCCATTGCAGAGCTGCCACGTGATTGCGCTGGTGCAGGGGTCCAGCGCGGTGAACCCGGCGCCGCAGACCGCCACCGCCCTGCGGCTCTGAGCGTCTGACAGACCCGCGCGGCGCTGTCCTACGCCGGCAGGCGTCAGGCGCTGATGGTTGGCCAAGGGCAGCCTTCCTACAGTCATTGCATCGGTTGAGTGCGGCAGCGCACAGACCCTCGCCGTCAACAGGAACGCCCCATGGCCACAAAAAACAAATCGACCAATGTCACACCCTTGCCCGTGGCTGAAGGGGCTCACATGAAGCTCGACGAAGCAGCCATCGACGCCGCGCGGCGCAGCCTGGACCAGGGCGCGGTGACCCCCAGCTACGGGCCCTGGCGCGAAGACATCATCAAGCTGCTCAACGATTCGCTGGCCACCGAGTTGGTCTGCGTGCTGCGCTACAAGCGACACCACTTCACCGCCCAGGGCCTGGCCTCGCCGAAGATCGCTGAAGAATTCATGGTCCACGCCAACGCCGAGGCGGGCCATGGCGACCGTTTGGCCGAGCGCATCGTGCAGCTCGGCGGCGAGCCTGATTTTTCGCCCGATTCGCTGAGTGGCCGCAGCCACGCCGGCTACGACGACTCGACCGACCTCAAAGCCATGATCAAGGCCAACCTGATTGCCGAGCGCGTTGCCATCGAGGCCTACAGCCAGATCATTGCGCTGATTGGCGACAAGGACTCGACCACCCGGCGCCTGCTCGAAGACATCCTCGCCGACGAACAAGAACACGCCGACGAGTTGAAAGACTGGCTCGCCGCCGGCTGAGTTCAGTCATCCGAAATCCCTTCTCAACCCCTTGGAGATTCACCATGAACGCACGCAACACTTTCCTTGCCGCCGCCGCGGCCATCGTCCTGATCACTTCGGGCTGCGCTGTCACGCGTGGCCAGGAGAGCGTCGGCGCCTACGTCGAGGATGCCGAGATCACCACCAAGATCAAGGCCCGCTTCATCGACAACAAGGACGTCGATGCGCTGAGCATCAAGGTCGAGACTCTCAACGGCACCGTGATGTTGTCGGGATTCGCCAAGAACGCAGCGGAGAAGAACTCAGCCGAGGTCATCGCCCGCAAGATCGAAGGCGTCAAGGCAGTGAAGAACGAGATCGCAATCCGCCCCTGAGCCAAAGCAGCCGCCGTTGCGGCCGTTACTCAATCCACCACCAAAGGACACCGACATGAACTGGGATCAGATTCAAGGCAACTGGAAACAAGCCATGGGCCAGGCCAAAGAGCAATGGGGCAAGCTGACCGATGACGACCTGGATGTCGTCGCCGGCCGCCGTGACCAGCTCGCCGGCAAGATCCAGGAGTGCTACGGCGTGGCCAAGGATGAAGCTGAGAAGCAGCTCGCAGAATGGCAACGCAAGGCCAGCGACTCGTGGTTCAAGAAGACCAGCGACAAGACGCCGATTTGAGGTACCCGCCGCGCTGCGGCTGAAGGGGCTGTTCGCGCTCGGGCACGACACGCCGCGCCGGCCGATGAAGGACGCTGACCTTCTCGGCTTCGGCGCGGACGATGCCGACACTCTGAGGGCGACCGTCATCACGGTCCGCGAGATCGGCGCCGATGACGGCGGTCGAGCCGCCGGCGGAGCGAGCGTTCGAGCACCTATCCACATCGACTGGTCTCGCGACGGCCTTTGGTGGCCCGGCCTCGACATTGCAAGAGATGCAAGTGCGGCGGGCTCGGTCCGAACGTCTGCCTTGGTGCAGCGTCAAAGGACGACGCGGAAGACAGCGACAAGGCAAGTCCATCACCTAAACCCACGGGTCCGTTTTGCTTGGTTGACGCATCCCGGCCAGCCGCCCGCAGCGAAAGAAGCGTGCCCTGGATAGGCGACGCAAACAGAGTGGCCTTGCCGCTGCAGGCATCAGCCCCTCAGAGCCCTCCCGGGATGCAAGTCACCAGTGACGCCACACCAAGCCCATGCCCGCCGCGGGCTGTAAAGCGCTTGGGTAAACTCTCACTGCCGTGCACCGATCTGCAGTCCTCTTCGTCATGCTGCTTGCCATCCTTTGGCAATCAGTGGCCTTGGCGCGCGTCGGCTCAACGGTGAATCCGCTGACTGACTTGGCGCATGCGACGCTGCACTGGCAGGTAGAAGCCCATCACCACCACGAGGATGGGTCCTACCACCTGGACGACTCGAAAGAGTCGGTGAAGCACGTGGTGACGGACCATCTGAATGCCTCGCTGGACATGGCGGTGGCACCCGCGCATGACTTCCCGCCCTTGGGATCGGCTGCGCCCGACGGCGTGCAAGAACAACGCGTGCCCAACCCCGCGCTCGACGGCCTGCTCAGACCGCCTCGACTCCGCGCCTGACCCGCATTCACTGCGGAAGTCAGCGGCGGGCGTCCACCCATGGACGCCCGGCCTGTCGCCACGGCACCCCACGCAAGCACCCGTCCGCCCCTGGCGCGACCTGAACTCGCTTCCGGCCGGCCCCGGCTGTTCAAACATCAGGATCATCGTGAGACCTCTTCCTTGGTTGTCTGCCTGCGCCATCGCGGGCAGCCTGGCCGGCGGACCCGTCTGGGCCCAGCCTGCCGCGTCACCACAAGGCGCCCAGGCCGTCCTCCCGCGCCTGTCCGGCCCGGCGTCCGCTCCTTCCACCGGCAGCGTCACCCTTCGCGCGGCGCTCGACGCTGCATGGCCACGCGCCGTCGCGGCCCGCGAGAGCGAAGGCCAGCGTCGCCGCGCCGAAGCCGATCGCACCGCCGCGGGCAGCTTCTGGGCGGCGCCACCGTCCCTGGAACTGAGCTACCGCAGCGACCGCCTGCATCGGAATGTCGGCAGCCGCGAGAGCGAGATCGGTGTGGCTGTTCCCCTGTGGCTGCCCGGCCAACGAGCAGCCCGCGCGGGCACGGCGGACGCTGCCGCATCACAGGCGCTGGCCGCCGAACAAGTGGCCCGGCTGCGCCTGGCCGGTGAACTGCGCGAAGCAGCGTGGCAGCTCGCTGCGTCTGTAGCCGAAGCGGACCAGGCCGACACGCAGGCCCAAGGGCTGAAGCAACTCGCCGACGATGTCGAGCGCCGCGTGCGAGCCGGTGACCTGGCGCGGGCCGACGCCCTGGCCGCACAGGCCGAGCACCTGGCGGCCGCTGCGCTGCAGGCTGAAGTGCGCCAGCGACTCCAGGCGGCTCGCGCGCGCTGGGCCCTGTTGACCGGACTGACATCAGCGCCCACTCTGACGGCGGCAACGAACGACGTGGCGCCTGACTCAGTCGCACCGCACCCGGAACTGCAGCTCGCCAGCCAGTCCACCGAACTCGCACGCCAGCGCTTGGAGCTGATGCGCCGGTCGCGCCGCGACGCACCCGAGCTGACGCTGGGTCTGCGACAGGACGTGGCGGGCCGGGCCGAGGCCTCGCAAGGCAGCTTGGTGGTCGGCCTGCGCCTGCCGCTCGGCACCGACGACCGCAACCGCCCGCTGGAAGCGTCGGCGCTCGCCGAACTGGACGTGGCCCAGACCCACGAGCAGCGGCTGCGCGAACGCGTGGACAGCGAGATCGCTGCCGCACGCGATGCGCTGTGCTCGGCGCAGGCGCAGCTCGACGCCGAGACCGCGCGTGGCCGCCTGCTGCGCGAGCGCGCCGCGCTGATCGACAAGTCCTTCCGTGCCGGCGAGACGCCGCTGCCCGACCTGCTGCGCGCGCTCGCCGGCGCGGCACAGGCCGACAGCGCTGCGGCCCGCCAGACTGCCGCGCTGGGCCTGGCCCGCGCGCGCCTTCAACAAACCCTGGGGCTCCTGCCATGAACCTGATTCACACCCGCTGCGTGCCGCAGCACCTGATGGCCGCTGCGCTGAGCGCGCTGCTGCTGGTTGCCACCCCTTGCGCCATCGCCGGCCCCGGCGCCCATGGCCCGAACGGCGAACATCTGGACGGCCCGACCCCGATGCGCGCCGCGCCGGCATTGCCACGCGTCGAAGCCAAGTCAGAAACCTTCGAACTGGTGGCCGAGCTGCGCCCCAGCGAGTTGGCGATCGTCGTCGACCGCTTTGAGTCCAACGAACCCGTGCTCGGCGCCCAGCTCGAGGTCGAGAGCGGCTCCCTCAAGGCCGTCGTCGCTTTCCGCGCCGAGCAAGGCGACTACGCCGTCACCGACGCGGCCCTGCTGAAGGCACTGGCGGCCCCCGGTGAACATGGTCTCGTGTTCACGCTGGTGGCCGGCAAGGACAGCGACCTGCTCGACGGCACGCTGGTCGGCACCGCCAGTCGTGTTGTCACTGCCACCGCGAAAAACGACCACGGACACGCCCCTGGCGGCGATGACCACGGGTACGACCACGCACTGGAGCGCGCTGCCTGGATCGGCGCCGGTGTTGCAGCCCTGGGGCTGATCAGCGGCATCGCCTGGTGGCGCCAGCGCCGCCGCGATGCGGCCAAGCTGCAGGGAGGTCTGTGATGCTGCGCAACCTTGCCCACCCACTGCGCCGACCGTCCGTGATCGTCGCCTTGGCGCTGGTCGCCAGTCTGATCGGGTTGTCGCCAGCGCACGCCGCCCCCGGCGCACACGGCCCCAACGGCGAACACCTCGACGCACCCGGCGCGGCTGTCAACGCTTCGGGGCTGGCACGCCTGCCCGATGGCAGCGTCAACGTGCCCAAGATGGCCCAGCGGCGCATGGCCATCCGCACGGTGCTGGCGCCGGAGTCGGAAGCCGCCGCCACCGTCGAGATGCCGGGCCGCGTGGTCATGGACCCGAATGCCAGCGGCCGCGTGCAGGCCACATACGGCGGCCGCATCGAGCCCGGGCCGAAGGGACTGCCCGTGGCCGGACAGGCGGTGAAGCGAGGTGACGTGCTGGCCTACGTGCGCCACCAGGCCGAGCCCTATGCCCTGGGCGCGCAACAGGCCCAGCTGGCAGAGCTGCGCGCACAGCGGCAGCTGGCCGAACAGCGCGTCCAGCGCCTCGAAGGCCTGGAGGGCACCGTGCCGCGCAAGGAGATCGATGCGGCAGGCAGCGAAGCCACCAGCCTGGCCGAGCGCGAGCGCAGCATCGGCGGCAGCCTGGTGGCGCGCGAGGCCCTGACCGCGCCGGTCAGCGGCGTTATCGCCCGTGCCGACCTGGTCGTCGGCCAGGTCGTCGAACCGCGCGACGTGCTGTTCGAGGTGGTGGACCCGGCGCGCATGCTGGTGGAGGCCACCACCGCGGACACCAGCCTTGCCGCTCGCGTGGCCGGCGCCGCGCTGCAGGGCGTGCCCGAGGTCACGCTGCGCCTGCTGGGCGTGTCGCGCTCGCTGCGCGACGGCGTCCTGCCGCTGACGTTTGCGGTGAGTCCGACGAAGACAGGCACAGCCCTGCCCTTGGCGATCGGCCAGCCGGTCACCGTCGTGGCGCAAATGAAGGAGCGCATCAAGGGCGTGGTGCTGCCGGCGCAGGCGGTGGTGCGCAACCCGTCCAACGAGCCCATCGTCTGGATCAAGTCGGGTGCCGAGCGCTTCATCCCGCAGCCAGTGCAATTCCGGCCGCTGGACGCCAGCACAGTGGTGGTGACGCAGGGACTGAGCGCGGACAACCGCGTCGTCGTCCAGGGCGCCCCGCTCATCGCGCAGATCCGCTGAACGGAGCCCCCTCATGTTCAATTGGATCGTTCGCACCAGCCTTCACAACCGCCTGTTCGTGCTGGCGGTGGCGATGATGTTGATGGTGTACGGCGCGTTCACGGCCTGGCGTACGCCCATCGACGTCTTCCCCGATCTCAACAAGCCCCTGATCACCGTGCTCACCGAGGCCGGCGGCATGGCACCGGAGGAGGTGGAGCAGCTCGTCACGTTCCCGCTGGAGACCGCGCTCAACGGCATGCCGGGCGTGACCCGCGTACGCTCGACCTCGGGCGTGGGCCTGTCGCTGGTGTATGCCGAGTTCGACTGGGGCACCGACATCTACCGCAACCGCCAACTGGTGGCTGAGCGGCTGGCACTGGTGCGCGCGCAGATGCCGGGCGACATCACGCCGGTGATGGGGCCGGTGTCGTCGATCATGGGCGAGATCATGCTGGTGGCCTTGCCGCTGGTGGCCGGTGATGGCAAGACGCCGGCCGCCACACCCATGCAGGCCCGCGAGTACGCCGACTTCGTGCTGCGCCCGCGACTGCTGTCGATCCCGGGCGTGGCGCAGGTCATCCCTATTGGCGGCGAGGTGCGCACCTTGCGTGTGGCGCCCGACACGGCGCGGCTGGCGCAGTTCGGCGTCTCGCTCACGCAGGTGGAACAGGCGCTCAAAGGCTACGCGAGCAACGCCGGCGGCGGCTTCATCGACCTGAACAGCCGCGAGTACCTGATCCGGCATCTGGGCCGCAGCAACCGCGCCGAAGACCTGGGCGGCATTGCGGTTGCGTGGAAGGACGGCCGCGCGATCCTGCTCGAGCAGGTGGCCACGGTCGCCTTTGCCGCCGGACTCAAGCGCGGCGACGCCGGCTACAACGGTCTGCCGGCGGTGGTGATCAGCGTGCAGAAGCAGCCCGACGCCGACACGGTGAAGCTCACCGCGCAGGTCGAAGTGGCACTCGCCGAGTTGAAACAGGGCTTGCCCAGGGGCCTGGCCGAGCCGCGCGTGCTGTTCCGTCAGGCCGACTTCATCAAAGCCTCCGTCGGCAACGTGGGCGAAGCGCTGCGCGACGGCGCCATCATGGTGGCCATCGTGCTGTTCGCCTTCTTGCTGTCGGTGCGCACGACGGTGATCTCGCTGGTGGCCATTCCGCTGTCGCTGGCCGTCACCGCGGTGGTCTTCCAGTGGCTGGGGCAGTCGATCAACGTCATGACGCTGGGCGGGCTGGCCATTGCCATCGGCGAGTTGGTCGACGACGCGGTGGTGGACGTCGAGAACATCCTGCGCCGGCTGAAGCAGAACCGGGCAGCGGGCAACCCACTGTCGGTGCTGGAAGTCGTGCGCCGCGCCAGCGTCGAGGTGCGCTCGGGCATCGTCTACGCCACCGTCATCGTCGTGCTGGTCTTCGTGCCGCTGTTCGCGCTGCCGGGCATCGAGGGGCGTCTGTTCACGCCGCTGGGCATCGCCTACATCGTGTCGATCCTGGCGTCGATGCTGGTCTCGATGACCGTCACGCCGGTCATGTGCTACTACATGCTGCCGACGATGAAGCGCCTGGACCACGGCGACAGCCCGCTGGTGGCATGGCTCAAGCGCCAGGACGCCAAGCTGCTGACCTGGTCCTTTGGCCGCGCCAAGCTGCTGATGGCGCTGGCGGTGCTGGCCGTGGTCGGCGCCGCGGCGACCGTGCCCATGTTTCTACGCGCCTTCCTGCCGGCCTTCAACGAGGGTTCGCTGGTGCTCGGCCTGGTGATGCAGCCGGGCACCTCGCTGGCCGAGGCCAACCGCATCGGTGCGGTGGCCGAGACGCTGATCCGCCAGGTGCCTGAGGTCACGCAGGTGGGCCGCCGCACCGGCCGCGCCGAGCTCGACGAACACGCCGAGGGCGTGCACTCGGCCGAGATCGACGTCGACCTGAAGCGCGCAGGCGACGGACCCTCGCGCGACCGAGAAACCATCGTGGCCGACATCCGCGAGCGCCTGTCGACGCTGCCGGCGCAGGTGGCCATCGGCCAGCCCATCAGCCACCGGCTGGACCACCTGCTGTCGGGCGTGCGCGCGCAGATCGCCGTCAAGATTTTCGGCGACGACACCGACACGCTGCGTGGCCTGGCCGAGCAGATGCGCAGCCAGCTCGCGGGCGTGCCGGGGCTGGTGGACCTGACGGTCGAAAAGCAGGTGCTGATCCCGCAGATCACCGTGCGCCTGGACCACCGCAAGGCGGCGCAGGTGGGCTTGTCGCCGGGCGAGGCTATCCGCGTGCTGCAGGCGCTGACCGATGGCGCGCACGGCGCGGACATCGTCGACGGCCCGCGCCGCTACGAGCTGGTGCTGCACCTGCCAGACGTACAGCGCACCCCGCAGGACCTGGCGCGCACGCTGATCGACACGCCCGCGGGCCGCATTCCGGTGGCTGGCATCGCCACCGTGGAAGAGACCGACGGCCCGAACCAGATCGGCCGCGAGAACGGGCGCCGCCGCATCACCGTCTACGCCAACACCGACGGCAGCGACATGGGGCGTGTCATTGATAACATCCGAAACATCATCGACAAGACGCCTTTGCCGAGTGGCAACATCATCAGCCTGGAGGGACAGTTCCAGGCTCAGGAGC